>JAFGCX010000010.1:0-300000 GCA_016932415.1 Candidatus Krumholzibacteriota bacterium
AAGGATGGATTAGAAGCTAAAGCAGCTTAAAAGAGGTGACCGTGGATGCAGAGAAAAATCTCATACACAACATTTGACAGTATCTCCGGGAAGGCACGCCATGGCCGGAGCTTTCCAGTTTTTACTGAAGCCGCCCCTTTCAAGGAGCCATATGAAAAGGACAGGGATCATGACCAGGGTAAGTTCGCCTGAAAAGGATCCGGCCAGGAGGACGGCCCCCAGCGAGATCCATCTTTTCCTGTACATCAGCAGGATCCCGGCTGTCAGGCAGACAAGTGAGATAAGGTCCTTGACCTGGAAAAAATTCCACGCAGTCATTCCAAAGAAATGTTTGCTGAATATGAAAAGGATCGAGGAAACGACTGCCGTCTTCCGTCCGATCCCAAGAAAGACGAGCAGATTGTAGAAGGTCAGCACAAGCAGAATAGATAGAAAGATAGTAAGGGACTTGAATCCGGTAATATCGTTTTCCGCGAGCCCGGCAAGCCATGGCCCGAGAATCCGGTTGCCCCAGGGGCTTGGGATCGATTCTGCCAGCGATGGAGAGGCTGCCGCCATTTCCCGATAGTACTTGAGGTCCATGCCGGAGAATGGCGCTGACTTGTAGTCGATCTCGCCGTAAAAAAAAATGGCGAGAGCGGTGACCGCCAGCAGGATCAGGATTTCTTTTTTAATACTAAAAAACATGACCTATCACCGCGATATCTGACAGTCTGTATCCACGTGACCTTTGAAACTACGGCGTATTGTACTCATTTTTCAATAGTCCCACAAGCATATAGACTCCTGCCTCCAATTCTGGACCAGACTCAGCCGCAACTTGTCAGGATTTCCGGGTCGTTCGATCTCTTGGGGGTCGTGCCGCAGAAATGGTCATCATGAAAACAGCTTGAGGCAAAAGTGATATATTTAGCGCTATTATTTTATCTCCCATTTTTGCTAGGATTATCAGACAGGAACCCTCCGGCTAAAAAATGTCTTATCGATCAGCCGGAGCTTGGTTAAGTCAATTATGGGCGCCTGGTCGTATTTTTCATTGGGTGGAGAGCGATCTCGCGCTGACCGTCAGGAGTTGATGCGCGGATTATTCATGAATGAGACAAAGAGGATGAAGGCCTTTCTGATCGAAGAGCGCCTGAGTGTCACCGTCTTGTCCTTTACGACCCTGTTTCTGATCTCGAGCCGTTTCCTTCCAACCTCGCCGGAGATACCCGGCACTTTATCATACTACGTGATCCTGCCTCTGCTCGTGATCATCCTGATCCTCCGCAAAAATCCCCTTGATTTCGGCCTTCGAATCGGCCTGTGGAGGATATGGCTGCCACATGTCGCAATCGCCTGCGCTCTGGCAGTCCTCCTGGCTGTTACGGCGTCAAGGATCCCGGCATTCCGGGGATTTTACGGAGGGACGAGGGGGCCGGCGATCAGCCGGATCGCGCTTGTCATGATCGATCTGCTCGCCGTTGAATTCATGTTCCGGGGTTTCATCCTCTTCGGCTTAAAGGAGAGATTCGGCGGGGGAGCGGTTCTTGTACAGATGATGCCTTTCGCGCTGCTCCATCTCCACAAGCCGGGACTGGAAGCAGCTGGCTGTGTTCTTTCGGGGATTTATTTCGGATACCTCGCCTGGCGCACCGGCTCGTTATGGCCGGTATATATCATCCACTGTTTTGCCGCCCTGACCATCGTATTACTCACTTAATGGTCGGCGCGATCACATCGGGACGGCCGTTTCATTGACAAGCTTACACCCACAGAGTATTCTCTGAGAAATTCAACAGGAAAGGCAATATTACATGAATGATACAGACATGAATTCAAACGAGCACCGTAAGATATTACAGGATATCGCCCGGCGGGCGATGATAGACCGCGGCCTACTGCCCGACTTTTCGCCTGAAGCGCTTGCCCAGCTCGACGGGATCAAGGTTCCCGCAACTGCTGCTAGGACGGCTGTTCGCGATCTCACCGGTCTGTTATGGTCATCGATAGATAATGATGATTCTCTGGACCTCGACCAGCTGACCGTTGCCGAGGTCATGGCGGGAGACGATATCAGGATCTTCGTAGCGATCGCCGACGTGGATTCTGTTGTCAGGAAAGGATCGGCGATCGACAGCCACGCCCGAAGCAATACGACCTCGGTCTATACGCCGGCCGTGATATTTCCGATGCTTCCCGAGAAGCTCTCTACCGATATCACTTCGCTCAACTACGATTCCGACCGTCTGGCTATAGTCGTCGAGATATTGATCGGCAATGACGGAGCGGTTAAAGACTCGGATATCTATCCATCTCTTGTGCGTAATAAGGCGAAGCTGGCATACAACAGTATTGCCGCCTGGCTCGAGGGGAAGGAAGATGCGCCCGAAGCTGTTGCCGCGGTCGACGGGCTAGATGAGAATCTGCGCTCGCAGGACCGGGCCGCGCGGCGCATGAGGGAACTGCGGCACTCTCAGGGGGCGCTAAGTTTCGAGACAATAAATTCGAGACCTGTTTTCGCGGGCGAAAAGCTTAGTGATTTCGGAGTGGAGCATAAGAACGCAGCGACTAGTATCATAGAAGATTTCATGATCGCGGCCAACGGGATTACCGCCAGATATCTCGCTTCCAGAGGATTTCCCTCGATCCGCCGCGTGGTCCGTGAACCTAAACGATGGGACCGGATAGTGATGCTCGCGGCAGATCATAAATACGATCTGCCTCGCGACCCGGACGCGAAAGCGCTGGACAGGTTTCTCCTGAAGGAGAAGGCTGCCGACCCTCTTCGATTCCCCGACCTTTCCCTTGCCATCATCAAACTGATGGGGCCGGGAGAATACGTCGCCGAACTTCCAGGTGGCAAGTCTCCGGGGCATTTTGGCCTTGCCGTCAAAGCCTACGCGCATTCAACAGCGCCTAACCGCCGCTATCCCGACCTGATCACCCAGCGACTTTTAAAGGCGGCGCTCTCCGGCGATACGACTCCCTATAGCGTGGACGAAATTGATGCTCTGGCGAAACACTGCAGCGAAAAAGAGAATGAGGCCGAAAAGGTAGAGAGGCTCGTCAACAAATCGGCGGCGGCGCTTCTCCTCAAGCCCAGGATCCACGAGAAATTCGAAGCGCTCGTGACGGGGGCTTCGGAGAAGGGAACATGGGTAAGGCTTCTCAAGATACCGGTCGAGGGAAAGCTCATCAGCGGTTCAAGCGGACTGGATGTCGGCTCGCGTGTACGTGTAGAGCTCACCGGTGTGGACGTAGAGAGAGGTTTCATCGATTTCGCGAGGGTTGGCAGATGAAGGAGAAAAGATGTCCTTCCTGAAAATTTCAAAAGTACAGGCATGTCACACGGGCATTACTATCGGCAGATGGGTTGCCGCCGTAATTTATTCAGCGCTCAAGCTCACATATTGCGTGCTGAGCGTGCGCGACCATACCCAGCTTCGCGCGTCGTACCCCGGGGCTGTTATGTACTGCTTCTCCTCGCGGATCAGTACGATCATCAGCTGGTAGGCCATAGGCGAAATGGGGGCGAGGTCGTCAGAAGTGAAGGTATATTCCCCGTCATCCTCGGTCCTGATATAGACGCCCGTCGAATCGGCGTTGAGATCCATGATCGTGATATCTATCGTTCCGCTGCAGAAGGTGTGCCACTCCAGGTCGAAGCCGTCCATCGAGACCGTGGCGAACGGCTCGGGGCTGGTGATATACGGCTGGCAGGTCTGAAGGGCGATCGGGAATGTGGTAAGGTCCGGGACCCCGTCGCCCGCGGTCACCGTGAATGTATAAAGACCGCCCGGATTGAGGAAGTATCCGGCAATGTAGTCCGAATAGGCGTACTGATCGGAGAAAGACTGCCATACCAGGTCGAAGGAATTGCACGAGACAGCGCCCGGCCGCAGCGGGTATATCGGCCCGTCGGGGGCGTAGACGCTGTCGAAACGGGCCTGGATATAATCATTCCTTATGACGCCGCTGCTATATGTTATATTACGCCAGAGCCTCATTGCGGCAAAGACCTGGGGTGAGCCGTCTCCCGTCGTGAAAGACCATATCGGGCCGGGCGTCGTCTGGTAGTGATCGTCTGTCGCCGATACCTGCCACTCGTATTCGGTCAAGGGGTCGAGGCCGGTTACCTCAAGGGAACTCTCGGCCAGGTCCGAGCCGATGACGGTGAGAGTCCCGCCGGCAAGACCCATCGCCACGTCATAGGTGATCGGGTCGTCTTCCGGATCGCTGCAGCCCCAGTCGAGAGCCACGTCGAGCGGCACGGTGGTCGCGTCGTCGTCGGGGAAAAGAACCCATGGCTCTACGGGAGGCCTGTTGAGCGCTGTCATCGTCTTGAAGACCCACCAGGGCCCGGGAGTGGAACCTCCCTGATCGTCATGAGCGACTACTTTCCAGTAATATCTCCGGTCCGGCTCGAGGTCATCGGGGTCGAACGGCGGCCCCGCGATCCCGTCCGCGACAAGGGTGCTGTCACCGTACAGGTCCTTGAACCAGAGGTCATATGTAAGGGGATCGTCATCGAAGTCATAGCAGTCCCAGTCCAGCGTCGCGATCAGGAACACGCCTGTGGAGCCGTCCTCCGGATCGGGGTCGAACGGAGCCACGGGTGGATTGTTGAATCCGGATCCGGTCGTGAACTGCCACCACAGGCCTATCGATGCATCGTCATGCTGGTCGATGGCATAGATCATCCATTCGTACTCGGTGTCTTCCTCGAGTGTCAGGGGGCAGACGTAGAACGAGTCATAGACGGCGACTTCATCCAGGATCATGGCATCGTCACCAGGCCCTGAGCGCAGATAGATAAGATAGTGGTTCACACCCTGATCGGCATACCTGTAGTGGTTCCAGATGAAAGTAGGGTTCCGGCTCTGCCCCGTGCTGTTATCCGGGGGGTAGATGTAGGTCGGTGGGGGGGCGTCATTCGGTATCGTATTGTGGCGCGTCGTACTGCAAAAGGCGAAACTGATGGCAAGAGCGGCAAAGAGCAGGATTCTGATAATCTGTCTCACTTTTATCCCTCCACAGTCAGGGGACGTTCAATATTTAGCAGTTAAAGGAATTAATCATGTAAATGCTATCAATATTGAATAATATTGTCAATCAGCGAGGAGTTATTTCTGTCTACCCAGTATATATTTATAAACTGACCTCATTCTGAAAACAGGCCCGGATAGAAAGTTATTATATTACCGGGGCAGATAGATTATACTTTTCACATGGTTGCGGCAAATCTCCTGCTTAAAAGCGGAAAGGAAACGTCATGTTTAGAAAATCTATTCTGTTTGCCTGCGCGGTTTTCATAAGCATCGTCTTTTCGGGATGCTTCATTCAGTCTCTCAATCATTTTTACACCGACGACTCGGTGATAGATCTTCCTTCCGTCAGGGGACAGTGGAAACTGGTCGCCGCGGGGGATGAGGATGTATCGGGGAAATACACTGAACCATGGATATTCACAGAAGAAGCGATAGAAACATTCGAGGAAGGCGTCCAATCGAGATTGGCGGCGACATATTTCTCAGTCGATGGCGTTGTTTTTGTCGATCTGTCGGCGGGCGAACCGTCCGAAGGCAAGGGGATCAACGAGTGGTGGCTCGTGCACGTCATGCCTGTACATTCGGTCTGCAGGGTCGAACTTGAGGGAAAGAAGCTTTCCCTGACTCCACTGAACGGGGAATGGGTAGGCAAGTTGATTGAGAGCGGGAAGTCATCGCTCTCCGGCGTCTCCAGGGCCGATGATGGAGAGGAACTCCTTCTGACAGCTTCTCCGGCAGAACTGTTTGTCTTTCTTAAGGAATACAAGGATGAACCGGAAGCCTTTCCTGAAGAGAACCGCCATCTTTTCGTAAAGGAATAGAATTTTCCCTGTCGATGACGGGGATCAGGCAGAGGAGATGAAATGGACTTGAAAGAAGGGCAGAAGGCTCCGGCATTCAGCCTGCCGGACCAGAACGGGGATACCCGCAAGCTTGCAGACTACAGCGGCCAGTGGATCCTCCTTTATTTTTATCCTAAAGACGACACTTCCGGGTGCACGAAGGAAGCGTGCGCGATAAGGGACGACTTTCCCCGATTTGAGAAACTCAGGATCAAAGTGCTCGGTGTCAGCAAGGATTCGGTGGCGAGCCATCTTAAGTTCGCTCAAAAATACGAGCTTCCATTTACGCTTCTTTCAGATGAAAGACTCGATATGCTCAAGAAGTACGGAGTCTGGCAGAAGAAAAAGATGGCCGGCAGAGAATATATGGGAATAGTGCGGATGTCCTTTCTGATAGATCCTGCCGGGAAGATAGCGAAAGTATACCGAAAGGTGAAACCCGCAGAGCATGCGGGAGAGGTGCTGGAGGATCTAAAAAGACTTGCCCGGTGATCCCGGGACTCCTGCCCGCTGCCGACGGTGAAGGTGGAGAGAGATCATTTATGAGAATCTGCGGGAGACGTCATCTACATACTCCCCGTATAACTTCCGGCTGAGCAGGATATTTCCCCTGTACGACAGATTACCCATTATGCTGATCCATGGTTTCCGGCGGTGCCAGACATTGTCCCAGACCCTTAGAAAGATGCGGGGCAGGCTGTAGAAGGTCCGCGTGCAGACTTCCATTTCCCGGAGGATGCTGTCGAGCGAAAAATTTTTATACCTGGCCACGGGGAATGTCAATGTGTAGTATTTCCAGTCCTCCGGGAAGTTGTCGAGCACGATTCGACCCTCGGACTCCATCTCATCCCATAAGCGCGTTCCCGGAAGGGGGGTAAGAAACAGGGCACTGATACTGTCCACGCCGTACCGGCTTGCCGAGTCTGCTACATATCTGCCGATACCTGGTTCGTCGACGTTAAGGCCGATGATAAAAGAGCCGACGACGAGGATGTTATGTCTGTGTATCCGTTTTACCGATTCGTGAAAGTCGCGGTTATTGAGAAGATTGAATTTCTTGCCGACCTCGATCAGGCCTTCCGGCTTGACCGATTCGAATCCGATAAAGACTCCGCTGCACCCCGCCCTCGCGGCGAGATCGAGGAGTTCTTCGTCATCAGCGAAGTTGATCGTAGTCTGGGCGATCCATTCCTTCTTCAGGCCGGCATCTATCATCGCGCGGAAAAGTTCCTTCGCCCGGGCGATATGCTCCGGGCGTGTGCCGATGATATTATCATCGACTACGAGTACTCGTTTTTCCTTGATCTTTCCGAATTCGCGAACCACATCGTCAACGGGCCTCAGGCGATAATGAACGCCGTTGAATGCCGAGACGCTGCAGAAACTGCAGTTGAGCGGGCAGCCGCGTGTCGTCTGGATCGATCCGAACGCGTATCCTGAATCGAATATGCCATGGTCGGCAACAGGTATATCTTTTGGAGCGGCAAGGCCGCCGTCATAGCGGCGCTTCAGCCTGCCTTCTTTCGCGTCTTCGAGGACCTCACCCCAGATGCTTTCAGCTTCTCCCGTTACGACAGAATTGACCTGCTCCATCGCTTCTTCCAGACACATCGTCACGTGGATCCCGCCGATCACTACTGGAACACCGGCTTTTTCGAAGTAAGACGCGACGGCATAGGCGCGATTGGCCTGGGAAGTAAAGGCTGTGACAGCGACAAGGTCGGGGCGAGGCATCGATTGATAGTCGGGTATCCCGAAGTTTTCATCGATTACGGTTATTTCCCATTCAGGCGGCGTCATTCCCGCGAGGACCATCAGGCTGAGAGGTTTCCAGACGCGATAGCGGTTCCAACGGCTCTCTTTGATCTTTACCATGCTTACGTAAGGATTCGAAGGATTGATCATGAGAAGGCGCATTGCTTAGAGGCTCCATGCAGAAAGAGGCGTTCTGATTATCATGCTATTTAAAAAACAGAATATACCGTTAATAATAATTATTTCCAATAATTTTTTATGCTGCAGCCCGGTCTGTTCAGGATATCAGGGATCTTGTCGCAGCGCGGGAGCCGTGATCGATTGAGCTTGATTGGACTTGAAAAACGGTCAGCCCAAACCGCGGCGGGCCTTAGTCTTCATGCAATGTCCGGCTTATCTGCGTCGCCGCGGAAATCCTCCTTGCGCAGCCCGTAATGTCTCATCTTGTCGTAAAGACCTCGCGGATGGATGCCGGCTCTTCTTGCCGCTTCGCCAACGCGCCCTCCAGTTTCCGATAGCACCATCTTCAGGTATGAGCTCTCGACTTTCTCTATCACTCTCGTCTTGACGTCTTTCAGCTGCTGGTTCCGCCAGTCGGGATCGAGGTTGTCGACGATCCTGTCCATCGACAGATAGTCGTGATTGATCGCGTAGATTCCCTGGGGCAGGTCGCCAAGAGTTATCATATCGCCCTGGCAGAGTATAATGGCTCTCTCCATGACGTTTATAAGTTCTCTTACGTTTCCCGGCCAGGAATATTCGATCAGGGCGTCCATCGCTTCTTCGGAGATCCCTTCTACCAGCTTGTTCATCTTCATACTGAAGCGGTCGATGAACTGTTCGACGAAAAAGGGGATATCCTCTTTTCTCTCCCTGAGCGGAGGGACAGTCAGCGAAAGCACGCTGAGCCTGAAATAAAGGTCTTTTCTGAACCGGTCTTTTTCAATCTCTTTTTCTATCTGCCTGTTTGTCGTGGCGATGACCCTGACGTCGACCCATATCGATTTTTCCCCTCCAACAGGTTTCACTTCATAATCCTGAAGCACCCTTAGAAGTTTCGCCTGCATGTGAATGGGGAGTTCTCCTATCTCATCGAGCAGGAGCGTTCCGCTGTGGGCAAGTTCGAAGGCGCCGCGTCTCTGTCTCACCGCTCCTGTAAAGGCGCCTGCCTCATGTCCGAACAGTTCGCTCTCGAGGAGCTGTTCCGGCAGCGCCGCGCAGTTGACGGCGATAAAGGGAGCCGCGGCCCTCTGGCCCTCGGCATGGATCATCCTGGCAAGGTGCTCCTTGCCGACTCCGGTCTCCCCGAGCAGCAGGATCGGAGAGCTTGTCCCTATGATCTTTCCTACCATCTCCATAAGGATCTGCATCTGGGGCGAGTGGGCGATCAAAGTCTCTATTCGAGGTTTCTGAAGGCCACCTTCTCCCGTGATAGGCCGCTCGACAAGGTTTCTCCTCGAATAGATCGTCGTCTCCACTGCCTCGATAAGTATATTCTTCTGCAATCCCTGATAGAGTACGACATCAGCCCCCATCGCGATAAGGTTCGCGTGGTCCTCCGGTGAGTTGCTGTCATGGAGCACGACAGTCGTCGGCGTTTCGGGAAGGTCGTTCAGGAGAGAGATCGACGACTCGAGAGGTTCGGGAAGCAGCGATGAGGATACTATGAAAATATCTCCGTTCGTGCGCAGCGCTTTCTGAAAAGGATTCTTCAGGTGCCCGATGCTCTCGAGGCGGACGTTCGCCTCGTTGAAATATTCGCGTATCCCTTTTTCGAGTGTTTTATCCTTTATTATCAGGACAAGACGTATCAGCACTTTGAATCTTCCTTTCGGGCCGATAAAAATAATTCGATAAATTTCAGCCTGGAGTTTTCAGCATAATATGAATCAAAATTATATCGGTAATACTATACCGATATGGCTTCTTTTGTCAAGCTCCAGTTTTGTTGAATATAACCTTTTATCAATAGGGATGCTAAACCGAATCATACTATAAATAAATCACTTTCCAGATTTGCGATTGCTCCGGATCAAGTCAGCTCCGATCAATAGCAGTAAAATAATACTTATAATGAAAATAAAAAGTATTATTATACCGATAATTTCTTGGGGCTTGATTTGAAACCTTTGGTAACAGATAGTAATATATAACGTTACAGTGATATGTATAAATCGCCCGATTGGCCCGCTAATTGCGTTGACTGTCAATCAATTAATTAATCAGGCTAAAGGTCCATAAGTGGGGCTTTAGAACGGTCTGTTTTTTTGGGAAAGGCGTACAGGAGCGACTGTTATGTCAGGTGAATTCAAGAGACGGGATGATGACATCTACGACGGCGACGACGATATATACAACGATTACGACTTTGAGAGTGAGGATTTTCTGCCCGATGAAGAGCTTGATCTGGACGAATTGGACGCGCGGATCCACCGCAAAGGTGGCAGAAAAGGGACTGATGAAAGAATCGAGCGTGAAAAGGAACACGCGAGGAAGAAAAAAAGGCGTAAAGAACGCCGGGAAAAAAGGAATATAGACTGGGATGATTAGTTGCCCGCGTGATGACGGGTGACTTTAGAAAGGGATAAAATGTCAATAACGGTCGAGCGGACAAGTGTAATACGTGAGGAGGCGATCAGGCGGAATGCCTGGGGGATCGCTTCGGCGATAGATATCTATGATTGTGACGCAGATTCAATAAGGGATGCCGATCTGATCCGCAGGTTCGTAGTCGAACTGTGCGACCTGATCGAGATGAAACGTTTCGGAGAGACTCAGGTAGTGCATTTTGGTGAGGACGAACGCGTGGCGGGTTATTCGATGGTGCAGCTGATCGAGACATCTCTGATATCGGCTCATTTCGCCAACCAGTCGAACGCTGTCTATCTGGACGTGTTCAGCTGCAAACCGTACGATCCTGAGGTAGTGAGAGAATTCGCGCAGAAATACTTCGGTGGCCTCAGAAGCGAATTAAATGTTGTACTCAGAAGCTAGCGGTGACAAGACGGGCAATTTAAAAATCAGGATAAACACAGATCTGGAAGAGGCTGCCAGATTGTGGATAGGCCTGTCTCTCCCTACAGATCTCTTCGGATGCTGGCAGATCAGGAATTCCTTTCATGAAAGCTTTGGCCGACCACTTCATATGGTCGTGGCCGAAAGGGGCGGGAAGGTCTGCGGTTTTCTCGCGCTGAGCAGGATCGAGGAAGAGGATTATTTCGGCGCGTTTCCCGGTGAGACCTGGAATGGCCAGACCTGGCTGGAACAGAATACCATGCCTTCTTCCTCGGCAGATGTGGCGGCAGCCCTCTGGGATGCGGCGCCGGAAAATACTGTTGTCCGGTATGTCGAGCAAGCGATCGCTTCCGGCATCGCCGATGCCGAGATCGATGAAACGGGGTATCTCTTTCATCCTTCCGATTACAACTGGGATTTCGATGAATACTGGAAGACCTTTTCCGGTAAATCGAGGAAACGTCTCTCGCGCGAGATAGGGTCTCTGGGCGATATCGTCATCGGGCCGAGTGAAAAGATAGCGGGCGATATCGAGTGGATGTTCCGCGTAAATATCGCTGAATTCGGGAATCTCTCTTATTTTTCCGATTACAGGTTCGTCGAAGCTTTTGAAAAGATGATCGGATGGTTATCGTCTTCGGGGATGCTCAGGGTGACAACGGCTACTATAGGCGGAGTAAGGGCGGCGGTCGACCTGGGAGCTGTCTTTAATTCCCGTTATACCGTAATGGCGGGAGCCACTTCGCCGGAGTTTCCCGGAATCGCCAAGGCTATCAATCTCTACCATATCCGGGTCAGCTGCCAGGAAAGGTTCAGCCAGACTGACTTTCTCTGCGGTGATTTCGGATGGAAGGAGAGGTTTCATCTTACGCCGAGGCCACTGTACGTACTAAGCACGCGATCTGCCGGGTACCGGTTGACGGTGGCGGCGGAAGGGAAGGATCGATGTGTCTGAATCGCGCGTTCTGGTAGTCGGAGCTACCCGCGACTATATCAGTTATATCCAAGAGAATCTTCCCGGCAGATCGGTATTTCTGACCGATCCTTCCGAATACCCGAGTGATCAGCCCCTGGCGACGCCAGGCGATTTTCATCTTATCCACCCCCTTCATGAGAGGGAAGCTGTTCTGAGAAAGGTCGATGCCTCACTTGAAAAATCCGGCCTGACGATCGGTGGCGTGGCCTGTTTTGACTGTGAATCGCTTCTTCTCGCCTCGGAACTGGCCGGGGGGTATAATAATTTCTCGGATAAGGATGCTATAATCAGATGCCGCGACAAATTTCTTTCCAAGAAAGCATGGGAGTCACGTGGAGTCGACTGTCCGAAAGCCGCCATGGTAAAGAGCGCAGAAGAAGCTGTATCGTTTTTTTTCTCGATCGGCGGGCCGATAGTCCTTAAGCCGGCGATCCTCAGCGGAAGCGAACTTACTTTCAAGTGTCTCGATGAGCGGGGAACGCGGGATGCTTTCGACGTGATATCCCAGGGGCTTGAGCGAAAGAGGCCCGATCCGGCTTTTGACAGGGACGGTCTTCTTGGCGATGGAGCGGTCCTGTGCGAAGAGTGGATCGAAGGCCCCGAGTACAGTGTCGATTTTATTCATTCGAAAGGAAAGCTTGATATCGTACGCGTGGCGAGAAAGCATCTCCTTCCGGGGGAACCGGCAGGGACGGTGCTGGCGTACGAACTACCCGCCCCCGATTTTCCACTGACTCTTTCCCGCTTCAGTGAATTGCTCAGGCCGGCAATAGAATCTCTCCGGCTCGGGCGGTGCATGGGGATGGCTGACTTCTTTATTCGCGACGGCAGGCCGTATTTCCTGGAAATAACCCCTCGCCCGGCGGGGGATTGCCTGCCCCAGATGATAAAGTCGAGCAGTGGGCTTGATATGATCTCGGCGCAGATCGATTTTGCCGCGGGGGGAGAGGTGAAGGTGCCGGAAAAGGAACGGTGGGATCATCTTGTCGGTCTTCGGGTGCATTCACGCTCGGAGGGCCGTTTCAGATCGGTCAGTGTCAGGAGCGATACTCTGCCGCAGGAGATAATCGAAGTCAGCTGGCTGAAAAAACCTGGAGACAGCATAAAACTGCCTCCAGAGGATTATGGCAGCTGGCTGATCGGACATATGATCTTCAGGCCTCTATCCGGGATCGACGTCGGATCCCAGGTGAAACAGGTGCGGGAAGCTGTTGAACTCGAGATCGAACAGGAAATCAACGATGCAAAAAAACGAAAACTGTCCCACCAGCCGCTATGATGAAAAAGATCTGATCGGGCTGCACCCCGATCTTATGCGCGTCCTTCGAGATACTCCTCCTCCCATGGATGAGGATATGCTGAGAGATTTTGTCGGCGGCTACGTGGAGAAAGCCGGGTCTTTTCGTGAAATAGCGAGGGAGTACGGATCCCCGCTTTATATCCTGGATCCATCTGTCCTTAAAAAAAGATTATCCAGGTTCCGTGAGGCTTTTTCGATCCTTTCCAGACCTGTCGAGGTTTATTACGCTGTAAAGAGCAACAATATGCCTGAGATCGCCGGGATAATCGCCGGCGAGGGTGCGGGCCTCGATGTTTCAAGCGGAAGGGAACTTCGTCTGGCCCTGAAAGCCGGCGCGAAAAAGATAATGTTCAGCGGTCCAGGCAAGACAGATAGCGAGTTGTCAGCGGCGCTCGATAACAGTGACAGGGTGACTGTCCTTATCGACAGTTTCGGAGAACTCGATCGTCTCGGCGAGATATCGCGGAAGATGTCACGCACGATAAAAGCCGGTGTGAGACTGACGACTGTAGAAGACGGGCTGTGGAGAAAATTCGGCATTCCCCTGGCAAAACTGCGCGATTTTTTTGTCAGATCGGAAAGTCACCGATTCGTGCGGCTCGAGGGCATACAGTTCCATACAAGCTGGAACCTTACTCCCGATGCCCAGACTGCTTTCCTCGGCAGGCTTGGTGGCGCGTTAAGGGAACTCCCCGAGTCGATACTTCGGAAGATTGGTTTTATTGATATTGGAGGCGGTTACTGGCCCGAGCATGGGGAATGGCTGAGAGCCGGAGGGACTCCATCGGGAGCGTTGAGGAACCTTCTTTCCCCGAATGGCCCCGATACAGGATCGAGATATCTGCTGAAAAGCAGGGAGATAGAGGATTTCGTCGAGAGTATTTCCGCCGCTATTGACAGGGACCTGCCCGGGATGGAAGATTGCGCGATCTGTGTTGAACCGGGTCGGTGGTTATGCCATGCCAGCATGCACATCCTGATGACAGTCGTCGATTTGAAGGATCCCGATATCGCAATTACCGATGCCGGTACCAACGCTGTCGGATGGGAACGTTTCGAGCATGATTTCTTTCCCGTGATCAATTTATCACAACCGGGAGTGGAGGAACATCGGTTCGACATACTAGGATCGCTCTGCACTCCGCATGATCTCTGGGGCTATTCATATCACGGGAGATCGATAAATCGAGGGGATATGCTTCTTATTCCCACCCAGGGGGCATATACCTACAGTCTCAGGCAGGAGTTTATCAAGGAACTGCCGAAGACTGTCGTCGCGTCCATAGACCAATCAAAAGACTAAAGCAGGCAAAGGAATATTTTCGAGATATTTCTGGACGCCGCGCCGCGTGACCGGCGGGTTCGGCGCGAGATCCCGGATCGGGGTCATTTTCTGTTCTTGAAGATCCCCACGACGCTTGCTACTACCAGCGCAGCCCCTGTGATTGTCCACCACGAGACATCCTCTTTCAGGATGAGCCAGCCGAGGAATACAGCGATGACCGGGTTGACGTAGGCGTAGGTCATCACTACCTGGTATGGAAGAAGCCGAAGCGTCGTCAGGTAAGAAGTAAAGCATATCACCGAACTGAGCAGTACAAGGTATCCCCAGGCGGCCCACGCTTCCGCGGTCGGTGCGGGGAAAGGTTCGCCTCGCAGGATGACGAAGACAAGAAGCCCCGCTCCACCGAGCAACTGTTGCCATCCCGACATGGCCCGGTCGCCAAGGCCGAGTTTACGCCGCTGAAGCCATATCGAGCCGGTAGCCCAGGCGAGAGGAGCAAGAAGCAGAGCGATCACAGAGAGTACGTCAGCGGTCGTCCCCCGGCTCAGGACGGGCCAGGAGAGGACTCCCACACCGATAAAGCCGCTTAAAATAGCCCCGGAGATCTTCCATCCCGGCAAATTTTTGTCGACAACGCAGTTTATGCAGGCTCCCCATATAGGCATCGCCGCTACGAGCAGAGCGGCAAGGCCCGATGAGACTCGCATCTCCGCCCAGCTTACCAGCCCGTTGCCGCCGACCCAGAGGAGGATCCCGCTTCCGGCGAGGATCCCGAGTTCGCTTCGGGAAGGACGTACTCTTTCTCCGCGCGAAAGAGCCCAGAGAAGGAGGATCGCCGAAGCTGCGATCACTCTCATCAACGCCATGGTGAAGGGGGGAAATCCGGACCCTTCCCTTACCGCGACTCGTATCGCGAGATAGGTCGAACCCCAGACAAGATATACGATCGAGAGGTGAGCAAGCCCTCTCCTGCTTAGTTTTTCTTTTTCTTCCATGCTGGAATGGAATATACATCCAAAGCTTATGACAGCATATCAATTTATTGAATACCGGGCTCAAAGTGGCCCGTTTTTCAAAAAGAATAGCCAGTTCGGAAGTCGGAAAAATTACGATTAATCGATAATTATTCTTATATTGTTGACCCTGCCACAGGCATGATGCTACGCTTTCAATCCAACAGAAAAAAGAATGATAATGCAATCTTGGCCTGTTTTATGGAGGTGCACGATGAATCGCTTGGTATTACTGATCCTTGCAGCTCTGATATCAACCGGATGCGGCGATGATTCTGTCGGGCCGGGAAGCGGCGACGGAAACGGTTTCGTGACCGGTGAATATGTAGTTTTCGCCTGGAACGATCTCGGCATGCATTGCCTCAACGACACCTATGACAAAGCGGTCATACTTCCTCCTTACAATAATATCTGGGCGCAGGTGATTAAAAGGGGCGATCCCCCTCAGGTCGTTACATCTGGCCTGACGGTCGAGTATTATCTTGCCGTCAATACATATTCTTACGGAAAAAGAGATTACGGCCAGTTCTGGGACAACGCCGCGGATATCTTCCGTTCCTTCGCCGGTTTCACAGCTCCGCCGGTCGATGTCGGGCTGGCAGGCAAGGGACTTTTCGGTGAGATGGAGTCAGCGGCGGGGCATTTTATCGCCGAGGGCGTACCGGTGACTCCTGTCTATGATTCAGGGACCTGGGATCCATATCAGGTCGCTGTTATAACTGTAAAAAACGACCAGGGCGCGGTCGTCGCGACGACAAGGGCCACAGTCCCCGTCTCGGACGAGATAAATTGCGCGCAATGCCACGGAGAGCAGGCCTGGTCTGACATCATATCCGATCATGACCGTCTTCACGAGACCGGCCTGGCAGATTCGATACCATTTCTCTGCGCGTCGTGTCATGGGAGTCCGGCTCTTGGCACCCAGGGGGCCGGCGCTGCGGGCATATATCTTTCCGAAGCGATCCATGGAGCGCATTCAACGCGTGAAGCGTCCTGTTATCAATGCCACCCGGGCGAGATCACAAAATGCATGAGAAGCAGAAATCACACCGCGACAGACGGGAATTGCCAGACATGTCACGGAACCCTCGCCCATGTGGCTTCTTCGATCGAAGCGGGCAGGATTCCATGGGCTGGAGAACCTTCCTGCGGCCAGTGCCATTCCGGAGTGCCGGGGATGGAACCTCAAGGGACGCTTTTCCGCAACGCGACGGGCCACGGCTCGGTCAACTGCGCGGCATGCCATAATTCACCCCACGCGATGTACCCTTCGGAGCTTGATGCTGATAATCTTCAACCCCTCCAGTACCAGGGATATACCGGGCTGGTAAAGACGATCGGGAGCTGCGGCGTCTGCCACGAGGATTCGAGAGGCGAAGTCGAGGATATCGGAGAATTCTCTGAAAAACACGGGGGAAGCAGTCCAGAGAGGTCAACAGCCTGCAATACATGCCATACAGTAGTGAGGTATGATACTTCAAAATGGCCTCATGCCTGGGGATGGAACAACAGCCGGGATTGACCGTCGTTATTTAAAATTCCCCCGGGTTACGTGTCGTTCCTGATCATACCGTCTGGCAATAAGCCGGAAAGTATCTGGAATAGATATTGCATTTTGGTGTTATTGCGCGCGAAGTAAGCGATCCCGCGCTGAGGTGAGATAATTTAAGAGGGACCGGATTTAAAGGATAATGCGTCAGGACAGGTTGAGTCATGAATAAAAGTGGATTTACACTGATCGAACTTATGATAGTCGTTGTAATAATCGGTATTATAAGTGCGATCGCGATTCCCAACTATGCCAGTATGCAGTCCAGGGCAAAGGAAGCAACTGTAAAATCGGGGTGCCACACTGTTCAGCTCGCAGCGGAGGATTTCAGCGTGATGTCAGAGGGGTTATATCCCGGTGATGTCGACGCGGACACTACTCCGGGCGGAAACACACTTATTGATATGCTTCCCGGAGGACATACATTGTTCAATCCCTTCACCAGCAACGATTCAGAACCGATAAACGGCGTAGCTGCCGGGAGTGGGCAGATCGGATATCTGCCTAACGTCAACAACGGGATCCGCGACGGATATACGATCACCGGATTCGGAAATGATGCTACCGTACTTACTCTTAAGGGCGGGCAATGAAAACAGATCTTCCGGCGAACTGATTTTTTTGATCTGTGCGAATCTCAAGTCGGATCCTTCAGTTTTACACTTCTCAAAACAGAATATTAATAATAATATTACTTTGTCTTAACATTATTCTAATATTGGCAGTATAATATTCAATCATTATTGTTACGCACGATCCGATCCGGAAAGGTCTGTGATGCCCCACGAGCATATACTGGTCGTTGATGATGAGGAGGATATACTCGAACTTGTCGCGTACAATCTCGAACTTAACGGATACAAGGTTACTCGTGTAGATACGGGAGAGGATACTGTCAGGGTGGCGCGGGAAATCTCTCCCGATCTGGTCCTGCTTGATCTGATGCTCCCCGGGATAGATGGACTCGAAGTATGCAGGATACTGAAGCATGACGATGCGACATCCACAATTCCGGTAGTCATGCTTACAGCCAGGGGAGATGAATCCGATATAGTGAGCGGCCTTGAACTGGGAGCGGATGATTATATTGTCAAACCTTTCAGCCCGAAGGTGCTTGTCGCAAGGATCAAGGCTGTATTGCGGCGAAAGAAAAACCTGATACCCAAGATGAACGAAGTGATTTCGAAGAAGGATATCGTTATCCATCCGGGAAAACACGAGGTCCTTATAAAAGGTAAACAGGTCTCCCTGACATCCACAGAATTTCTTATTCTTCACCAGCTTGCGCGCAGACCCGGGTGGGTCTTTACGCGGAACCAGTTGATCGATGTGGCTCGAGGTGAAGACTACCCCGTTACCGACCGTTCAGTGGATGTCCATATAGTCAGTTTGAGAAAAAAGCTCGGATCGTTCGGCAGGACAATCGAAACTGTCAGGGGAGTCGGTTACAGGTTCAGGGAGATATAGGATGAAGAAGAAGAGCATAATCTGGCATGTTCTCCCTTATTATTTATTGATAATCTTGTTTTCCCTGATTCTGGTCTCATGGTATTCGTCAAAAGCGGTCAGGGATTTCCACGAAAAAGACATTACCAGAAGCCTCGAAGAACGGGCGATAATGGTTAAATTACATCTTGCCGATCTCATGTCAGGTCCGATCGTGACAAATGTCGATTCACTCTGTGATATCTATGGGGAGAGATCGGACATGAGAATAACTGTGATTGACCGGAAGGGAAGAGTGATCGGAGATTCAGAGGATGATCCTGCCAGAATGGAAAATCACTCTGACAGGCCCGAGATATTAAAAGCGCTGTCAGGTTCTACGGGAGTTTCGAAAAGGCACAGCGCTACGCTTAGCCAGGATTTTATTTATGTCGCCATACCGCTTGACGTGGGTGGAGAGATAAAAGGCACGGTAAGGGCTTCGATTCCACTTACAGAGATCGAAGGCAGCCTGTCGACGATGTACAAACACCTTTTTATGGCGGGGATAATTACAGCAATGATCGCCGGTCTGTTGAGTGTTTTCGCGGCCCGAAGAATAAGTTCTCCAATCGAGGAAGTGAAAAAAGGCATAAAACATTTCGATTCCGGAGACCTCGATTACAGGATCCCTGCGCATGGAATGGCTGAGATCGGCGAACTGTCCCGAGTCATCAACAACATGGCTTCATCGCTGAGTGACCGGATCGATATGGTAGAGCTTCAGAAAAGTGAACAGGATGCTGTTTTCTCCGCTATACCGGAAGGGCTACTGGTCGTCGACAGGAATGAGAGGATTATCAGGATAAACCCGGGCGCCTCAGAACTTCTAGGTATTTCTGTCGATAAGGCGGTTGGCAAAAGTATCCAGGAATTGGTAAGAAACAGGCAGCTTCAGAAATTTGTCATTGACACTCTTGGTGGCTCCGGGCCTGCAGAGGTTGATTTTATCATCAATAATAATGGAACCGATATTTTTGTTCAGGCAAGAGGAGTCACGATGATGAGTATCGACGGGAACCGCTCCAGCGCGGTAATAGCTCTTAACAATGTTACCAGAATAAAGAAGCTGGAGGATGTAAGGCGTGAATTTGTCGCCAATGTGTCCCATGAATTGCGAACACCGGTTACAGCGATAAAAGGGTTTGTAGAGACTCTTATGGATGGCGCGATCGAGAACAAGTCCGATACGAGGAAATTCCTTGCGATAATCGACCGGCAGGCTGATCGCATGAAAAGGATAATAGCTGATCTTCTGATGCTGGCGCAGGTGGAGAAAGAGGAGGAATCCGGTGAGATAAGGTTCGAGAAGACAGATATCGGAAAGGTCATAGATGAAGCAAGGCACCTTTGTTCTTCCAAAGCTGACGCCAGGAATATAATCATAGAAGTCAATTGCCCGGATGACCTGGTGGCAATGGTTGATCCAGCGCTTCTTGAACAGGCGATCATCAATCTTCTTGATAACGCGTTGAATTACAGCGGAGAAGGAAGCAAGGTGACCGTAAAAGCCTGTAAAGAGAACGGTTGGCTCGTAATAGACGTGATCGACCGGGGCTGTGGTATTGAACCGCAGTACAGCCTGAAACTTTTTGAGAGGTTCTTCAGAATAGATAAGGCAAGGAGCCGCAAGTTGGGCGGAACGGGACTGGGCCTTTCGATAGTAAAACATATCGTACAGGTCCACGATGGAAGAGTTTCCGTGGAGAGCGAGCCCGGCAAGGGAAGCATATTCAAAATCGAGATTCCTCTTTCATCCTGATAATCCACATCCTCATAAATTTCTAACTTTTCCCTAATAAGCAGCTAATGCGTCGTATCTATATTCACTGCCGAGGTCTCTGAAAGCAGTACCGTAAATGAACCGGGCCGGGAGTATAAATAATGGCTGGTCGGAAATATAAAGGAAATTTTAGCGTCCGGAGAGCCGGGCGTCGCAGTCTTTTTAAGGAAGAGGTGAAATAATGAGGAAAAATATCCTTGCCATGGCAGTCTTGATTCTGATGTTGCCTGTCGCGTCTAAATCAGGCAACTGGTTTGACAATATCAAATTGAGCGGGGACTTCCGGCATCGTCACGAATTGATTCAGGACGAGTCAAAGGATGAGGATCGGACAAGATGGAGAATAAGGGCAAGGTTGATGGTCTCGGCGATGATAAGCGAAGAGATCTCGGTCGGATTCCGATTTGCCAGTGGTTCAGACGATCCGGTATCGACCAACGAGACTCTCGATAGCGGCTGGTCGACCAAGGGATGGAATCTCGATCTTGCCTGTTTCGATTATCACCCGACCGCCGTCAAGGGGCTGAATCTTATCGGGGGAAAGATGAAACTCCCCTTCGAGAAGGTACAGAAGACCGAGTTGATATGGGACGGGGATCTTAATCCCGAGGGACTCGCAGCCAGGTTTGAAGGTGATATTAATGATAAGGTGACAGTGATGCTTGGCACCGGTTTCTTCTATGTCGAAGAAAACAGTTCATCTGATGATTACTGGATGGCTGGAGCTCAGGGAGTGCTCGAGGTAAAGCCTGCTGACAATCTTCACGTGATCGTCGGAGCGGGATACTACGATTACAACATCGAGGCTGAGGTAACGCCCGTATTTTTTGACAGTGAGGACGCCTTCGGGAATACGGCGATAGCTGACGGGGGTGATCTTCTCTATGCCTGTGATTTCAACGAATTCGAAGTCCTTGGCGAATTCGGGATCAAACTGGACAAAACGGCTCTTTTGCTTTATGCTAATTACGTCACCAATACAGCTGCTGACGATCTTGATCAGGGGTATCTCTTTGGAACAACGATAAAACGCGGAAAGGGAAAGGGTAACCTGAAGCTAGCCGTTAATTATCGTGAAGTCGAAGATAATGCTGTGATCGGCGCCTTTACCGACTCTGATTTCAGGGGTGGAGGCACTGACGGTAACGGATTTGAATTTGGGTTCGGTTACGGACTTGCCGAGAAGGTCGATATGGGTGTGAGTTTATTCCTGAACAACAAGGGTATAGATGAAGAGATCGAATACAGGAGATTGATGGTCGACCTGGCTCTTAAATTCTAGATTTAATGGAGGGAAATGCTAACAAAAAATTAACAATTCCCTAATGAAACGTTAATCCAGGTGAGAGATTATAAATGGAACAAGGAGGAATG
This sequence comes from Candidatus Krumholzibacteriota bacterium, assembly GCA_016932415.1. Classification (NCBI taxonomy): domain Bacteria; phylum Candidatus Krumholzibacteriota; species Candidatus Krumholzibacteriota bacterium. The sequence continues at coordinate 21,408 of JAFGCX010000010.1, forward strand.
AAATGAGATCGTTTTTCAGTAAACTGTCGTTTTTATCACTCGCTATCGTCATGATGGCAGGATTGATATCAGGAAGCGCTTTCGCCGAGGAGAAGATCATCATCGATGGGTCGACCACTGTGGGGCCGATCGCCAAGGCGTTCGCCGAGTATTATATGTCCCTTCATAACGATGTCAACATCACGGTAAGTGAATCAGGAAGCGGTAATGGAGCGAAGAGCCTGATCAACGGCATGTGCGATATCGCGGACATGTCCCGCTTCATGAAGCTGAATGAATTCAGCGCCGCCGTGGATAAGGGCAGAATGCCGGTAGCTCATGTCATAGCGGTTGATGGGCTGCCGATAATAGTACATCCGAGCAATCCCGTGAAGGATCTTTCGGTAGAGCAGGTGCGGGATATCTACACGGGAAAAATAAACAACTGGAAAGATGTCGGCGGCCCGAACGTCGAGATCGTAAGGATCAGCCGTGAAACGAACAGCGGAACCTACGAAACTTTTGAGAATCTCGTGATGAACAAGGAAAAGATCTACGAGAATACCGAGTATGTCGGCAGCAACGGAGCTGTACGCCAGAGAGTGCAGAGCACTCCCGCGGCGATTGGCTACGCGGGACTTGGTTTCGTGGATCGTACCGTCAAGGCGCTCAAGATCAATGGTATCATGCCTGATCGTAACACGATATCTTCGGGTGTCTATCCTGTATCAAGGCCGCTTTTCATGTTTACGAACAAGTATCCTGAACTTGGATCGCATCTTCACGCCTTCATAACGCTCTATCTCTCTACGAAAGGCCAGGAGATAATCGAAGAGATCGGTTATATACCCGTAACGAAGTACTAGGCCGAAAAGTCACGCGGATCAGATCGCGTATAGGGAAAGTAGATGGCCGAAGCAGGGATAAATTCAGAGAACAGGGAGTTCGGGAGCCGCCTTCTGATGGGAGCCAGGAAAAAGCGTATCAGGATGATAGGCTCCCGTATCGGCCATTCTATACTTGTCCTTGTCGCTTCGAGTTCCCTTATCGCCCTTCTGTTTATCTTTTATTTTATCATCAGGGATGCGGTGCCTTTTTTCCAACTCGAGGGATTCAGGGAATTTTTTTCCAGTACGAAGTGGTATCCATCCAGAGAAACCGCCGAGTTCGGTGCCTTGGCGATTTTTGTCGGCAGCGGTCTCGTGACTCTGGGAGCGGTGCTTTTTTCCGTGCCGGTCGGCGCGCTTGCTTCCCTTTGCCTGAGTGATATACTTCCCTTTTCGATGAAACAGATCGTCAAACCGGTCATAGAGATGCTGGCTGCGATCCCCTCTGTCGTATACGGGTTTTTCGCGCTGGTGATCTTCGCTCCGATGCTTCAGGAAAAAGGCGGTTCACTGTTATCCGTCGGGGCACTTATCGTACTGGTGCCGTTAAATATCATCCTTGTCATCGTTGTCAGCGATCTGCTGAGCAACCTCTTTAGCAGAAGGATGAGACTGGCAGCGAGGATAATCATCGCTTCCGGATCAGCGGCCTTTGCTTTCCTTGTGGTCAGCAGGATTTATTTATTTCTCAACGGACTCGTGATATCGAGCGGGACAAACGCGATCAACGCGTCGGTCGTCCTCGGCATTATGGCTTTGCCTACTATTGTCTCGGTCTCTGAAGATGCCCTCAACGCGGTCGGGAGAGAGCTTAGAGAAGGAAGTTACGCCCTCGGCGCGACAAGGGCTGAAACACTTCTCAAGGTCGTCATGCCGGCGGCAAAAAGCGGGATCACTGCCGCAGTGATTCTCGGCGTGATGAGGGCGATCGGGGAGACGATGGTCGTCTGGATGGCCTCGGGTAACGCGTCGAGGATACCGAAACCATGGTTCAACCTTCTCGAACCGGTCAGAACATTGACGGCTACGATAGCAGGCGATATGGGGGAAGCAGACCATGTAACCGGATCGGCGAGATATCACGTTCTGTTCGCGATGGCTCTGTGTCTTCTTGTAATAGCTTTCGTATCAAACCTTATAAGCGAGATGATAGTGCGAAGATCTCGGAAGAGGGTGGCGTAGATGGACGTAGGGACGCGAAAACTTCTCGATCGTTCATTCACTTCAGTCGGATTATTCGCCATTATCATCATGGCTGTATCGCTTGTCATCCTTCTTCAGCCTATCATCATACGTGGTTCAAAAGCCTTTCTTTTTCGAGGAACGGTAGAGTACCGCAAGATGCAGCGCGAACAGTTCGGACGGGGAAAAACCAGTGATCTTGCCGGAGACCTGCGCGAAGCGATGATAGCGCGGCAGCCGGTCTATGACCTGATAGATTCTTTCGAGGTAGAGATGCAGGAGTCGGGAAGCGCCTTCAGAAGACAATACAGATCTGATCTTACCGAATTGAAGAAACTGATAACCGAGTTGCTTGGTCCCAGAGCGGGAGAAAAAAGTAATGTTCTGCCAAGAAAACAATATGGGCAGACAAGATGGGACCGTACCCTTGTAAAGCTTCACCATCTTCTTTATGTAGAAAGTTACGACTATTCTGACGATTCACGGATGGGGAGAAAGGTGGAGACGCCAAGAGAGGATCTTTTCGCCGGAACTTCTCTTCAGCCGATCTTCGGAAGACTTGAAGCTGATATAGAAAAGATGATGAAGCCGGAATTGACCCTGTACTGGCGTTTCCTTTTTGATACTTCGAAAGACGCTCATTTTTTCGGCGGGATATGGCCGGAGATGCTCGGTACCTTCTACCTTTCTGTAGGAGCGATGCTTTTTGCCATACCCCTGGGAATCATAACGGCGATATATCTCGCGGAATACGCCGGAACAAGCCGGTTCGTCAGTCTTTTAAGGACATGTATAAGCTCTCTTGCCGGTGTTCCCAGCATCGTTTTCGGCCTTTTCGGGCTCGCCTTCTTTATTAATACGATGCATGTTTCAAGTTCAAAAAGCGTTCTGGCAGGATCGATGACGCTTGCTTTACTCATTCTTCCAACGATTATCAGAGCTTCAGAGGAAGCCGTCCTTTCCGTTCCGAGGGGATACAGAGAAGCATCTATGAGCCTCGGAGCCGGAAAGTGGTATACAATTATGACTGTCATCCTTCCCGCGGCCATGCCCGGAATACTTACAAGCACTATCATAAGCCTGGGAAGAGCGGCAGGTGAAACAGCTCCGATAATCTTTACAGCTGCGGTAAGCGTCGGGAAACCTCTCGGATTATTCGAGACTTTTTCCCAGCCGACTCCTGCTCTGCCCTGGAATATATACAATCTCGCCACTGAACACGAGGCGGTCGACGAGATCAGGCACGTGCAGTATGGAATGGTCTTCACGCTTGTGATCATGGTACTTTTACTGAACCTGGCGGCTATTATTATGAGGGCCAGGATATCGAAAAGGTTGAGAGGATGACAGGAACAATGAAATTTCCCGGTAAGAAAGATCTGCTTTCTTCAGAAGGTTTCTCAGTTTTCTACGGAGAGAACGAGGCTGTCAGGAAGGTCGATATTAAGATCCCTGAAGGACTTGTGACATCGATCATCGGTCCGAGTGGTTGCGGCAAGAGCACCTTTCTGAGGGCTGTCAACAGGATGAACGACCTGATACCGGGATGCCGTGCAGAGGGGACCCTTAACCTGGAGGGGCAGGATCTTTATTCACAGGGAGTCGATGTCGTCCTTCTTCGTAAAGAGGTCGGGATGGTCTTTCAGAAGCCGAATCCTTTTCCAAAAAGCATCTTCGACAATATCGCTTTCGGTCCGAGGATCCATGGGACCAGGGACAGATCGAGACTTTCGGAGATAGTGGAAAAAAGCCTTAAGCAGGCTGCTCTATGGGATGAGGTAAAAGACCGGCTCGGTGACAATGCCCTGGGACTCTCCGGGGGACAGCAGCAGAGGCTCTGCATCGCGCGGGCCATAGCGGTAAAGCCGAAGATCCTCCTCATGGATGAACCGGCCTCAGCGCTTGATCCACGTTCTACGGCAAGGATAGAAGAACTTATCGATGAACTGAAGGGAAACTATACGATCCTTATAGTAACGCATAACATGCAGCAGGCCGCCCGCGTCTCAGATCTGACAGCTTTCTTTTATGAAGGGGACCTGGTGGAGTTCGGGGAGACCGGCCAGATATTCACAAATCCTGATGAGCAGCAGACGGAAGATTATATAACAGGGAGATTCGGATAGAAGAATGGAGGTCGGGGCGAGATGTCCAGACATATCGGCAAAGAGATAGAGAACCTGAAGAAATCGATACTTATCATAGGCACGACTGTAGAGGAAAGCCTCTCGAAAGCCGTCAAGTCTCTCGAAAAGCGAGACGCCGATCTGGCAAAGGCAGTCATCGACGGTGACATCGATATAGACAGGATGGAGGTCGAGCTTGAAGAGGACTGTCTGAAAGTACTCGCCCTGTACCAACCCGTGGCGATCGACCTCAGATTGATCATCTCGGTCCTGAAGATCAATAACGATCTCGAAAGAGTCGGGGACCTGTCAGTGAATATCGCCGAGAGAGCTCTCTATCTTGCCATGAGCGGCAGGGAGAAATCGCTCTATGATTTTTCTGATATGACGACGAAAGTCAGGGAAATGCTCAAAAAAAGCCTCGACGCGCTTGTGCAGGAGAGTTCCCAGCTTGCTCACGAAGTCTGCAGGATGGACGAGATCGTAGATACTTTTAACAGGGATTTTTTCCTGCGTATCCACCAGGATATAAAGGACAGGCCGGAAGATGTCGAATACCTGATACATCAGCTTTCAATATCAAGGCATCTTGAAAGGATTGCCGATCAGGCTACCAATATCGCTGAAGATGTGATCTACATGATCGAAGGGGAGATAATCCGCCACAAGGCGGAGGATTATTTTACAGGCACCGAATAGACTCGATGGAGGTTCCATCGCGCCGGTTGTCTGACTGGATCGGTCAGAGCGGATCAGACCTGGTGAAATAATAAAAGGGAAGCTGGACTACCAGCTTCCCTTTTTATTTTGACCGGCGTGTGCCACCCTATCTGTAGCACCCGGTTATTATCGAGCCTGTGCTCTAGTATCCGCCACGGCCAAATCCGCCACGGCCGCCGCCACCGCCGCCACCGCGATTATCGGTGCGAGGGCGCGCTTTATTGACCTTGAGTGTGCGGTCCATGAACTCTTTATCGTTCATGCTGTCGATCGCGGCCTGTGCTTCAGTGTCGTCCGGCATTTCGACGAAGCCGAAACCCTTCGAACGGCCAGTGTCCCTGTCCGTGATAATCGTTACTGAATCAACAGAACCATGCTCTTCGAAAACTTTCCTGAGATCGTTTTCTTCCGTATTAAAAGAAATGTTACCAACGTAGATCTTCATTACAGCCTCCTGATAGGCCCTAAATAAAAATATCAACCAAACAGATATTTCTCCGGAATAGTAACAGGTCCCCTAATAGAGAAGATCAACTAGATAGGTGTCGTTCATCTTTTTCGGTCAACTGATCTAAATCCTTCCCGAATCCATCCGTTTCGGTGAGAATATAATAAAATTATTCCAGAAAACAACCACAAAATGCGATTTTTCGCAATATTTGAGGATATGAAGAAATGGCTGAAATCGGGGCGATTCAGTTGTCGTTGAATCCCGTTTTTTTGCCCCAGGAAGCCGTTGATAAAGATTTTTGGACCCTTTCCCGGGAAATTTAGATTGACTTCCGGCCTGCCGGGATTGATTCTGTTAGTAACAGTACCGTCAAAAAGGTTGTGCTGAGTCAATGGCGGTCCGGTTTTACCGAAGACCCGTTTCACTGGGGTGGTACGGGGATGATTGTAAGGAGAGGGAATTGAGCGAAAGAATATATTCAGTCATCACTGGGACAGGCAGCTATATACCTTCTACGAAGATCTCAAACAAAAACTTCCTTGAAAAGGAATTTCTTGATCCGAGCGGTGAGGAATATACAAAGAATAACGATGAGATAATCGATGATTTCGGGAGAATAACCAATATAATCGAAAGACGGTATGTCAGTGATGATCTGGTCTCTTCCGATATAGCCTATTCGGCGGCGAAGAATGCTCTTGATTCTTCAGGGACAGACGGTGAGGATCTGGATTATATAATCCTCGCCCATAATTTCGGCGATGTGAAAAAAGACAGCCAGAGTCTCGATATAGTGCCGAGCCTTGCGTCGAGGGTAAAACAGAGGCTTGGAATAAAAAACCCGGACGCGGTGGCGTACGATGTAGTATTCGGATGCCCCGGGTTTCTTCAGGGGATGATCCAGGCTGATTATTTCATCCGCTCGGGCGACGCGCGAAAAGCGCTTGTGGTAGGCGTCGAAACGCTATCGAGGATCTCAGATCCGCATGACCGCGACAGCATGATCTATTCGGACGGAGCTGGAGCAGTGGTTCTCGAAGGCCATAGAAGCAGTGAACCTGCCGGTATCCTTTCACATTCTTCAAGGACGGACGCGGTCAAACAGGCGTATTACCTCAGCATGGGCAAATCAAACCGCAGCGATTTTGAAAAGAAAAGACTCTTTCTGAAGATGGACGGAAGAAGCGTCTACGAGTATGCCCTGATGACAGTGCCGAAAGTCGTAAAAAAATGCATAGATAGAATAGGATTGAAGATAGAAGAGATCGACAAGTTCCTTTTTCACCAGGCGAACGGCAAGATGGTCGAAGCTATCCTCAAACGGGTCGCGAAGATGTACAAGGTCAAAAGCCTCCCCTCTTCTGTGATGCCGATGACGATCTCCTGGCTTGGAAACAGTTCAGTGGCTACTATACCTACGATCCTCGATCTTTTATACAAGGGTGATCTCGACGACCATAAGCTGCGCGGGGGGGATACGTATGTCATGGCTTCGGTCGGAGCCGGCATGAACGTAAATTCGCTGGTCTACAGAGTCCCTGATCTTTGATTATCCACTTTCAGGGTCGATCTGGTGACAGGCGTTCGAGCGCCTTGATCGCTTCGGTTCTTTCTTCACTCCTGTCGGAATCGGATACTGATCTCCAGTGATAAAGCGCTTTATCGATCTCACCGCGGTTTTCATACCAGAGGGCGAGAAGCCTGTGGACCTCGATATTTTCAGGAAGGATCGAAAGGGCGTCTTTCCAGTAATCCTCAGCGCCGCTTTCACCGGTCTTCATCGCGACGATCCCGCGGTTCTTCAGCATGTAGGCGCGCAGATCAAGAAGCCTGGAGGGATGCTTCTTCCACATCGCGAGTCCCGTATCAAGGATATTACCCGCCTCTTCAATCTTTGCTTTCTCTATATAGAGGGCTCCGAGATTATTGTACGCTCCGTAGAACAAAGAATCGATCCTTATAGATCTGTTGAAGAACCTCGCGGCTTCTTCACTGTCGCCCCTGTCCCAGGATATTGTGGCGAGGTTATAGAAGGTGGGAGCATATTCAGGGTTAAGCGCGGCCGCTTTTCTGAACAGTGAATCAGCCTCGTCGAGGTCGCCCGCCTGAAGGGCCAGAGCACCGAGGTTATTCCATGGCACCTCCCACTGCTGATCGGCTATAATCGCGTCCCTGTATGCTATTTTCGCCCCGGAGAGGTCATTGTCGCGTTCGAATTGTTGCGCTTTCTCGTTGAGGCTGAGCGCAAGCTGGCGGTTTCCACTGGGGCTGTTCTGCCTGAGAGAATAATAGCTGATCGACAATCCGAGGATCATCACGAAAATTACAGGCAGCATAAACCGGGGTATACTTCTTTTTCTTCCTGCTTCCGGAGAAAGACGAAGGCCGGCCGATTCTTTTTCCAGCAGAGTTGAAAGGGCTTCGCTGAAATCTGCGGAGTCTTCATATCGCTCGCCTGGTTCCTTTGCCATCGCTTTATCAAGGATCTCGACCAGCCTGTCTGGAATATTTATCGAAGAGCGGTCGATCTCAATCGGTTGTTCGCTTCTTATATTGTACATCACCGCGACAGGATGTTCGCCCGGGAAAGGAAGGACTCCGGTCAGCATCTGATAGAGGACCACGCCCAGGGAAAAGATATCGCTTTTGCAGTCTGTCGCCGAGCCGCTTGCCTGCTCGGGAGACATATAGAAGACAGTTCCCATCGTACTGCCGTCGATCGATATCGTTTCGCTCGATGCCAGCCTGGCGATTCCAAAGTCCATCAGTTTTAATTTTTTGTCGGGCGAGACGATGATATTTTCCGGTTTAAGGTCCCTGTGTATGACGCCGGCGTCATGGAGTTTCTTCATGGCGCTAAGCAAGTCGATAGTCCAGCTTGCGGCCTGTTTCCATGGAAGCGGGCCCGTCTCTATGATATCCTTCAGCGTGGATCCCTCGAGAAGTTCCATCGCCATATACAATTCTCCGTCTTCTTCACCGGCGGAATAGACTGTTACTATATTTGGATGATTGATCTTCGAGCAGGCTCTTGCCTCGTGAAGGAATCTTTTTTTCCCTTCCGGCCCCAGGTCTGTCGAGTTAAGGATCTTTATGGCGAGGTCGCGGTCGAGCGTCTCGTCGCGGGCGAGATAGACTGTTCCCATCCCTCCACGACCGATGATGCTTTTAATTTTAAAACCGCCTATTATTTCTTTATCCATCCGGTCTGCCAGTTGTTTTTGCCATGCTTGTGAGATTAATGAATTTCAAGAATCCTGTCATACTCGGCAAGGGCTTCCTCGGTGGAGCCGACTTCAGTATACAACCTCGCGAGGATCGAATGCAGGGCCATATTTCCCGGATCCTCGCCTGTCGCCATGATCGTCTCGGCTATCGCTTCTTCCGTGAGACCGTGGTCGAAAAGAAGACTTGCCCTGATAATATGATATGATGCTTTTCCCGGCAGCTGATCGAGGATGATCCTGCCGAGAGCCGTCTCTATCTCACTGTTCTCTTCCTCGGAGATGATCTCGAAAAAATTGGCTTTACTTCTAAGAGGCGGAAACATCAACGGATCTGTCGTTTCCAGGGTCCATGAATACGATTCTCCGCGATTAAGCCGGGGAGCGCCGGAAGGATATTCAATCCTGTCGGATCCTCTGACCTTTTCTTTCCATACGATCCCTTCATCGCTATAGAGGACCAGTAACAGTTCAGTTTCCTGATCCGGTGGATCCCATCTGAACAGTGGGTTCAGAGTACGGATCCTTGTCTGGCCCGGTGAGATTGCCCGGAGTTCTATTTCTTTTTCGACCGATCTCAGCGCCGCTATGGAACTCGTGCCTTTGGCGTTCTTCAGTTTGAGGAAATTCTGGACGACCTTGAATCCGTCTTTTCCGATATCTGTATGTGAAGCTTCTTCTACTCTCGAGGCCTTGACCTGCATGGTGCTGTTCGGGCCGATCTCGATCCAGGTCCCGTCTTCAAAATGGATCTCCGCCTCAGAGTTTTTACCCGTCTTGACGCGGTCCCCGGCGACCAGTCCCAGGCCGAATGAGCCACTTATCAGTTCCCCGCTGTTTTTTATGACCGTGACATCTCCAGAGAAAGAGAGAAGGATAGCTGCGGGATGATCGGGAGCTGCTCCGGCGGAAACCGATAAAAGGAAAATCGATATCACTGACAGGACAATCACGGTCTTACTCATGATTCTACCGACCTTTCAGAAAACGTATATGATGATATTCCCCGTTTCATCGACGATTATAAGGGATAGCTCTATATATTCAATACAAAAAGATACTTGCGAAGTTGCTGTTTTTTTTCAGGGGGCGAAATCGCAGGGTGTGATAATTGATGACCCCCGAAATCGATCAGGTCTCAAATAGTAACCCGAGGCAGGATCAGCGGATGGGGAAGATACAATTTGTTGACTGTCTTTACGGTGGTCTGGTAAAATCCGTCTGTCTTTTGCGGTGAGGGTGTGCCTGGCGACCTTCCAGGGGCAGTTTTGCGGTAACATCTCCGGAACAGGCTGTTACCCCGGCTTGATAATCATTTTTAACCGAAAGGAGCGTCTACAGTGATAGCGAAGAAATCCCTGTCGCGGCTGTTTGCGTCTTTATCCTTGATCGCGGGAATGCTTTTTTTGACGATGGTGGTCCTGTCCTTTTCCCTGTCAGCCGGGGAGAAGACCAGGCCGCTTCTGAGATTTCCGGACATTCACGGGGAAATGATCGTATTCGTTTCGGGAGAGGATATATGGATTGCCAGCACCGGGGGAGCAGCGGCTTCGCGCCTGACCGTCGATGACGGGATGGAGCGTTTTCCGAAGTTTTCTCCCGATGGGAAGATGATAGCTTTTACCGGAGAATATGACGGTAACTCCGACGTCTATGTGATGGATTCGTCCGGTGGAGGAATAACGAGGGTGACATATCATCCGGGAGCTGATGAGGTAGTCGGGTGGCATCCGAAGTCGGGAAAGATACTTTTCAGCTCGCAACGTTCTTCTTTCAGCAGATTCTCCAGGCTATACCTGATATCTCCAGACGGGACCGGGCTGGAAGAATTGATCATGCACGAGGCGGTCCAGGGTTCGTTTTCACCGGACGGTTCCAGCATAGCGTATAACAAGGTCTCGAGGGAAAACAGGACATGGAAGAGATACAGGGGAGGGACTGCCCAGGAGATATATCTTTTCGATTTTAAAAAGAATGAAAACCGAAAACTTACAGAGTTTGACGGTACTGACAGGATCCCGATGTGGATCGGATCGAAGATATACTTCAGTTCGGACCGGGATCGTTTCCTTAATATATATTCATACGATACGGCAAGCGGAGAGATCGTCCAGATAACGCATCACAACGAGTATGACGTAAGGCGCCCTTCAGCGGGAACCGGCAGGATAGTCTATGAACTCGGCGGTGATATCTGGATGCTCGATCCGGTCACGGGGAAAACAGACAGGGTCGATATCGTTATCGGTAGCGACGCTCCCGAGGCACGGCCATATATAAAAGACGTCAGTGATGATGTCACGTCAATTGACTGTTCACCGCAGGGCGAAAGGGCTCTTCTGGTCGCCAGGGGCGAAGTCTTTTCCGTACCTTCCGAACATGGAGGGACAAGGAATCTCTCCAATGATCCTGGAGCGAGGGACAAGGACGCGGTATGGTCTCCTGATGGGGGAAAAGTGGCATTCTTTTCCGACCGTAGCGGGGAGTTTCAGATCTATCTGACAAACCAGGATGGCAGCGGGGACGATATATGTCTGACCGGATTCATTGACGGATACAGGCACACGCTTCGATGGTCACCCGATGGCAGGAAGCTCGCATTCGCCGACCAGACGCTGCGATGCTACTATATCGATATCGAGACAAAAAAGATAACAGAGGTGGACAAGGCAGAATATGAGAATGTCGATGTCTCCCTGGACCTTAAACCGATATATGATTTTACCTGGTCGCCGGACAGCCGCTATATCGCCTACTCCAAGATGAATGCCGACGGCGTCACGCAGATCTATATTTACAATCTCGACAGTGGTAAGGCGCGCTGCGCGAGCAACGGATTATTCAACGATTTTCATCCCGCTTTCTCGAAGGATGGCAATTATCTTTTCTTCGTTTCGAACAGAAGGTTTACTCCGACATTCTGCGATTTCGAGTGGGAGATGGTCTACAAGGACGTAGCGGGTATATACTGCCTGGGACTCAAAAAGGGAGCACCTCCTCTGCTTCCTCTGAGAAGCGATGAAGTCGAAATAAAAGCTGAGGAAAAATCGAAAAAAGAAGAAAAGAAAGAGAAGGGCGACGGACTTTTCAAGATCGATTTCGAAGGTCTTGATTCGAGGATCGAGCATCTTCCTCTGCCGCCCGGCAACTACCGTCAGCTTACAGCCGGGGAAAAGGGATTATACTATCTGAACAAGGATGACGGGGATTTCAACCGTTTTGAGTTCAGGGGATTCGGCCGGCGGGACCTGTTCAGATTTTCCTGGGAATCCAGGAAGGAAGAGACGGTCATCTCGGATATCGATGATTACGCGCTTTCCTCCGGAGGAAGCAAGATCATCTATCGGCGGGGAAGCGACGCGGGGATCATAGACGCCGGTTCGACAGATTCCAAGGGCAGCGATCTTGATCTGGCTGGCCTGTCGATGCGGCTAGACCCTCTCGCTGAGTGGAAGCAGATATTTAACGAATCGTGGAGGATGGAACGGGATTATTACTACGAGCCGAACATGCATGGCGTCGACTGGACGGCGATGAAGGCCAAGTACGGAAGGCTTCTGGACCGTGCGACCTGCAGGCAGGACATAAGTTTCATAATCGGCGAACTCATAGGGGAACTCAATACGTCTCATACATACGTCTATGGGGGCGATTCCCGAAGGAGAGCCGAACCGGTAAATGTCGGCATGCTGGGAGTCGATTGGAAAACGGAGGATGGATCTGAATATTACCGCTTTGGCAAAGTATACCGCGTCGCTGACTGGACGAGGGAGATAATCCCTCCCCTTTCAATCCCCGGTTCCGAGGTCGGTGATGGCGAGTATCTTATCGCGGTGAACGGCAGGGAAGTAAAGACCGACGCGAACATATACAGTCATTTTCAGGGACTGGCAGATCGCCAGACGACCCTTCTTGTCAACGACAGACCCTCGCGCAGTGGCGCCAGGGAGTTAAAAGTGGTTCCTCTTCGAGGTGAATATACTCTGCGCTACCTCGATTGGGTGGAGGGCAACCGTCGTATTGCTGAAAAGGAATCAGGCGGGACCATAGGATATCTGCACCTGCCCGATACATACACGGGATCGACCAGGGAATTTCCCAAGTATTTTTATTCCCAGTCGAGGAAAAAGGGTATTATCGTCGACGGACGTTTCAATGCAGGCGGACTTGATCCGGCGATCTTCTATCAGCGTCTGACAAAGAAGATCCATTCATATTGGACGAGGCGATACTCACACGATCAGACAGATCCCGCTTATGCTCCGAACGCGCATCTCGCCTGCCTGACGAACAGGCAGGCGGGGTCGGGCGGGGATATGGTCCCGATGGAATTCCAGATGATGAAAATGGGGCCGGTGATAGGAACGAGGACATGGGGCGGGCTGGTCGGAGTGTCGATGTTTCACAGGTTGATAGACGGGGGAGGGTTGACAGCTCCCGATTACCGTATCTATGATAGCGAGGGTAAATGGATCGTCGAGAACGAAGGGGTGACTCCCGATATTGAGATCGACCTCGATCCGGTCGAAATGGCCAGGGGATACGACGCTCAGCTTATGAAAGCGATCGAAGTCCTTAAGAAAAAGATAGAGGAAGATCCCAGACCGTGGCCCAGGCACGATCCGTTCAAGATCGACAGATAGCGAAAATACAAGGCAGGGAGGCTTCCGGGTTGAATTCCGATCCGGAAGCTTCCCTGCCAGACCACCTGCCGGAATCGAAACGATAGAGAAGTCCTTTCAGAGCCCGGTCGGCAGGTCGATGAATTTTGTGTCCAACCCGAGTCTTTCCTCGAGAAATGAGCCAACAGCCCTGACTCCCTGAGTCTCCGTGGCATAATGTCCCGCGCAGAAGAGATTGATCCTGTTCTCCCTGGCGACATGGTAGGCCGAATGAGAAGTTTCCCCGGTGAGGAGAGCGTCGCACCCGGATCTGGCGGCGGCCGATGTCAGAGAGGCTCCACCGCCTGAGACTATTCCGACCTTCCTGATCCTGCTTTTCCCGAAGAGAAGCGAACTGACCGGTGCCTGAAGCACTTTGCGGACTCTGGCGGAGAAACTTTTGGGGGATACCGCTTCCGGAAGTACCCCGCATCTTCCGATCTCGATACCTGAGTACTCTCCAAAGAGAAATGTATTGTCAAGGCCGAGAAGTGAGGCGAGGCGGGCGTTATTACCCAGTGATGGATGGACATCAAGGGGGAGATGAGCGGCGTACAGCGATATTCCATTGATGAGAAGGAGTTTTATCCGTTTCGCCATGATTCCCGTTATAGTCTCGTTCCTGTTCCAGAAGAGGCCGTGATGGACTATCAATAGCTGCGCTCCCAGGTTTTTGCTCTTTCTTATCGCTTCTTCGCACGCGTCGACGGCCAGCGCGACCCGGCGGACCTCCGGCGACCCCTCTACCTGAAGTCCGTTCAGCGAGGAATCCGCCCTGAAGGACGCGATGTCCAGAGTCTCATCGAGAAGCCCCGTGATTTTACTCAACTTCAACTGTATTCTCCCTTTTGTCTTCGATCCCTTTTTGTTCAAGCTCCATCAGGTATCTTTCCTCAAGTCCGGCAAGGTCCTTTCGTCCCGGCATCCTCAGGGCGACCCCTCCCACGTCCGACGCCCTGGTCAGAAGCTTGCCGTTGGTGAATCTGACTTCTATTTCGGTCAGTGATATCCTGTGCAACCCGGTGTCAACGACGAGAGTGGACCCCGTGCGTTGTTGAAACGTTCCGTCATGGCCTCTGTGACCGTTTATTACGATATCGATCCCCGGAACAGTCTCCGCTAGCCTGACGCTCTTTTCCCATCCGAGGTGGCTGATCGCGATAATGAGATCGCATTTTTTTCCCCTGAGTCTCGATACAGCTTCAAGGGCGGTGACTGCCGGTTCCTTTATATTGTAGTTATCGAGTTCGGCGTTTTCTATCATATCGAAGAACGACCGGTCGGTCAGGCTGAAGATCCCGGTCCGGATAGCACCTTTTCGCCCGAGAATAGTCTTTTTCCCTCCCAGGTCTCTGATCATAAATGGGGCGGCGAGAAGATCTCCGCTTCGGCGGTCGATGATATTGGACGAGAGAAGGGGCAGGTCTGCGTCCTTTGCAGCTTTAGCGATGATCTCGCGGCCATAAAGCAGGTCGTTGGCGCCGACATTGACAGCGTCATATCGGAGCAGTCTCATTCCTTCGAAGAAATACGGGTAATCGATCTCGTCGTCCGGAGTCTTTTCCGGGCGGAAAAAGTCGCCTGTATCAAGAAGGAGCACCGGGGAAATGGCGCGCCGGCTGTCGATGAAGGAGGCCCACCGGGCCATCCCTGAATAGATATCCTTCTTTCATCCGCAAGGTTCCCTGTATCCATGAAGTTGATCGGTCAGATATATCCTGAGGGTCGCGCCGTCGGGGACCTCACCCGGCCCTTCAGATCTCGCTATATAGATCTTAAGGGGGATATATATCAAAAGAAGCAGTATGAATACCACCATGATCATTTTTATGAAGGGGGACCCGTGTCGGGCAGTTTTTCTATTCATATTTCTTCAACCGGGCATACAGGGTCGGTTTCGAGATGCCGAGGAGTTTTGCCGCTTTTTGTTTGTCTCCTGTTTTTTCAACGACCTTCCTGATTATCGACCCTTCTACTTTTGGAAGTATCGGATCGCTCGCTGAATACTCAAGATTGTCCAACAGTGAGAGAACGACGTCTTCCAGAGTGCTCAGAGCCTGAGCGTGTACGGTTTCGGTGTGTTCAAGGATGTTTTCGGGGAGGTCTTCGGGAAGGATCGTATCTTTTTTGGAGATTATTATCATTCTCTTGATCATATTTTCCAGTTCTCTGACATTTCCCTGCCAATCATACTCGATAAGGTAAGTCATCGCTTCGGGAGATATCTTTTTCGTTGGGATATTGTAAAGCCTGCAGAGGTTATTGAGAAAATGATCGCACAGAAGGGGTATATCCTCTCTCCTTTCGCTGAGAGGGGGGATCCTTATAGGAAAAACGTTTATTCTGTAATACAGGTCTTCCCTGAAGGTCCCCTGGCCGACCATTTTTTTCAGGTCTCTATTGGTCGCCGTTATTATCCGTACGTCGGCATCTATCTCCCTGTTTCCACCGACGCGGAAAAATACCTGTTCCTCAAGGACTCTGAGAAGTTTCGATTGAAGAGGCAGGGGTATCTCGGCGATCTCGTTAAGGTATATGGTGCTGCCTTTTGCTTTTTCAAAGTGTCCTATGCTCTGTTTGTGGGCGCTTGTAAATGAACCGCGCTCATGTCCAAAAAGTTCGCTTTCGAGCAGGTCCCTTGGAAACGCGGCGCAGTTGATATGATGAAATGGTTTGGAACCTCTCGGCCCGGCGCTGTGAATAGCCTTTGCTATCAGGTCTTTTCCCGAGCCGTTCGGTCCTGTCAGCAGAATGGCCGTATCCATGTCCTTTATGCTCTCTACAAGTTCGAAGACCTGCCTTATAGCCGGAGATTTTCCCACGACATCCTTGAAGGTGACTCTTTTCTTCAGTCCCGGAACGCTGACCGGAGTCATTGCCACCTGGGATTTTTCCAGTTCTTTGAGCCTCGTTTCAAGCAATATTCCCTCCATCCCGAGCGCGATCTGCTGGCTGAAAGCAACGAGAAAGCTGTGTTCCTCGTCGCTTGTCTCCTCGACCTTCTGCCTCGAATCGAGATAAAGAAATCCAGTCATCTCGTCCTGTATCCACAAGGGCGTACAGATTATCCCCGGGTGCCTTTTCAGAAATCCCTTGCCGACTTTTCCTTCAGGTATATTTGACCTCGATATGTCGAGCGGGTATCCGAGCTGCCTTGATATATTCAGAATAGCGATGATATCGTTATCGGTCAGGTCCGAGCCTCCTTCGAATTCCCCGATGCTTGATATTATTCTGAAAGAGTTATGATTTTCATTTTGCAGGATAAGAGCCGCTCTTTCCATCCCGGTTATGTTTTTTGCCGATTCGGTTATAGTGTCGTACAGCTTTTTTGGTTCCCTGATCGTCCTGATAAAGGAGATGACCCTGCAAAGCGCTCTGAATCGCGACGAATCTGTGTGTATCTGCCCCGTCTCTTTCCTCGTTATTTCTTCCAGATTGTCCTGAAGCTGTCGGACCTGTTTCGGAAGTCTTTCACTTTCGCCTATCAGCGAAATAGATCTCAGCAGGTATTCCCGGGCAAGATGTTCATTACCTTCATCGAGATAGAGCTCGCCGATCTCCGCCGTGACAGATGACGCGGTAGTTTTCCTGCCGAGAAGAGACAGCTCGAAGCTTGTTCCTTCAAGTTTCATCCTGCCTATCTCGCGTTTTCCCTCGGCGAGCAGGATCCGTCCCTCGAGCAGGTCCAGCAGGATCGTCTCGAGTCTTGAACCGATCCTGTTGTTAAGCTCTTTGGCCTGGTTAAGCAGCTCGGTCGCCTCGGTAAGTTTCCCCTCTGTCAGAGAGAGGTCTCCGAGTCTTCGAAAGACGATTGCTTTTTCCCTTATCGATTTGGTGGTGTGGCAGATATGAAGATCTTTGAAGTAATACTCCCTAGCCGAGCTTTTGTCGCCTTTCAGGTAATAAATTTCACCGAGTGTTCCGAATATCTCGGCGAGAAGCTGCTGATTTCCGAGATCTTCCGCCAGAAGGCGGGCTTTATCGCAGCTCTTCTCGGATTTTTCTATCTCTTCGAGATCCATATATGCGAGTGCAAGATTGAGATGGCCGATCGCCAGGCCGGGGAGGTTGTTGCTTTTATCCTTGATCTTCATCGATTTTGTGAAATTATCAAGTGCCTCTTTGATCCTTCCCATTGACCTGTATACGAGAGCCAGGTTGTTGTAAGTCGCGCCGACACCCTGTTCGTCATTGCATTCCTCCCGAATGACAAGACATCGTTTATGGCAATCAAGCGCGTCCTCGTATTTGCTCCTGTTCCAGTTTATCGCTCCCATAAGGCTCAATGATTCGGATAGTTCCCTGGGGTGTTGTTTTTTATCGACAATCTTGTGCACGATCAGACAGTTTTCCCAGGATTCATCGAGTTGTCCAAGCCGGTAATGGACCCAGGCCAGATCGTTGTACAGCTTTGCTCTTTCACTCGCGAGAATATGTTCTCCATGCATGTCGAGAGCGCTTTTAAGAAGGCTTTCAGCTTTTTTGAATTCTCCTCTCTTTTCAAGGATATCGCACTCTCTTCTTACAGCCTTTGTGGCAAGAGCCCTGAGTTTGTACCATTCTCCGTTCCTCGTAGTCTCTTCACGGCATTTTCTGTAAAGCTGTTCGGCTTTATCGACCATTCCGATCAGGGAGAAATAATCGCCAAGTTCAAGATACAGCTTGAAATGCATCTCGGGAGGAAGATGGCGGGCGAGCTTCTTTTTCATGAAATATTCATTGAAACAGTTTATGGCGTTTATACTTTTTATCTCGAGCAGATGATGAAATATCTCCATTCCCTTGAAAGAAGCTTCAGTATCCTCGCAACACGCGACAAGATGGTAGAATGTATAAGCCAGTGGAGTATTCCTGTTATCCCTGAGGATATGAGCGATATTGCGGTGCAGTTCTTTCTTTCTCGTGGCCGGGATAAGATCAAGTATCTTCTCTGCCAGGTTTCTGCTGCCTATGCTGAAACAGAGACTGAGTTTTCTCTCGAGCAGAATCGACCGTTCAGCCGTAACGCTCAATAATCCGAGAGAGATCAGGCGCTGAACGATCTCGTAAAATCTTTTTTCTTCAGTGGAATATATGGTTTTCAGGACAGAGAGAGGGACCCTGAACCTGAAAGCCGCGATGAAATCCAGTACTGATCTTTCTTCCGGTGTCAGGTCGTCGATCAGCGATTTGACTGTCTTTTTCCTGTCAGTGCCGGCCGAGTCCATGGCCAGAGCCCTGGAAAACAGTCCGTAAAAAGAGATTGTCATCCCTGCCGGGGCCGAATCGTTAAATTCCTCTTTTAAATGGTCAGGTAGAGCGTCTGCGATGATCTCTCTTCTTCTGTCGTTATCAAGGGCTGGAAGTTCGAGGGTATTGACGTGAAAGTCATGGGATCTGCCCTCATCCTGGAGACTTTTTCTGAAAGGTCCGGTCGCGTCTTCGCCGATGGAGATAATGGCTATATCCCACCGGTCAAGTCCGGCGGAAAGAGTCTTCAGTATCTGGCTGTAGAAGATCGGTTCCTGGATGGATGTGTCGATGATCATGCAAACGGGGTTCTTTGAGTCTTCATCCTGAGCAAGATCGCCGCATATATCCTGGTCGCTGAGAAACCTGCCGTCATTAAAGTCCCACCTGTCTTTTATATTCCGGAGGGCTTCTTCAAGAAAGGATGATTTTCCCTCTCCGTCCGCGCCCTCGATCAGGACCATCTGTTTTCTTCCTTCCCTCGCCCGGGAGGTGATCTGTCCGAGCCTTTCCATTTCAGAGAGATACGGCGTCCCGGGATGTTTTTTCAGAAAATACGGAGGGATATCTTTTTCGTCGAGATCGAGAAATGAAGCTGTCTCTGTGATCAGACCGTAATATTCATCGCGGGTAACCTCTGAGGAAAGAGATGATAGCTTCTCAGCCAGCCTTGCGCATTCGGAAGAGCTTTCAGGTGGCAGATACTCTTTGAATGAATGAAGCAGTTCCCCGACTCCGTTAAGGTCATTTATAAGAGGATCGAATTCCCTCGTCCTGGCGGAGAATGATTCTCTGGAGATGATCTCTCCCGGAAGAAGGAAGGAGATTGGAAGTATAACGGGAGAATCATCGATTACGATCACCGATCCGGGTGAGAGGTCATTGAAAAAGAGGCCGGAAGCTTCGGTGCTGATAATATCTGAGAGGAGAGCTTTAAGAGTTGACAGTGCCTTGGTGGGGCCTATCCGGGAGAGGTGATCAGCCAGGGATGATATCTTTTCGTAGGAAAGAAGAAAAAAGACTCCTTCGCTGTTTTCCTGAAGCGAGAGTGTCGCGGGAAAAAACTCTGACCGCCTCGAGAAAAGATGGTCTCTCATCTTAAGATCGCTCAGGGAGAGGTCCGCCGCTTTCGCGTCCTTAAGGTCGAACAGGAGGTAATCTCTTCCGCTCAGGGAATCTGTCACCTCGAATCCGTTCCAGTCTGGGAATCCGGCAAGGCGGGTTTTCACTGTATAACGGGAAATGAAGTCCTGTTTTCCGTCTTTTCTGTTCACCGTTCAACCTGTCCAGTAAGAATTCTTGACCTGTAAAGATACTTTACCTCAAATCAAAAAAAAGTACAAGTGGAAGATCAGGCCGGAATAAAAATAAAATCTGCAGAAGGGGGGTATGAAAAGATCCTCAGACAGGATCATCATGGGATATAAAGAAGGCGGCCGCAATTTTCACAGGTCAGGAGTTCATGGCTGTACGCCGACGAAAAAAAAGAGGTCGGCAGTTTCACAAAACAACCGAGGCACTTGTCGCCTGTGACTGGAAGGATCGCTACCGTGAAATGGTTGGCGAGTTTTTCATATCTGTTCAGAAGAGCGGTAGGTATCTTTCCCGCTATTTTAGCCCTGGCTGCCTTAAGTTCTTCAAGCCCTGTCAATTGGAATCCCATGCTTTTCAACTCTTTTGAAGTCGATTTGTCTTTGGCTTCCTTGATCATTACGTCTATATCCTGAAGGCCTATCAGTAATCTGAATTCTTCTCTCATTCTTTTCCATCCAGGATATCGATCAGGGATTCGAAATCCTTTACTTTTAGAAGTCTGTCGAGTTTGTCCGGTTTTTGGATCAGAGCGATCAATTCGCTCAGAAGAGCCAGATATGTATCTGCCCCTTTGTCGGAAGGGGCGAGGATCAGAAAAAAGACATTTACTGGTCTGCCATCGAGAGCTTCGAAATCGATCCCCGCCGTTGATTGGCCGAAAAGGACAGTCAGCTTCCGAATGGCAAGGGATCTGCCGTGTGGAAAGGCTACGCCCAGCCCAAGCCCGGTGCTTCCAAGGCTTTCACGGTTTTTAAGCATTTCCATTATGAATTGTTCATCAGAGACCCTGCCAGTCTTCTTGAGATGGCGCACCATCTCCTGAAGAACAGAGTTCTTCTTTTTCGAGCGCAGATGAAACAAACAAAGATCTTCTTCGAAAAACGAAGCGAGTTTTTCTGATTCCATTTCTTCTCTTGCCTTCAAACCGACCGGTATAATACCTACAAGTCTATATTTGTATAGCAATTTACGCTTTAGATTACAATAGTTTTTTGTTACTCTTTGATAATAAAATCGTTTTTATGCCGATATATGTCCTTTTTCTGGAAAATCGGATTGGTAACGATCGGAGGGATCTGTTTGCCTGAAGGCTTTGTGATAAGGGTCAAGGGGGCTGATTATTATGTCGCCACCGAATCCGGCGAAGTGAGGTGTTCGGTGAGAGGGCGCTTCAGGATAGGAAAAAGCCCGGAAGAGACTCTTCCCGTTGTCGGAGATAATGTGCTGTTCAAGGAAGAGGGAGGATCGGGGACAAGCGGACCGACCGGTGTCATCACCTCTGTGGGAAAAAGAAAATCGATATTTGCCAGGGGGGATTCTTCGGGAAGGAAGAAAATAAAGGTCCTTGGAGCGAATATCGACTTCATATTCCTCGTTCATTCGATACTTCGACCAGAGTTGAACATAAGGCTTCTTGACAGGATGATCGTGGCGGCTGAATGTGACAATATCACTCCGCTGATATGTATTAACAAGATAGATCTGTCCACAGAACTCGATGAGACTGAAAAAAAAGTCGAACCTTACGTCAGAATGGGGTATGAAGTGATCTGGTGCTGTGCTCTCGACGGCAGGGGGATCGATAGGCTTCGGACTTTGATGACCGGAGTGAGATCGATGATGGCGGGACCATCCGGAGCAGGAAAGACATCGCTTCTGGCCGCTCTTGAACCGGGGCTTGATATCAGGGTGGGAATTGTAAGTGAAAAAACAGGAAAGGGAAAGCACACGACGACACATTTCGAATTCCACCCGATCGTGGGAGGAGGATATTTAGGTGACACACCGGGGATCAGGGAATTCGGTATCTGGGGATTGTCAAAACAAACTCTTTCAGACTGTTTCAGGGATTTCGGAGATTTTGTTCCTGAATGCAGGTTTTCGATGTGTACTCACAGCCATGAGCCTGGATGCGGTGTAAAGGAAGCGATGGAACGGGGAGATATTTCAAGAGAGAGGTATGAAAGTTATCTCAGGATACTTGAAGAACTGCCCGACAGGACCCAGTAAAAGAAGGAGCGGCCGTTGGGGGCCGCTCCAGTGGTAAGGAGAGATTGAAGGTGGTGGGATTTTGATCCGCTCTCTATCATCTATTACGAAAAAGAAGGATGTTGGTTCCAGAAAATCTGACTGAAATGACCAGAAAATCAGAAAAACGCTTTAAAGTCATCCTCGCCAGGCTCTTCTCCGGCGTTTTTTCCGGCGGAAGACTTTCTCCGGGAGAGTTCCGGGCCATGAGAATCGAAAGGCTGCTTGTTATCAGGCAGCATGACCAAATGGGGGATATGCTGCTTGCCGTTCCCGCCCTTAGAGCCCTGAGAAAACGATATCCCACAGCCATGATCACCTTTCTTGCGTCTGACGTGAATTCAGGTGTAATGCAGAACAATCCATATATCGATGAATTGATCGTCTGGCCGAAGAAACTCCGAGCTTCCAATATCTTCGCCCTTTTCGGTTTCGTACGAGCTCTGCGCAAAGCATGTTTTGACGCTGTGATCGTCCTTAACACGGTATCTTTTTCGGTGACGAGTATGATCCTTGCCGCGATCAGTGGAGCAACTGTCAGGGTCGGGTGCTCGGATGTAAAGTTCGGGCACGGTCTTTCTTCACTCTATTACCACCTCGAACTTCCTCTCCCGACCGAGGCCGAAATCGGTGGGATGCATGAAGGGACGCATAACCTCTTTCCCCTTCGATCTGTGGGGATCGAGGATGATGACCTGTCTTCAGTGATCGTTCCGACCGGTTCCCAGATTAGAGAGGCGGAAATGATCATGGCGGCGGTCGATCCCAAAAAGAAGGGATTCGCGATGATCCATCCAGGTGCCGGAAAAGAGAAGAACAGATGGCCGGTTGAAAGATTCGCCAGTGTCGGCCGAAAGCTGCTTGAAGAATACCAGATACCGGTAATCGCGGTAAGAGGGCCTTCTGATCTTGAGGCATCAGACCGGCTGATCGAGCAGTACGGGGAAATTCCCCTGCTTCTTTCTTCACCGGAGGCAGGGCTTTTATCGGAGATCATGAGAAGATCGGTTGTCACTATCTGCAATGATACCGGAGTCATGCATATCGCCGGTGCTTCAGGGGCGCGTGTTGTCGCAATATTCGGTCCGACAGAGAGTTTAAGGTGGAAGCCTGCTTCTTGCTCCGTTACGGCGATTGAATCAAGAGACGGGGATATTTCGTCTGTTGGCGAGGATGAAGTGTTTGGAGTAATAAGCTCTCTATTGTCGGGAATCAGAGAGATACCATGTCGATCCTCATAGTGACCGTCTCATCCGCCGGAATGTACACTTCATTCGACCAGTCCTTATAGCCGGTCTTCTTAAGGTCGATAAGGTGTTTTCCTGTCGGTAGCGATATTTTGCCGGCCAGCGGCGTAATTCCCATGAATTTACCGTTTATGAAGACCCTGATTCCTGCCGCGGTGGCGAAAAGAAGATCTCCGCTTTTCATTTCGAGATATATCCTTCTGCGGGAAAGTTCGCCCCTGGTGATGATGATCGTCTCCGTATATTCAGTAAAATCCTTCTGTTTACAGCTGATCGAATGTGTCCCCGCTTCTATCTCGGAAGGACCGTACCTGTTACCTGAAAGCCGGAATATTCCGTCGATGACGATATCGGCTTCAGGCTCGACTATTATATCGATGAATCCCGCTGTTTCCTCTTCCCGCGGATCAGCTGGTTCTTCGATCTTTGAAACCAGTTCGTCTGTGCCGGCAGGCTCCTGTATTTCTGCCGCGGCCTCCTGGAGGGGAGATGCTGAATCAGCTGCCGTGAATGTCGACGGAAGGGGAGAGACCGGCACTTCGATATAAACCGTTTCGGCCGGGACCGGTTGTCCTTGAATTATGACAGCACTCGTATCCGCGATAGTGGAATAAATTCCATCGATCCCGATTCCCGGCGGCAAAGAGGCGGGAAGGACTCCCTGCGCGTCGTGTTTTCTTAACCTGCCGGTAAATTCGTAGATCGATTCTCTCGCTTTAGAAAGAAGATCAGGGTTGGAATAGAGATAGAAAGAACTGACGGCAAGTGCCGCTGCTATCATGAAAGTAGAAAGGATCTTTTTTCTTTTCGTTTTGTTCCTCTTCTTTTTCACCTTTGTCTCCGGTAGCTTCGGTCTCCCCGCTACAAGCCGTTTTAATATGTTTTTCGCTTCGATGATCTTTTCACGCCCGATTATCGTTTCGATCTCACGGGCCATATCGAGAGCCGTACCGTACCTTTTTGACGGTTCCCTGTTGAGAGCCTTCATCACGATAGATTCCACTTCGGGGCTTATGGAACTCCGTATCTTCGAGGGCGCTTTGATCGAACTGTTGATTATGTTCTGAATGACGGCAGCATAGTTTGCTCCGGAAAACGGTTGATGTCCCGTAGCCATTTCATAACATATAGTCCCGAGGGAAAAGAGGTCGCTTCTTCCGTCGACTCCCTCGCCTATCGCCTGTTCAGGCGACATGTAAAGGGGAGTGCCGAGAAGGGTGTCGGCGATAGTCTGTTCCAGATGCGCCTGGCTCAACTTAACCAGACCGAAGTCGGTTATCTTGACCTGTCCTTCATTGGTGATCATGATATTGGCCGGCTTTATATCGCGGTGGATGATCCCCCTCTGGTGAGCGTGATCAAGCCCGAGGCATATCTCCCTGGCTATCAGAAGGGTCAGATCATTCCCCAGGGGACCGTTTTTTTCCAGGACTTCCTTAAGAGTCGATCCATTGATATATTCCATTACGATATAATAACTGTTTCCGGCAGTCCCGGTATCTATGATCCTGACTATATTCTCGTGGTCGAGGCTCGCGGCGGATTTTGCTTCAAGTTCGAATCTTCCGGTAAAATTCCTGTCCGATGTAAGGTGGGAATGCAGTTTCTTGATGACGACTTCTCTGTCGAGCGATTTCTGGATCGCCTTGTAAAGTACGGAAGTCCCCCCCGTGGCGATCGTGTTCAGTATCTGATAGTTCCTGTTTTCCATCATTATTACCTTGCCGTCGCGAGTCTCGACGCGAGAGATTCTGGCAATCCCTGGCTCCGGATCTTCTTCTGGGCGCCGAGGATATCATACGCCACCCTGTGTATCGTTATTCTTTTCTCGGCGAAGTCGAGGGACGCGTAACTCGCTTCGTTCTTTCCGTCACGGGGCTGACCCACGCTTCCCGGGTTGACAAGATACCTCCTTCCCGGTTCAATATATATCGACGTTCCGTTTTCCACCCGTGCTCCCGTGTCCTCCCCGAAGCTTATCACTCCGGGAATATGCGTATGTCCGATGAAGATGAACCTGTCGCTGAATTCGTGGAAGATCCGCTCTGCCTGCGAGATCGTATATATATATTCCCATTCAAGAGGAGCAGATGGTGAAGAATGCGCGAACAGGCACTCGTCGCGCGATTCCATCGCCGGATATTCCCTGAGGATCGATTTCTCGTCCTCGCTCAGGGCGTTCCTTGTCCATTCGATCGAGAGCGCGGCGGTGATGTTGAATCTTTCCCCGCCTGAACTTCGAGAGGCAGCGAAATCATGGTTACCGCATATCCTGATATCAGAACGTCTCTCGACAAGTTCCACGCACGCGGATGGATCGCCACCATACCCTACCACGTCTCCGAGAGATACGGTGAGATCGGGACGCCTGGCCTCCAGGTCCGTCACGACTTTTTCCAAAGCCTCGATATTGGCGTGGATATCAGAATAGACTATGATCTTCATATTGATTACCGTTTGAACACGAATTCTTCCGCGCCGATAGCGATCAGATCCTCTTCTTCGAGTACTTTTTCATTCATCTTCTCGCCATTTATCGATATATCCCTGCGACCCGACGCTTTGCGGATGATATAATCCGATCCGCACCTGTTGATCTCTGCCCTTACTCTCGGAGAGAACAATCCGTTGAGCCTGATATCCGAATCGCTGCTTTTGCCTATTATTGTGCTTTCCGTATTCAGGACGTATTCTTCCTGGTCGGACCTCCTGAATAGTTTTGGAGGAAGTCCGGGCGCTGCGTCGTTACTTCTGGCGGATATCGCGCGGGAGGGAGCGGAGTGAAAATTCGGTATGATCACGGTCTGATCGAGGTTGTTTCCCTGAACCTCGTCACCTGCAGGTATCTGGAAGTGTATCTGGTATTTTCCGATGGTGATCCGGTCACCGTTCTTCAGTTCATCACTGTCGACCTGCTGACCGTTGAGATAAGTGTGGTTCTTGCTTCCAAGATCTTTAATATGGTAACCCGATTTCCACGCGTGGATCACGGCATGTTTGCGTGAGACGCTCAGGTTGTCGATCACGATATCGTTATCGGGTAGCCGTCCGATCGTCAGTTGCTTGCCTGAGAAGGTGTAAGTCTTCAGGGGCCTGTCCTTCAGTTTTACAATGAGTTTTGGAGGCTGGCTCATGAAAAACGAGACGATCGAACCCTGGTATTCAGGCGGAATACGTCTGGCGTCTTCAGAATGAGTCACGACGAGATCTGTAAACAGATTGATCTCGAAGATCGCGTGTGTAGTCAGCGTATAGATCTTGACGAGGAACTCTTCGCGCTTATCGGGGGTCTTGGAACGGTTCACCATGCCGTGGTAACAGGCTACCGGTTTACTTTCCTTGTACCTGAGCATCATGAAATTGTTAGGCTGGAGGGCTGTAATAAGCGAATTGGACTGTTCCTTTTCGGTCCTGTCTAGCAGGTCGTCGAGATCGACGAGACTCGAACTGACTTTCAGGTCAGGTTTTTTCTGGATGAAGACCAGGAGCGAATGATATAGAAGGATGTTTGTTTCATAAGCGACGACCTTGGGATATTGAGTACGCTGAAGGCGTGAGAAGAAATCCCTTATGCTCAGTCCCTCGAAACAGTCCGGTCCGCTTGTGCAGGCCCAGTAAAACTGTCCGTCACGAATAAAGAGAAGGTACTGGATATATTCATTGAATATCTCAACGACGACCGGCACGTTGCTGCTTTTGTCAAGAAGCTGACGCATCGTCGAGTCGAAATTTTCCGGTTCGAAGTCTGTAGGATTGATTATGACCTTGTCATAAGGTATCTGTAAGCGCGACATTTTCTGGATCCTCGTTGAATTATAGTTACTTTAGTCTTATTCGCAAGAAAAGTGCCAAGAGACTATGAATGTAACATGCTATTAAACAATGAGATATGCCATCGATCATAATCGGGGGCAGTAAACCTCCCTCTAATATTGCAAATCTGAAGAAAAAACGGGGATAGGCGGTGTCCGGTGGGATATTCAGATTGAATTTCCCTGTCGTATGTGATAGTATGCGCCGGTTGAATTTAACTTTATAAAACTAAGGCAGGTTAAATCGGAGGGCTTAAGGGCTGCCGGTATCAACGGTGGCAGATTCATCGCGGCGGCATGATTGTCGGATCTGCGCTGAAAAAGGAGGTAATCGGTGGCAGAGACAGGTAAGATCAAGTGGTTCAATGAGAACAAGGGTTATGGTTTTATAATGCAGGAATCGGACGGGAAAGACATTTTTGTTCATTATTCAGATATAGATGGAGACGGATTCAGGACACTCAGCGAAGGGGAATCGGTAGAATACGAATTGATCGAAGGGCCTAAGGGGTATCACGCGAAGAACGTGAAGAAGGTATAGGCACAGGCAGGTTAAAAAAGAGTGGCCTGACAAAAAAGGAGGCGAATGGCGCCTCCTTTTTTGTGTGAGCACTTCAGGTCCGGGCGGCTATTCCGATTCGGACACTTCAGCGTGAAAACGCTTGAGATTCCGTTTCGCTTTTTCATTGGTAGGATCTATCTCTATCGCCTTGTTCCATGCGTCCAGAGCTTCATCAGTCCTGTCGAGCTTGTAGTAGGCGTTGCCAAGGTTTGTCCATGCCGAGCTGCTGTCGCTGCTTCTTCCAATAGCCTCGTTGTACATCTCTATAGCTTCCACAAATGACCCCATCCTGTAGAAGACGTATCCGAGATTATTATACGTCGCACTGAGTTCCGGATTGAGCTCGATCGCTTTCTTGAAGCTTTCAGTCGCTTTTTCTTCCTGGCTCGTCTCGGTATAGGTAAGTCCGAGGTTGTTGTAAGCCTCGGTGAAAGAGTCGTCGATCTCGACGGCTTTTTTGAAAAGGTCGAGAGCCTGTTCATACTGTCCGTTGTGATAACTCATGACCCCGGCGTTGTTAAGCCTCCGGGCTTCTGCGAGATGGCGCCTTCTTTCCTCTTCGTCGAGGGTACTTTTCTGGTTTTCGATCACTTTGAGGATCTCCGTATTGTTCTGCGTCACTTCACCGACGAGTCTCCTGTTTTCATCGAGAGTCTCCTCCATAGTACTTATATTTCTGTCTATATTCTCTTTCCAGCTGGAGACCTCATCTTTGAAACTGGCAAGACTGCCCTCGTTCGATTTCAGAGTATCTTCGATTTCACCTGTCTTTTCCGCGAGAGTATCAGCGATGCTTTCTATGATGATCTTGTTTTCTTCGTTGACTTCAGAGATCATCGATTTTATCTGTGCCAGCTTTTCATTGATCGATCCGCTCAGATCATCGCGCATCAGATCGGTTTTTTCTTCCATCTGCCTGAACATCGATAGAATATCCGACGTACTCTGTTTCTGGAAATCCCAGGATCTTTCGATCTCGCTCCTGATTGACTCGATCTCCTCGTATCGCTGGTCTTCGGCCTTTTCGCCGCTGAGCAATATCTCGAACCTGCATTCATTTTTTTCATCATCGTGGAATCTACAGCTTTCGCCGAGGCAGTTCACTTGTCCTCTGAATGACTTGGCGAGGAAGCGGACAGATTTTTCCTGCTGAAGCGATCCGGATTCCTCCTCTGCCAGAGAGGCCTGGTCGGAATCAGGATTCATGAAGATGTCATCTCCGGAGTCTTCCCGTTCTGTCTCTTCCACTTCGGTGTTGAGATCGTGGTCATCAGCCTCCCTGACAAGGAGTTCCCTGTCGGGACCTTCGAGAATCGATGCCTGTGTGATAAGCGGGCAAATCTTCATGATAAGTTCCTTTCGTCTGGAACCGGAGAAAGGTCTCCGGTCTTCTCAAGTAGTTCCACCTTATGTTCAAATTGTGATTCGAGAAATCTCGCGTAATTCTTTTCCGCTCTTTCCCTGTTGAGATCAGATGCCTCGTCCTGTCCGATCAGTTTCGCGAATGCCGTTGCCGCTCTTCCAAAATCTCCGACCCTCTCGCTCGCGACTCCCACGATATGGAGGAGTTCTGCCGCTGCCGGATCGGGCCATTTTTCCAGCCGGCTGATGGAACCAGCAAGGGATAATGCCATGACCGGTTTGTCCATATAGAGGTACGTCTTTGCCAGAAGTATCTTTCTTTCAGGTTCCGGGATAGACGAGCGTCTTATGAATTTAAGAGCTGAACCGAAATCTCCCAGATCAAGCGCTGTCCGTGAGAGTCTCTCCAGGTTCTTGTCATCGACCTCTCCCTCTTTCAGAAGTGAGAGTCCTCTCGAGATTTCCGCGCGGGCCGAACCGGTCAGGATCGTTTCTATGCGCCTGAGGATCGTCTCACGCTCGCCGCAATCACCGAGTACCTCGCTGAATATTCTGGCCGCTTCTTTCGAATGACCGGAATCTTCGAAAAAGCCGGCCAGAGATATAAGCAGGTCAGTGGCATTTTTGACATCAAAGAGAGCGCAACCCTCGCGGACGAGATCTTCCGCTTTTTCCGGCCTTCGCGCCTCTACGAGGAGACGGCTGCCGAATAGATAATACTCCGGTCTTTTATCCTGATCGATTATATCGAAGGTCTTTTCAGTCATCTTTTGAAGGATGTCGTCAGTATGTCCATTGATTTTTTCGAGAGCGGCGAATGCTTCCGCGCTTTTTCCACCTTCGAGAAGGCATTCGGCGCGATGGATCTGAGCTGCCGCGAAAACACTGTCCGGCCAACGGGTAGCGTCAAATGAAGTCAGGATCTCCTGCCAGGCAGATCGATCTATATTGAGAGCTTCCCTGTATCTGGCCAGCGACTCGTCATAATCGCCAAGTTCACTTTTAAGGGCCGCGTAGTGGATAATGAAACTGACGTCCAGGTCGAAATGCTCGAGAAATTCGGTCGCGGCATCTTTTTTTCTATCGAGATCAGTGCTGTCGCTGTTTAGGATATTGAGGACCGATACGAGGGCTTTTTCTTTTTCACCGATGGCGATGTTGATCCTTGCCGATAGCCTGCAGGCGTGAAACTCCACGGGGTCCCTGCTCAGAATCTCAAGGACGATCTCCATGATCCTGCTCGAAGTCGTCTCATCTTCCTTGAAAAGCTGGAAAAGGAGATCGGCAGATTCATCGTATTTTCCCTGCAAAGCGAGTGAACGGCCATAGATCGATGTAAGTCTTCTGTTATCGGGACTTTCTTCCCTGATATTTTTGATTGTCTGATCGAGGGCCCGGAGAAACTCGACAGGTCCGTTCTGAGCCCCGTTAAAATACCGGTACGCGTCTTCCATGCGCTGCTCTTTCCATGCTATCAGGCCGAGAAGTTTCGAAAAGAGCCATGGTTTTATACTTAAAGGAAGAAGTTCTTCCAGTCTCGTCCTGATCTTCGTGGAATATCCCTGGGAAAGTTCCAGGCATTTTTCCAGTTCGATCATCGCTTCATTCTCTTTGCCCATCCGGAGCAGAGTGTCAGCAACGAGGTATCTCGCTTCAGGGTTGCCCGGATCCTTGTCGATTATCCGGCTGAGTTCCTCCAGGATCGATCTGAGGTCGACCTCTTTTCCAGTCAGAGCCATGGCAAGGCATCGTAGTGAATCGACAGCCTTTCCATCCGCCATAGATATCCTTGCTCCGTATACATGAAGCGCCGCTGTCTCTTCTTTCGGCAGCCGGGCGATAGCTCTTCTGAGTATTTCCTTGGCCAGATCGACATGGTTCACATTCAGGGCGGATCTGAGAAGTTCTTCCCAGATTTCCCTGTTACCCGGTTCTTTTTCAACAAGCCTGTCGAACCTTTCAATGACGTCTTTTATCTGTCCCGGATCGGATTCAAGAGATTTGCACAGATAGTGGGCCGCTTTCAGTAAGAGGCCGTTATCGAGGTGAAGCTGATAGAGAGCGAGGTTAAGAGTCGTGTTTCCGGGATCTCTTACCGCGGCCTTTTCATATTCCGATTCAAGATCGAGTCCGGCCGAATCTCCGAACATCATGAGCTGGTCGAATTCAAATATCGCTTTTTCGATCCTTCCGGTCCTTAAGTCCGCTTTCGCGCGGAGGACCCTGAACGGTTTGGAAAGATCTTCAGTCTCGGAGATCAGATCGATGATCTTGACCATTTCTTCCCAGTTGCCGTCATCTTCCGGAAGGAGGGTTTCTATTCTCAGGCGCAGTTCGTCATGCGCGTCGGGGTTATTCCTGTAAAACTCGAGAATGAAGGCTGTGGCTCCACTGACATCTTCCTTGCGCAGACCCAGTTCGAGGATGGAGATGATCCTGTCGAGGTTGCTTCCCGATTTTTCAATGATCTTGCCGGTCAATCTGAAGAGGTCCTCACTGCTGAACTGATCATTTCCTTCAAGAGATCCGATCAACTGTTCCGCTTTCTCGGAGTTTCCGCTCAAGGCGTGAAGTTCGACTTTTGCGGCGAGAAGTTCGGTACTATTGTCTCCGGATGATTCGATCCCTTCTTCGATGATATCGAGGAGTGAACTTATCAGAGCGGGATCCATCTCTGCCGACAGGATGGCGGCTGAGGATGCCTGTGAGAAGTTTTCAAGGTGTATGTACAGGCGCGCGAGAAGTCTCTGCGATGGAGCGGTGTTTTTGACGTCATCTCTTTCCTCGATCCATCTGACGATATCCCCGCACGAGTCCCGATCTAAATCAAAAAGTATCTCCATCTGTTCGACAGCCTCTTTGGTCCGTCCGAGATCTTCCGCTATCTCACAGAGAAGGAAGACGATCTTTTTGTTTCCATAATACTTTTCGGGCAGGTGAGACAGCCTGTCAAAGGCGAATAACCTGCTGTCAGTCCTGTCCGGGAAGAGTTGTTTTATCCGGTCGCTGGCAGATTCGATATTCCACCCTTCCTGTGTTTTTTCGATATATTCCTTTATTCTGCGTTCGCCCTCGTCATCGGAGCCCGACCTTATGAGTATCTCTCCGAGAAGAAGCAGGTGATTCTCCGATTGTGACTCGGATGAGCCCAGTAGCAGAAGGAGTTCATCGAGTGGAGGGTCGTCGAGTTCTATTGCCTGGAAGAACCTAGGTTCCGCCTTTTCAGGATGGGAGAGCAGGATTGATATTTTTCCGAGCTGAAATTTCACGAATGCATGATCGGGATAAGCTCTTTCGATCTCTATGAAAAGAATCCCGAAGAGTTCAGCGTCTTCAGGCGAGTTGTCAAGGGCCCGGGCAAGGGGTGCCGCGGCCTCCCTGAACCGTCCGGCCGCCATGTGGAGGAGCCCGAGAAGAAGCTCATTGTCTGTATATTGTGATCCCTTACCCTGCGATTCTTCCCGAAGCCCTTTAGATCTCGTCTCGGATCTTTTAACGAGGCTTTGAATGAAATCTTCAGAGAAGAGGCGCAGCATTTCCCGGATCCGCTCGATATTTTTACTTCTCAGCAGCATCTCTATTATAAAACTTGCAAGGAAAGGATTGAAATTCCGCTGCAAGGTCTCCCTGGCCATTTCAATGATCTGGTTCCTTGCTTTTGGATGATGCCTTATCGCCCCTTTCATAAGGGAGACGGACTGTTTGAAATCGGAGATGTCAAACGAAAGCTGAATCGCTTCGATAGCCAGGTCAAAGTCATCCGGCCATTTTGACAGAGCGTCGACAGAGCGCTGGAATGCTTTTTTGAGATCGCCTTTCAGACGATCCTGCTGTATCCGTTTAAGAGCTTTCTCCTGTGTAAGAAACAATTCTATCTCCATGGTTTGAACCGGATATTATGCTCTGACCTCATTTTTACAGCTGCCCATCGATTTTTAAGCGAAATACGTACCATATGACGAAAATTTTCAATCGTTCATTAATTATTGATATGCACAGGCTTAAGATGTAGATTATCAGGGACCGGGGACTGTCCACAGGCAGAAAGATATCGGTTGGCGTAACTGGTTTATGTTGAACGTGTTGCCTGTTATCTGAAAGGTTCTGGTGATCTGGATGTCAGCTGTCTATTCGATCTCGACGGAGATACATTTCTGCGCTTCGCATTCATTAAAAGGGTATGACGGGGACTGCTCAAGAATGCATGGACATAACTGGGTACTCCGTGCATATTACGAATTCGTGAAGATCGATCAAAGAGGTCTCACTGTCGATTATCTCGAACTGAAATCGGGTATGGAAACGGTGATCCTTCCCCTGTTCGACCACCGCCATCTCAACGAGATCGCTCCGTTTGATTCGATCAATCCGACATCGGAGAATATCGCAGCCGAGATATACAGGCTCCTTCAGAAAGACCTGAAGATCCCCGGGGGAAGATTGACTGAAGTGGAACTATGGGAGACACACTCTGATATGGTGCGGTATCGTGAATAGAAGAGAAAATCATGATACAAACAAAGAAGCGATGCCCCCCGGACCGGGAGCCGTTATCCTTCTTTCCGGTGGCCTGGATTCGACTGTCTCCCTGGCTCTTTCATTAGATGAGTATACTCCGAAGCTCGCTCTTTTCTTCGATTACGGCCAGAAAGCCCTCGCGCGGGAGGAGGATGCGGCGGCAGCGATCACGGACTTTTACCATATCGAGATGAAAAAGGTCGCTCTTCCATGGCTGTCAGGAATATCTTCATCTGCTATTATAAAAAGTGACAAAGAGATACCGGAGTATTCGGGAGCGGGAGCGAAGCAGCGGCTCGATGCTTCGAGGGCGGTCTGGGTCGAGAACCGGAACGGTATATTCATCAATATCTCCGCTGCTTTTGCCGCGGCCAGCGGATGCGCCGTAATAGTCACGGGATTCAACCTTGAAGAGGCATCGACTTTTCCCGACAACAGTGCCTCATATATTGAAGCAGCCAACAGGGCGCTGGAACTTGGAGCCGGCGCCGACGTCAGAGTGATCGCGCCGACAGTCTCGATGGAGAAGCGAGAGATCGCGGCAATGGGGATAACTCTTGATATACCGTGGGAATTTTTATGGAGCTGCTATAACGCCGATGAAACGATGTGCGGGACCTGCGAATCCTGCGTAAGGTTGAGAAAGGCGATAGAGGGCACCTCTGCCGCGGAAAGAGTCCGATTTTCAAGGGAGAATTGAATTGAAGGAAACAGAGTACAGGTTAATATCCACATCGATCGTCGACAGGGTGATCGACTATGACGGAAGCCAGCTTCGAAGCCATTTTATCAGAAAGATCGCGGAAATACGTGGTGACGGGATCGTCGCCTTTTCGGGAGCATGTTATGTCAGGGGAGAGAACCTCGTCGATCTTGAAGATGCCGAGAATGGAAGTACAATAGTAGCGGGTGGGATGCTTCATTTTATATGCGAACACTTCCAGGTCCCCCTGGCCGAGATGAATTACAGGCTGAGGTTGTTCGTGACTATCATCATGGAGGTCCTCTCCGGACTTGCCCCGGAACGGACTTTCAGGAGAGACGGAGATGATATTTTCGAGGACGACAGAAAGATAACGGTGGCGATAGCAACGCTCAGTCCTACTTCGGCCCTCTTTCACTGTGGAGTAAATATCGATCCGGAAGGTGCTCCCGTTCCGGCCGCCGGACTCGGAGAATTCGGGGTCGATCCGTGGAAACTGGCCAGGATGGTCCTCGACGCGTACAAGTATGAATGCGAATCGGTCGAACTCGCCGTCAGGAAGGTCAGGGGGGTATGAGCGAAAATGGAAAGAGCGGCAATGTGACAGAGCTTTTTACCTCCGTTCAGGGTGAGGGGATATATGTCGGAGTAATGCAGCTTTTTATCAGGCTTGCAGGATGTGGTCTTGAATGTTCTTATTGCGATACTCCCCTTTCGAAGAGAGATCCGGCAGAATGCCTCATTTATGATCAGGGATCGGTCCGAAGGATAGACAATCCGGTCGGTGTCTCAGAGATCGCGCGGGTGGCAGTCTCTATTGCCTCCCGAAAGCAGGGGATACATTCGTTAAGCGTCACAGGGGGGGAACCGCTGGAACAGCCGGATTTCCTGGCAGAATTTCTCAAGTTGTTCAGAAAAAGCGATCTGCCGGTCTATCTCGAGACGAATGGCCTTCCCGAGCAGGCAGCGCGAGTAATCGCTCCCCTTGTCGATCTTGTCTCACTGGATATCAAACTTCCTTCTCTCTGTGGAGGGGGAGATCTTTTTCCCGTATATGAAAGGGTCCTTCCCGTTTTTGCCACTGCCAGGATGTTCTGCAAGATAGTCATCACCGACAGCCTTGATATCAATGAGTTCACTGCGGCCGTCAGGATCGTCTCGGGATTTGACAGGGGAACACCTCTGGTCATACAGCCGGCGACCCCTTCGGCAGGGGCCCGGCCCCCCCTTCCCGGTATGATCATCGATTGCCATGAAAAAGCTTCAGCTTTCCTCAGTGACGTGAGAGTGATTCCACAGTGTCATCATATTCTCGGATTACCCTAGAAGCGCGGAGAAAAAAAGTGCCGCGAGATGATACGATGCAGGGTCGGGTTCGTGAGGCGGCGACCACCTCGCAGCATCTCAGATGAACAGCAATAGGCATACCAGATATTATTCTTAAATCGATTAAAAAGCACTATCCCTTGCCAGCAAAGGATTTGTCAGCTTCATCGCGTAAAACGCGCTTTTGCCTGAAAGATCCGTATCATTCCCTATTGTTCCCCGGGAGTCCCGGAGGGTAGATTGCCATCTTCTTTCTTTTTGCAACCTGAAGTTGCGTTCCTGCAATTGGGGGTATCAGACCGGGACCTTACCCGGAAGAGGAAGCCCAGCATGGTTAAAAAATAAAATCACTTGACACAAACGTTCTATTCGTTGTTAAGTAAGGCGTTAGGCTTAAGTTGATAGCTGTATTCTTTTCAGTGCGGAGGGGAATCAGGATCCCTCTTGGAATTAAGGAGGAGGGCACAGATGACAAAAGCGGAGATTGTAGAGGACATTTCCAGCAAGACCGGGTTGACAAAGAAAGAA
Source organism: Candidatus Krumholzibacteriota bacterium (assembly GCA_016932415.1). Classification (NCBI taxonomy): domain Bacteria; phylum Candidatus Krumholzibacteriota; species Candidatus Krumholzibacteriota bacterium. Next base: position 57,270 of record JAFGCX010000010.1, read on the forward strand.
GTCGCTGAAGCGGTTGATTGTTTTCTTTCCTGTATTTCCAAGGGTCTTGTGGAAGGGAAGCATTACGAGATTCGTGGATTCGGTACTTTTAAAGTCAAGGAACGCAAGGCAAGGATGGCGAGAAATCCGCGTACCGGTGAGCCTGTCCCGGTTCCAGACAGAAAAGTCCCCGTATTCAAAGTCTCGCGCGAGTTGAAAGATATGGTAGCCCAGTCCTGATCATTGGACTGCTGACGGATTTCTGATTTTCCAGCCACAGCCGGTAAATCCGGTGGGGTCCGTTCTCTATTCAACCGATTACTCCAGGCAGGTGAATAATGTCTGATCGCGTCGTCGATCTAAGAAGCGATACTGTGACGAGGCCTTCTTCAGGTATGAGAGAGGCAATGTCCAAAGCAGTTGTGGGAGATGATGTCCTCGGGGATGATCCGACTGTGATCAGTCTTGAAAAAAGGATGGCCGCGCTTCTCGGCAAGGAAGACGCGGTATATGTCCCGAGCGGAACAATGGCCAACCTTCTCGGGCTGCTTACACAGACGAGTCCGGGAGATGAAGTAATACTCGATCGCAACAGCCATATATTCAATTATGAGGCGGGCGGAGCCTCAGTTATCGGTGGGCTGCAGCTGCACCCGTTGAATGGTCCGGAAGGATTTCTCCCCGCCGATGAACTCCCCGGAGCTGTAAGGCCGGACAATATCCATCATCCGAGGTCATCCCTTATTTCCGTTGAGAATACCCACAACAGGGGCGGAGGGAGGATTTATCCGATCGATCAGCTTGAATCGGTTTCGCGGTTCGCCAGGGAGAATCGTCTGAGAATCCATATGGATGGGGCGAGGCTTGCCAACGCTGTCGTCGCGACAGGCATCTCGTTCGAAAAGTATGGCCGTCTGGCTGATTCGATCAATATATGTTTTTCCAAGGGGCTCGGAGCTCCGGTCGGATCGATAATGATCTCGGACAAGGAGACGGTCAAAAAAGGAAGATACTGGCGCAAGAGGCTCGGGGGGGGGATGAGGCAGTCGGGGATACTCGCCCAGGCCTGTCACTTCGCGCTGGACAACAATATCGAGAGACTTGCCGATGATCATCTTCTCGCGTCGAGGATAGGTGCCGCGGTTGAGAAGAACCCCGGGCTGAAGCTGTCGTTTCCGGTCGAAACCAATATCGTTATCTTCAGGGTAGAGGACGAGAGTATCGATTTCGAGGACTTCACCGGAAAGCTGGAGCGATCCGGGATCAGGCTGCTCGCTTTTGGTGACAGAAAGATCCGCATGGTCACGCATCTCGACATCAAACCGGAAGATATAGATTATTTTGAGAAAGTGATGGCATCGGTCCTTTAAATGGATTCTCTTCGATTTTCCCACCGGGAGCGTCGGCAATACAGAGATGGATCATAAGTAATGAGGAAATACCAGTTCTATTTCGTCGGAACGCCGATCGGCAATCTTGACGATCTGTCTGCGAGGGCTGTCGAAGTGATCAGGTCGGTCGACATGCTTCTCGCTGAAGACACGAGAAAGACCGGGATCCTTCTTAAAAAATACCAGATCGAGATCCCCCTTCGTTCATACCACGACCACAACAAAGAGAAGATCACCCCTTCGATAATCGAGAAACTCAAGGATGGGATGAAGATAGCTCTCGTTTCCGATGCCGGAATGCCGGGAATATCGGACCCCGGATATTATCTGGCGAGAAGGTTGATCGAGGAGGATCTCGAATATTCAGTGATCCCCGGCCCAAGCGCGGTGACGACCGCCATTCTGCTTTCCGGGTTCCCCCCGGACAGATTTACATTCTATGGGTATCTGCCGAGAAAATCGGGGGCGCGTCTGAAGATCATTAAAGAGGCTGGAGAGACTCAGGGGACCTCGATCTTCTTCGAATCACCTCACAGGATCATAAAAGCTCTCGAAGCGATCGATTCCCAGCTCGGGGAGAGGCAAGTCGCCGTAGTGAGGGAGATGACGAAGATCTATGAAGAAGTCCTAAGGGGAAGCGCCGCGGAGATCATCTCGAACCTCGGAGAGAGAAAACTTAAAGGTGAGATAACACTTGTCATAAAGGGAAGGAGCAGGGGAGAGGACGCGGAAAAATGAGATGACCCCGTAAGTGTAATTTCTTGACAGGGAAATCCTGGGGATTCATAATATGGGCCTTGAAGTTTCAGGTATGAGCATTTGGGATATTTTATTGCAGGAAGTACGATTTGTCAGCAAAACATGATTTTAAGGAAAAATTGAGGAGACTGCTTTCTCCGGTGATTGCTTTATGCGTCTATGCCGGAATAACTCCGATGGGTATTACGCTCTTTGGCATATTCCTCAGTTTTATCGGGGGCTGGCTGGTCGGTATGGGCAGGCTGGGCCTTGGAGCGCTTGTACTTATAATCTCTGGCCTGAGTGATGCTGTCGATGGATCCCTCGCCCGCAGTCAGGGGAAAACAACACTTTTTGGCGCTTTTATCGATTCTACGGGGGACAGGGTAAGCGAACTTGTATATTTCATCGGTATCGTCTTCTATTATTTTGGAAAGACGCCTGTCAATAACCTTATGATCTTCTTTTCCCTGATCGCTCTTGCCGGTTCTTTCCTTACAAGTTACGCCAGGGCGAGAGCAGAGGGCCTCGGGCTCGATTGCTCGGTCGGCTTACTCGAGAGGCCGGAAAGGGTCGCCCTGCTCATTACCGGGCTGATCTTCGGCGGAATCGTCCTGGAAGTGATAATTGTAGTCCTTGCCGTATTAAGTGTCCTGACATTCATTCAGAGAGTAAAGCATGTCAGGGATCTTACGACCCCCGGTGAAAGCGGTACCTATTGACACGGGTTGAATCGGTTCTCCCTGTCTCCGCGCCTGTTTCACCGGTAATGTGTTTTGACCGATCGGACAATCAAGTTAAAGGCAGCAGGCCGGTAAGGCAGAGCTTATAAATGAAACCGAGATTCTGGTCGATCCTCAAGACATCAGTTCCAATTATTGTAGATTTCGGCGCGCAGGTCGTCATGTGGACGATCGAACCGATGCTCGTCGGCCACCTTGCCATACGGTCGATGCAACGCTACTACCCGGGGCTAGGAGCTACCGGAGTAGACGCTCTTACCGCCGTGGGAGGAGTAGTCCAGGTGATTCTCTTCACCTGCACGATCCTTCTTACTTTCGTCTTTGGCGCGACGATCCTTATCAACAGGCTCCTCGGCGAAAAAAAGAGAGAAGAGGCTGATCATTTTCTCGGACAGACACTTTTTACGGCGATGTTCCCCGCCTTCGGTATAGCCCTGATATGGTATTATCTCTCTCCGGTCATATTCAGGACGCTACTGGGAGCCTCCCCGGCCGTTACGGCGATCAGCGTCGATTATTTCAGGGTGCTTTCCTGGTTCGCTCCTTTCATCCTGATGAATTTCGTGGCGATAGGAATTGTCCGTGGAGCTGGAGATACCCATCTTTCGATGATCGTAGGCCTTCTGGTCAACGGTATTCATCTCGTTCTCGCCGTCTGTCTGATATATGGCGTCTGGTTCTTTCCCGGACTCGGCGTGCGGGGAGCGGCGTACGCGGCGGCTATAGGCCATACGACAGGCTTCTTCTTTACCTACAGTGTCATTCTCAGGGGAAAAAGCGTGTTGACCTTCAAATCATATGATTTTCGATCTATAAAACGAAGCAGCATCTGGAGGATCATAAAGACCGGGACTCCGAGCACTCTTGAGCAGCTTGCCTGGATGACCGGAATAACGATAGTAATAGGTTTCAGCAATCGTCTTGGTCCAACCGCGGCGGCGGCCCACATCGTTGCTCTGACATTTCACAGGCTTTTTGCCGTCATGTACCTCGCCTTCGGTATGGGAGCCCTGACGCTTGTCGGGCAGCGGTACGGAGCGAAGGAGTATATACGCGCGAGACAGATGGCTCATACCTTTCAGGGGATCGTCCTCTGCGTTGTGATTTTTCTCGCGGCAGTGATCTTTTTCAGGGCAAAATACTTAGCGATACTCTTTACTACCGACCCTGATGTCATTCCGTTGTGTATTGAGATCCTGAAGATAATTGCTATCGTACAGATTCCCAAGGCGATGTCATATATTCTCTCTTTCAGCCTTAGAGGCGTCGGGGAAAACCGCTACCCGATGTACCTGGCATTCGGAGGCGTGTTTCTGATCGAAGTGCTCCTTGGATTCAATCTTGCTTTTGTCTTTGGCCTGTCTCTCGCGGGATTATGGATCGCCGCGATCATCGATGAAGTGTTGAAAGTGCTTCTCAGTGCCAGGCGCTTTCGCGTCAGAATTAAATCGCTGATAGCGGGAAATACCACCTGATAAAGATAGGCCAGAGTCCCCGGAGCGATCAGCGCGGGAGGGTGGGTCGAGGGTCACAAAAAAAAGGGAGAGAGGATCTTTCAGACCTGGAGAAGAAAATGAGAGGCCTTTTCATAACGTTCGAAGGTATCGAAGGCTCTGGAAAATCCACCGTTGCCGCGAGGATCGAGAAACTCTTCGCTGACGACGGGGTAGAAATAGTACTGACCAGGGAACCTGGAGGTACTGTCACATCTGAAGATATCAGGAGTATCCTTCTCGATCCGGACAGGGAAGAGATATCGGCGAGGACTGAACTGCTTTTATACCTTGCCAGCAGGGTTCAACTTGTCGAACAGGTCATCGAACCGGCTTTAAAAGAAGGCCGGATAGTTATCTGTGACAGATTTATGGATGCGTCCGTAGCATACCAGGGTTGGGCGAGAGGACTTGGGGAGGAACTTGTAATCGAACTTAACAGGTTCGCCGTCGGCCAGGCCGTTCCCGACCTGACATTTCTGTTCGATCTGGGCGTCGAAGAAGGGTTCAGAAGGGGTCCGGACAAGAGAGAATCGAACGGGGTTCGAAAACGAGACAGGCTCGAGAGAGAGGATATAGCATTCCACGAGAAGGTCAGGGAAGGTTATCTGAGGATCGCGGGCAGAGAGAAACAAAGGATCGTAGTCATCGACGCTATTCTTCCCCTTGATTCAGTCGTCGACTCTGTTTTCCGGAACATCAGGGCTCGCATGGACGTACAATCATAGAAGGGTTGAGGAAAAACCCGGAAAAGAAGCATACGTCGGCGGGGAGTATTAAAATGGTTGTTCAACCCGCGGCCGGGGTATATATTTTTATTCAGCAGTCCTGAAAAAGGGATTAAAACGGATCGGTCCGGGATGGCGATCGCTCTGATCAGGATATGACAGTGACATCCGAACGACATAATGGAGGTCTCTATTTTGAAGTTTAATAAAAAAGTCATCATCACACTGGTTTTCCTGATCGTAATAGCTGCCGGCTCATTCTTCGTGTGGGCCTCCGATCAGCGGGAAAAGAACGAGGAACTTGAATATGAACATCTTAATCGCTTCCGGGACGTAATGGTCAGGATTCTTGACTACTATGTCGAGGAAAAGGAATTCAAGGAGCTCATAGACGCCGCTATAGCGGGCATGCTCGAAGAACTTGACGTCCATTCCGTCTATCTCGATCAGCAGGAGTACGAAAACCTTATGATCGATACGGAAGGTGAATTCGGCGGTCTGGGTATTCAGATCGTCGTAAGGGAAGATTATCCCACGGTGATCTCCCCCATAGACGATACTCCCGCTTCGAGACTCGGCATTCAGGGGGGAGACAAGATTGTCGATATAGAGGGGGAATCGACCAAGGGGTGGAGTTCCGAGGATGCTGTCAAAAAACTCAGGGGAAGGCCGGGTACCCAGGTCAACATAAAGATAGGGCGCGAGGGGCTTGATGAGTCTATTCCGTTTACGATCACCCGCGAGATAATCAAGGTCCCGAGTATTACATATTCGACGATACTCGATGATGTCGGATACGTAAGGATAGCACGTTTCGCCAAAAAGACCGCCGCCGAACTGAGCAGTATTCTAAGAGAGTTCGAGAAAGAGAATACCAAAGGGGTTATTCTCGATCTTCGCGGTAATCCCGGCGGGCTTCTTTCGGCGGCATTCGAGGTTTCGGATCTCTTCCTCGACAGGAACAAGCTTATCGTCTATACGGAAAGCCGTATTCCCGAGAGCAACCAGAAATTTAATTCAAACGCTAGAAATCTCCATGGCAGCTACCCGATCGTCATATTGATCAACGGAGGTAGTGCTTCGGCGTCCGAGATCGTTGCCGGAGCTCTCCAGGACTGGGATCGAGCAGTCATCGTCGGCCAGACCTCTTTTGGAAAGGGATCGGTCCAGACAGTCTTCAAGGTGGGAGAACACGACGCGTTAAAGCTGACGACGCAGAAGTATTTTACGCCAAGCGGCAGATGCATACACAAAGATTACGATGAGAACGGTGATGTCATAAAGAACGAAGATTCTGAAAAGGAATATTACACCGCATCTGGCAGGGTGGTATACGGCGGCGGCGGGATATCTCCCGACTGGAAGATAGAGCTCCCCGAGTTCACTGAATTCCAGAGAAAACTCGAGATCAGGTCGGTTTTCTTCAGCTTCGCGGTCCATTATACGGCATATAACGTAGTGGGAGAGGATTTCGTGGTCGATGACAGCGTGGTAGAGGAGTTCAAGGCTCACCTTGCGGAAAAGGAAATAGAAAATACATCTGAAGAATGGACCGATGAGAATTCCGATTATATAAGGAGGGCGATCAGACGCGAGATATTCCGCAAGCTCTATGGCACAAAGGGAGCATATATAGCGACCCTCGACAGGGATGAGGAAGTCGTAAAGGTCCTCGAAATGTTCAGGCAGGCCGGAACTCTCGACAAGATGTTCTCCTATGTTGCCGAACACCGGAAAGCAGCCGCAACGGAGGATAAGTGAACGAAAAAACAGCAATCGTCTGCGACTTTGACGGTACGATCACGGTCAGGGATGTGGGCCATCATTTTTTCGGAAAGTTTGTGCGCGACAGGGCCCTCTGGGAAGACACTCTCGAAAAATGGAAGATCGGGTTGATCTCATCAAGAGAGTGCCTGTTGAAGGAACTCGAACTGATCGATGCCGGAAGGGAAGATCTCGACCGGTTCATAGAGAAGGAGAGTTTCGATCCTTACTTCAAGGATTTCATCGATTTCTGCGACAGAAACGATTTTGAGTTCGTTATTCTAAGCGACGGACTCGATTATTATATAGATTCGATGCTGATGGACAGGGGTTTTGGATATCTTGACTACAGGGCGAACCATGTCGTCTTCGACGAGGGGAAGATATCGAATATCGAATTCCCATATTTCAATACCTGCGATTGTACCCTGTGCGGCAACTGCAAGAAATTTCATCTTGATCAGCTTAAAAAGAAGGGATACAAGACAGTATATATAGGAAACGGTTATAGCGACCGGTGCCCGGCTGAACACGCCGACATCATTTTCGCAAAGGATGATCTTCTTTCCCACTGCAGGCAGAAGAAACTCGATCACGTAAAATTCAGTAATTTCCGGGATGTCGAGCGGGAACTTACCAGCCACCTTTACCGGGAATAATGAAACATCCTGTTCACGCGCCCGGCTCGGTCTCATCCATAATGTCTTCGTGGTGCTTTCTCATGGCGTCAGTGTACAGCCTGCTTATATATCCTATAAGATCGAAGATGGCGCGATCGCTGATCTCTTCTTCCGATCGAAGATCTTTCATCCTCTCCATTACATCGGTCAGGTCATTTTGCGTGACGATCCCGCTCTTGTAACAACTCCAGAATTTATCGAGCGTATATGAAAGATCCTCTCCATATTTTTCATTCAACTGGGGAGTAAGCGCCGAGGAGATCGCCTCTCCCTGGCGGTAATAGACCTTTCTGGAAATATCGCCTCTCAGCATGAAAAGGGCCGCTATGGCCAAGATGACCAGAGCGATCAATATTATCACCGTAACGCGCGTCGACATTCTCTTTCCTCCTCGAAATATATCATAAGGTCTTCATGAACCAGGCTGTCGTAAGGGAAATAGCCTTTTCCAGACCTTCCGTCACCAGGGTGCCCGGGCTGTTTCTAACACCGAAAGTGTGTCCGCAGCCTTCTATGATCTCCATTCTTATATTATTCGATCCTTCCCGCGAGATAAATCTTTGAGCCTCCCGCAGAGTCACTGCCGCGTCCCGCCTGCCATGAATAATAAGATACGGGATTGAGAGCCTGGAAGCTCTTTCCGGAAGATCATATAATTTTTTTCGTCTGTCTATATCTTCATAATATGAATAGTCGAGCCAGAGTTCCCCTTCAGCCCTGAGATCCCTGAAAGTGAGCCTGCCGGTCCGTTTCCATTCTTCCTTGCGCCTCTGTGAATATCTGTCGAGATTGGATGGCGACGACCAGGTGACGAGGGATCTTATACCGGGAATCGAGGAACAGACGAGAAGGGAAACGGCGCCTCCCCGGCTGTGACCAAGCAGTCCGATACGGTTCCTGTCTATATTGACAGGCAGCAGACCGGAGGCCGCGAAACGGCAGACAGCCTCGAGATCGGCTATTTCACTCGACACGGTGTTTGCCGCGAACTCTTCCGGTCTTGTGATCATGCCTGTCGCCCGGTCCGTGCCGTTATGGGAGAAATCGAATATAAGCGTGTGAAATCGATCGGATGAGAGGCGTTTCGAGACAACAGGGAAAAACCCCCAGCGGCTGTATCCGAGAAATCCATGTGAGATTATTATAAGTGGCATTGGTTCTTCGGGTGCGCAGCTTCTCAGGTCGGCAAAGAGGGTGGTCCCTCCCGGAGCGCTGATCCTTATCTCTTTCTCGTACAGTCGTATCTTTTCTTGCTTGCCCTGCACCGGATATCGTCCTTTCGAAAAACCGTTCAAATGGCAATATACCTTATCGGGCTTTCAAATGCCATCCTTGCAAAGAACGCGGTGGTAAAGTATTATCTCTTAAGTGATACTATAATGGAGGTCGGCTTTTGAGAAAAAGAATAATAACAGGGATATTACTGACGGTTGTGCTTCTCTTTGTGGCGAGGAGAATATCGACGAACCGACCCGATATGCTTGAGGTAAGCGCCGGTGAAGTGACTCTGAGTCACACGAGCGTATTCGAGCAGGTCGGAGAGGGTACGCCTGTCCTGATCGTCGAGACAATTTCGGGACACGCTGAGATACGGGGCCTGGAAATCGTGTATTCGCTGCCTGGTGAGGAGGACGGGATCAGAAAAAATATGGAAAGATCAAGCGATGGTGACTGGGTAGGAGTACTTCCCGGAATGTCCAAAGGGAAAAGGCTCCGGTACTATTTTGAAGCTCTCGCCTCTGATGGGGAAGTGATTAGGATCCCGGAAGAAAAGAGTGCCGGGCTTCTTATAAAATACAAGGGGGAAGTCTCTTCGGCCGTACTGGTCTTTCATGTGATTTTCATGTTCGGGGCTTTTTTCTTCATGATAGAAGCGGCTCTCTCGGCTATCGGAATCTTATCCGCGGGAGAGAGTAAGAAGATGACGATCTTGATGGTAAGGTGGCTGATCTTCTTTACATTCATCGGTGGATGGCCCCTTGGTTTTATTCTCAACAGGCAGAGGTTCGGACCGGTATGGGAAGGGTTCCCCTTCGGATATGATATAACCGACAATAAAACGCAGATAATGTTTCTGTTATGGGCTGTCGTGACAATCCTTTCCTGGAGCAGTTTTATAGGAAAAGGTGAGGACGCCGACAGGATCGGCAGGAAAGGTTTCGCTGTATCCGTGCTGGCCGGTTTTTCCTTGAGCCTGGTGATCTTTCTTATTCCTCACAGCCTTTGATCAGGGAGAAGCAAGTTGGTTCCTGAGAGCCCGGGAAAAATGGACGACCTTTTCACGGTAAGCAGGGTCTGCCTGGCTCCGCTGGCCGGTTATTCCGACGCGCCTTACAGGCTGCTCTGTGGGGAAGCTGGGGCTGATTTCTGCGTGACGGAGATGGTAAGCGCCGATGGCCTGGCCAGGGGTGGGGATAAAACGGAAAGGATCATCGACAGGATGAACGGTGAAGTTCCCCTGGGGATCCAGCTTTTCGGATCGAAACCGGAAGTTTTTGCCGAAGCCGCGGCGGTCGTGGCGGGCGGGGATTTCGCTTTTATAGATCTGAATTTCGGTTGTCCGGTAAAAAAAGTAATTAAAAAAAACGGTGGATCGGCGATCATGCGCGATCTTGGCCTGATGGAAAAGATATGTGCAGCAGTTGTCGAAACTGTCGATCTTCCTGTCACGGCAAAGATACGGAGCGGTTGGAACCGTATGGAAGAGAATTATATGGAAGCGGGCAAGGTCGTCGAAGATGCCGGAGTGAAAGCGATAGTGATGCATCCAAGGTACCGAAGCCAGGGATTTTCGGGGAAGGCGGACTGGGAGCTTATAGCAAGATTGAAAGAAACTGTATCGATTCCGGTGATAGCGAACGGCGACGTAAAAAGTGTTGATGATTACTTTGAGATCGTGGAATCGACGGGTTGCGCTCTTGTCATGATAGGAAGGGGAGCTCTTGGCGCGCCATCGATATTCCGCCAGATAAAGGAGAGGCTTCGGGGGAGCGAGGCACGGGAAGTCTCCATGGACGAAACGGTCGATCTGCTTGAACGATTGTTCAGAATGGAGATAGAATGGAAAGGTGACCGGCTCGGGCTTCTCGAGATGAGGAAGTTCTACCGGTGGTTTCTCAGGGGTCATGAGGGAATGAAGGATTACAGGCGGAGACTCGCCGTAGCGGGACTTGCCGAAGAGGTATTGGAAATATTTTCAGATCTCAGGGAGGATATTAAAAAAAGATGGAAGAGAACCGGATAAAGAGACTGCTCGAAGAGGTCGCATCTGGCAAAATGACTGCCGAAGAAGCGGTGGACAGGTTAAGGATCCTACCATACGAGGATATAAAATATGCCAAGGTCGATCACCACAGGGCTCTGAGGCGGGGAGTGCCTGAAGTCATCTTCTGCCAGGGCAAGACTGACGAGCAGATAATCGGAATAGCGGGAAAGATCATCGACCAGGGAGCAGATCTTCTGGCGACGAGATGCGATGCCTCAACGTTCTCGAGGATAGGAAAAAAGATTCCGGGAGCGGTCTTTCACAGTGAAGCCTCTCTTTTTGCCGTTGTTCAGAAGGAGATCGGCAGGAAAGGCAGAGTCGCGATTGTAAGCGCCGGGACTTCAGACCTTTCCGTTGCTGAAGAGGCTGCTTTCACCGCTTATTATTTCGGTTGTCAGGTCGATCGGTTCAACGATGTCGGCGTGGCCGGGATCCATCGTCTTTTTTCATGCTGGGAGGATATCAGGAAGGCGGATGTGATAATCGTCGTCGCCGGCATGGAAGGGGCGCTTGCGAGCGTGGTGGCAGGTATAGCCGAATCACCAATCATCGCTGTACCGACAAGCGTGGGATATGGAGCGAGTTTCGGAGGGCTTGCCGCTCTGCTTGCGATGCTGAACAGTTGCGCGGGTGGAGTCACAGTCGTAAATATCGATAACGGTTTCGGCGCGGCATACGCCGCCGCGATGATATGCAGGAAGATCTGCATGGGAGACCGGACGGAAAAAGGAGAATGATCCTGACCTGATCGCAATGACTTGCATGTTCCCGACCGATGGTAGGAGATCGATCCGGTAAGCGGTGGCGGGAGCGGGGATTCTAACATGGGGGATGAATTGAAAAGTAAAATCAAAAAAAATCCGGGGATACTTCTGGTAGACCCCGCGGCCGGATTAAGCGGCGACATGTTTCTTGGATGTCTCTTTGCCCTCGGAGCTGATCCCAAAAAAGTTGCGGAGGCAGTTTCGAGCCTGCCGGGGCTTGAGCCTTTCAAGATCGTCTATGGCAGGGTAAAACGGCAGGGGATATCAGCCGTCAGGGCAAGGGTCGTCTGCGCCGATTCGGCAGGATCGAGAGATCTCAGAAAGATACTTTCAATGATCAAGAGAAGCGGCCTCGACGCTGATATCAAGGAAAAAGCTTCAAGGATCTTCCGGGTTCTCGGGGAAGCTGAGGGAAAGATTCATGGAGTACCGATGGAAAAGGTGCATTTCCACGAGGTGGGCGCGGTAGATTCGATCGTCGATATAGTAGGAGCTGCTGTCGCGCTTGATCAACTCGGAAGCCCCGAACTGTACCACAGGCCGTTCAGGCTTGGAGGAGGCATGATATCGATATCCCACGGGCTCTTGCCGCTGCCCGCGCCTGCGACTGTCGAACTTCTCAGCGGCCGGACTGTCACGATGACCGGCGAGAAAGGGGAGATAGTGACTCCCACGGGAGCTGCGATCATGAAAGCCCTTGCCTCGGAATTATCTCCCACGGAGTCTTTTTTGATCGGGAGGACAGTGTACTCGGTCGGTACGAGAGAATCAATCGATGGACCTGGCAGGTTGAGGATAATGGAGGCTGAAAGAACCGCAAAGGGAGCTTCGGTGGCGGTCATTAGAACGACGATCGATGATATGAATCCGGAGATATTCGGATATCTTCAGGAGAGACTTTTTAACGCGAATGCTCTTGATGTATATCTGACCCAGGTCGTTATGAAGAAAAACAGGCCGGGGACTCTTCTGACCGTGCTCTGTGAACCGGAAGAAAGAGAGAAGATCGTCTCTATAATATTCTCAGAGAGTTCGACGATAGGGATGAGGATCAGTATCGAGCAGAGAGCGGAACTGGAAAGGTGGAAAGGGAAAGTAGAAACGCCTTATGGGACGATCGAACTGAAATGCGCCCGTCTGCCCGATGGTACGGTCCGCGTATCGCCTGAGTATGAATCGTGCAGGGTTGCGGCGATCAGTAGTGGTGAGCCGATAGGCGCGATATACGAATCGGCTAAAGCATGTCAGGGTCTGTCAGGAAAAGGCGAAAAGGTTCCGGTCAGGATAGGAAAAAGGGTGAAGTGATGAGGACGGCCACCATGATATCGGCGATATGCCTTGTTTTTTTCCTCTCCTGCTCTTCGACCAGACAACTGAGGACGGGGAAGGTCTATGAGAAAGTGATTACCCACAAGGTCGGTGCCGATGATACATGGGGATCGATAGCTGAATCATACTATGGTGACAGGGATCGGGCGGAGCAGCTTGCCGGATATAACGGGGCCGGTGATCTTGCGCCGCCTGAAAACGGTTCCGGTGTGAAGATCCCTATGAGCCGGAGCGATCTGGCCCAGTTCGACAGGAGGCTGGAAGCGGTCAGAAAGTATAATGATGGTATCGGTCTTGTCTCGGAGGGCAGGTTCAGGGAAGCTGTCGGAATATTCCAGGAAGCGCTCAGGATCAATCCTTCCTTTCCCGACGCATCGTTCAACCTCGCCGTTACATACCAGAGACTCTCCCTCTATAAAGATGCCGCCGAGGTTCTTGAAACCCTTGTTACCAGGGAAAAAGGTAATCCGGAATATTTTTATGCTCTGGGGGCTTCATATTTTCATATGAAAGATTATGTAAAAGCAAAACGATCATTCCAGGATGCCCTTGTTATTGATGGGGTTCACCTCAAATCGCTCTTTTCCCTCGCGGTCGTTTATGAGAAATCGGGCGATTACCAGGACGCGGAAAAATGCTGGGAAAAATATATCGGGGCAAGCGAAGAAGGACAGTGGATGGAAGAGGCGAAATCGCGTCTGCAGTCGCTTCGCGACATGAGATGACCGGATCGATCACGAACCAATCATTAAATACGTAAAGTATTTTCCATTCCAGACGATTATCAATAACGCGACCGAAGAAATCCGTTACTCAGAGGGGTTCTCTGAAGAAAGACGGACCCATATAAAAAAATAATGATTTCACGCGGGCTGGCCGACCGATGCTAATGGAACAGAGATTTGCAACAATCGGGGGAAATCGTGCCTGTCCGCGTTTTTTTATTGACATCTTCAAGTAAAAGACATAAACTCACCCAATAATTAGTACAATATATATTCTAAAATAGAATAACTGTTTAATAATAAAAGATATATATAGACATAATAAAACCCTAAGATATGGACAAAAATGACTTTTGATTACCTTTCAACTCATCCCTGGATCAAATTTGAGGTTGATATGCGAAAGATGCCTCCACACCTCTGGGAGATGCTCGGAAAGGCTGAGTACGGATCATCTGTCATCCGGTCTATTCCCGCTGATCCGGACGAGGTCTCCGCGATTGTCTCGGATGCCAGAGCGCGGGGACTCTTTGGATGCGCTTCTCTCGACGGGAGCAGCCTTTCGCTTGATGAAATCCGCAATCTCACGGATCGCTCAGCACTGACCGGTATCGGGAACCAGAAGCAGAGGGATGAACTGGCCTCCCTTGGAAAAACATTCGCATCGGTGGAGGAGAGAAACGGCAGTCCAGGCAGACGATGGGATATAACCCCCGAGGATATTATAGCTTTTAATCGGTCTCTTTTTGAAAAAGTCGATAAAAATGATTCCGGGAAAGGATACGTTGGAAGAGAGACAGGTATCAGGAAGGGGAAGATAGATCTGTCCGGCTACCAGGGTGTTCCGGCACGAGATTGCCGGTATCTTCTCGAAAGGTTATGTTCGGGATTATCATCGATAAGAGAATCTTTTCCTCTCGGGGAGGGGATCATAAGCGCTCTCCTGACAGGTATGCTGGCACATATATATCTTTCGTGGATCCTGCCGTTCAGTGAGGGAAACGGACGCACCGCCAGGATCGTCGAATTCCAGATACTCTCCGCCTCGGGGATACCTGAATCTGTTTTGTACCTTCTGAACGAGTACTATTTCAGGACACAGAGGGATTATCAGGCCAACCTCTACTCGGATCCCCTGCCTTCGGGTGACCTGATACCTTTTATGACATATTCCATCGGGGGGCTTATATCTGTGACTGGCAGATATCTGGAACGATTGTTCCTTAACAGTGAGCAGACAGTGTGGGAGGATCATATCCGGCAAAAGTTCAGTCGGGAGAAAGGTAAAAAGGCGGAAAGGCAAAAGATACTGGTGATAGAGATATCGAGAGAGCAAGGGCCGGTATCTTCCTCATCAATCAGATATCTGACGCGCCGGGTCGCGAAAGCTTATGAAGGGACAGGTGAGAAGACTATTGCGAGGGACCTGAAAAGGCTCGTCGATTTGGGGCTTATTGAACGATCACGAGGAATTCTCAGAGCAAGGAAAGAATTACTGAGAAAATGTGGAGGCTTCCCTCGATAGCCTTCAGTGGCGTGAAAGGAGATATATGGACAGGCTTTCAAGGGGGGATATCGAAGCGATCCTCGACAGGTGGCTCGATGCCTGGGACAGGTACGATCTTTCCGGTGTGATCGAACCGTTCGCTGAAAAGATCGTCTTCGAGCACTGGGACGGAAAAAGAATAAAGGGGAAGAAGCAGCTTCTTCTGGCATGGAGAAAATGGTTCGATGATAACGGCGGGTTTAAATTCGTTAAGGAAGAGATATTCATCGATGAGACTGCGCAGAAAGCACTTTTCAGATGGACCTACAGGGGACCGGCGTTCAGCGACCGCTACCGGGGCGGGGAGGAAGTCAGAAAAGGTATCGATATTCTGGTTTTTAAAAGCGGCAGGATCGTTGAGAAATCATCATACTCAAAGACAATGATCGAGATAGATGGGAAAACACTGAAATCGGAGCGTTAAACAAAGGAGAGGAAATGAATACCGTTGACGCGTTGGCAGCGCCGGGAATGGAGAATCCTCATGGTATCAAAGCCAGCAGATTATATGACACTCAACACGCCCAGGTAGTCCACATGACTCTGGGGCCCGGAGAAGCGTTAAAAAGACATATCACTCCGGTAGACGCGATCTTTTATGTTCTCGAGGGCAGGGGCGTAGTGGAGATCGGAGGGGAGAAGAAAGAGTTCGGTCCTGATACCCTGATAGACAGTCCCGCGGGGATCCCGCATTGCTGGTATAACGAAAGCGCTGAATTACTCAGAGTCCTCGTGATAAAGGTCCCAAGGCCGGATTCAGCGACAAAACTACTGTGAATATAAGGAATGGTGGCCCGCGGCTATTATCTGTTGATATAGCGCTCACATGCTGCTATTCTTTTTGCCGGGCCAGACAGGCTGATGACATCACTATCAGAATGAAGGATAGTATGAAGAGCCAGATTGGATCACCCTCGGTCTTTATAAAGATCAGTCTTTCTGCCTTTATAATCTTTTTTGCCCTCACAATTACGTCATTTTCCAGGCCGCTGGCGGCGGAAAGGCTCGTCCTGGGCGTACACCCCTATCTTTCTTTTAAAGAGACCAGGGAACGATTCACTCCTCTCGCCCGGTATCTCGAATCAGAACTGGAAACCGAGGTGGTTTTACAGATAGGAATGGATTACGAGGACCATATTCGCAGTATAGGCGATGGAAAGGTCGATATCGCCTATATCGGTCCGAACTCGTATATAAAACTCGTAGATAAATTCGGGAGACATCCTCTTCTTGGCGCGATAGAGACATCAGGTACGGATTTTTTCACGGGAAGGATCATCGTCAGGGAAGAAAGCCCTGTCAAGGATATCAGCGAGCTGAAAGGGAAAAGGATAGCTTTTGCCGATAGAAATTCAACGATGGGGTATGTGGTGCCCCTCTACCTGATACTGCAACATCTGAAAAGAGACGATTTCATGAGCAATGCTGTTTTTGCGGGCAGCCATGTCAACGTGGCAAGGGGAGTGCTGGCAGGTGATTTCGACGCCGGCGCCGTCAAGGAAGAGGTCTACCTATCTTTAATGGGAAAAAGTCTAAGAGCGATAGGGACGACGCCTCCGATCCATGAGCATCTTTTTATAGCCAGGAAAGGCCTTTCGCCGGAATTGATTTCCGATCTGCGTGATCTTCTTTCCACCATGAAGGATACGCCGCGGGGAGTCTCCGTCATGACTTCAATCCATGGCGGGATGACAGATATCTCGGGAGTCGATGACTCGGATTATGACGAGCTTCGCGCGATCATAAATTTCCTCGAAAAGAACGGCGACTAGATGAGATCCGGATTATCGGATAAAAAAGGACTCTTTTTCGCTCTCAGCCTTGCCGGGTATCTCGTCGCAATTATTACAATCTCCCTGTCATTTGCTATCAACAGGAAAGATTCGTTGATGTCGGCCAAAATGAAACGGGTCAATTCGGAGATCGAGTTTCTGACCGAGCATGTAAGACACCACCTTCAGAAATACGATTATACCGGAGCGGATGCTTTTCTCAGCCAATGGGCCAGATTCAACAGGGAAGATTTTTCAGAAATGAGGCTGGCCGGCGGGACGGGATTTCTGATAAGCGATTTCAAAAAGAGAGAAAATCCGGCCAGAACGCAGATAGTATCGAAGAGAATCGAATACTCATATGACAGGTCGGCCACCCTGCATCTGGTGATCGACCTCTCTTCAGTATATAGTGAGGCTGCCGGTTATTACAGGGCTCTCGGAGCGATCGTCCTTATCTCGACAGCGGCTATATTCTTCATAGCATGGCTCGCCGTCAAGCAGCGATCGGCCGCGGTAAGGCTTCGAAAACAGGCTGAAAGGCTGAATGTCCTGTCGAATGCCATCGAACAGAGCCCGATTTCCATTCTGATCACCGACAGGGAAAGGATAATAGAGTACGTCAATCCACGATTCAGCGAACAGACAGGGTTCAGTAATGAGGAATCGATAGGCAGGGAAGCTTCGACCTTTCTTTCCGAGAAGACATCCCCTGAAGAATTCAGAAGGCTTGTCGATACAATCTCGAAGGGGGAGATCTGGCAGGGAGAGTTCCTTAACAGAAAGAAAACCGGAGAATGGATCTGTGAATATTCAACGATCGGCCCGATAACCGATAAAGATGGAGAAATAACTCACTTTATCGGATTCAACGAAGATATTACCGAAGAAAAATCATTGAGGGAGCAATTGAACCAGTCCCAGAGGCTTGAAGGGATAGGGAGGTTGGCGGGGGGAGTCGCTCACGACTTCAACAATCTTCTCTCTGTGATCATAGGTCATTGCGAGCTGGCGATGGAAGATATGGATGAAAGGGATACGGGATTTCAGGACCTTGTGCAGATCGCCCACGCCGCCGGTAACGCAGCCGACCTGACCCGCCAGCTTCTCGCTTTCAGCAGGCAGCAGATAATCGAGCCCCGGACGATCAACATAAACAGGCTTATAGAAAAAATGGAGAAGATGTTCACCAGGATCCTCGGCGACGATATATCGATAGAACTTGGACTGGAAGGTGGTATATCACCGATCAAGGCCGATCCGGGCCAGATCGAACAGATATTACTCAACCTGATAATGAACTCGCAATATGCTCTTAATGATGGAGCCTTTTCGGGAGGGAGGAAAAGGATAATAATCGAGACGGCCAGACAGGTCTTCGATTCAGATCGTCAATCGATCTCACACGAACAGAGGCCGGGCGAATATCTTATGATATCAGTGAGCGATAATGGAGTGGGGATGGACCGGGAGACAAGATCGAAAATATTCGATCCTTTCTTCACGACGAAAAAGACGGGAGAAGGGACCGGTCTCGGGTTATCGACTGTCTATGGAATCGTAAAACAGAATGGCGGAGAGATATCAGCATACAGTGAGCCGGCCAGAGGTACTGTCATCAGGATCCTCTGGCCTTCGCTCGAATCTTCGGAAAAAGGAGGCAGTGTCTCAGCTGATAAGATAGAGATCACGGGAGGCGATGAGAGGATCCTCGTAGTCGAGGATGACAAGGATGTCCGCAGGGTCGCTACGATCTCTCTCAGGCATTACGGATATGAAGTGCTTGAGGCGCAAGATGGTAAAACGGCTCTGGAGATCGTCGATTCGCTTGCCGGCGGTATCGACCTGATCCTGACAGATGTCGTCATGCCGGTGATGGGTGGGGTGGAACTGGTCGGGATCATGAAAGAGAGATTTCCCGAAACAGCTATCCTTTTCTGTTCCGGATACACGCAAAGACATATTACAGGAAGTGAGATCGCCGAACTGAACGCCGGATTTATTCAGAAACCGTTCAGACCGGTCGATCTGGCGATTAAAGTAAGAGAGGTCCTCGACAAGGAGCGGTCACTGTCGACTCTGCTGGATACGGGACAGGGATAGGGTCCGGTATATCTTTATGATGATTCCTCATTAACGGTCCCCTCCCTTGGGCTGTTCCTTCCCCGGCAGTCATGGATTGATGGCGATATTTGACAAATGAAGATTGATGTGTTAGTTAATAGAGGATTTCTTCGGTTTCGTATCTAATGGGGAAGGGAGAATCATTTGGAAAACAAGAAGATGACGATAGGGCTGTTTTCGGGGAGCATCGACAGGCTCACAGCCGCGGGAGTGATAGTCAGTGGTGCCGCCGCCGATGATATGGATATCGATATCTTTGTCCTGCTCCAGGGAGCGAGGGTTTTTATCAAAGGTATGAGTGATACGCCGGAAAAGATCGGCATGGCCGAAAATGAGGCGATGAGGGATGATTTCCTCAAGTCTCTCGAAAGACTCAATGTGATGCCATGGATGGAATTTTTCAAAGCGGCGAAAGAACTTGCCAACGTCAAGATCTATGTCTGCGGTCTTGCCGGTAAAATATGGGGTGGAGAGAAGCTTGAAGATTTCGACAATATCGTCGACGGAATCGTTGGAATAGGAGAATGTATCACTTCAATGGAAGAATCGGATATACATCTGTTCATTTAGTGCGAAGGAGCCAGAGATGGAAAAGGAAGAACTGAAAAACCTGTCTGTAAAAAAGGTCGTTGATGCCAGAGCGACAGCGTGCCCCGGGCCTCTGCTCGCCGCCAAGAAAGCTGTGGGAGAGATCGCTTCGGGAGAGATATTGGAAATACTCTCTTCAGACGAAGCTACACAGAGAGATATCCCCAAGTGGGCTCAGAAAAAAGGACATGAATATCTTGGTTCCATAGAAGATTCAGGATATTTCAGCATATTCATGAGAAAAGGATAAGGTACAGGAGCGAGATATGGCCAGTATCCTGGTCTTTTCGACTGAAAAGATATCAGACCCCGCTATCGACCTTGCCGGGTTGCTGAAGCAGCATTACCCGCCTACCGTCCATACTATCAGTGTGCCTTGCTCCAGCGGCATAAAACCCGCCTGGATCATGCGAGGGTTCGAACGGGGTTTCGACGGGGTATTTATAGCCGCCGATGGGACAGATTGTCCCTTCAGTGAGACCTGTACTGAAAAGACGGCGGCGATAGTGGCAAGGACCCACGATCTGATGGAGGAGAAAGGGATAGACAAAGCGAGATTGAGAATGGCGGCGATCTGCTCCGTCTGTTCCGAGGCATTCGTCAAGCAGGTATCAGGCTTTTCGAAATACCTGGAAGGATTGGAATAATACTCGATGGCTCCGGATGCGAAAGAATACGATGTAGTGGTGATCGGTGGCGGAATCGCCGGACAGGAGTCGGCTCTGAATCTTGCCAATTCAGGGCAGAGGGTACTCCTCGTGGAGAAAGACCTCTCGATTGGCGGAAAGATGATCCACCTGAGCAAGGTCTTCCCGACTCTGGATTGCGCCGCGTGCATAACGACCCCAAAGGTATCGGAGACAGCCAGGCATCCGAATATCACAATAAGCACCTTCAGCGAGTTCACCGGAATCGAAAGGCTTTCTGACGGCACTTTTTCCGGTATACTGACAAGGCATCCAAGGTATGTCATCGAACAGAAGTGTACAGGTTGTCAGGATTGCGAGGAAGCCTGCCCGTCGATAACGGCAGACCAGTATCAGTATGGTTTCGTTGGAAGAAAAGCGGCGTATGTCCCTTTCAGCATAGCTAATCCGAGAATAGCAGCGATAGATCTGGAAAACTGTATACTCTGCGGAGCCTGCGAAAGAGCCTGTCCCGCGGACGCGATAGATTTTACGCAAAAGACTCGGAAGACGGGAGTGAAAGCGGGGGCTGTGATTATTGCCACCGGTTTCAGGCTTTTCGACCCGGATATCATCGAAAAGTACGGGCTTGGCAGGTACAAAAACGTCATTACCTCGATGCAGATGGAAAGACAACTTGTGCCTACAAGGCCGTTCAATAACGTACTGAGGCCGAAAGACGGGAAGATACCTGACAACATAGCGTATCTCCTGTGCGTCGGATCGCGTGACAGGACAATGAACAATCCCATCTGTTCACAGGTCTGCTGCATGTATTCGGCAAAACAGGGTCAACTTCTGATGGGTGCCTTGCCGATGGCAGATATCACCGTCTACTATCTGCATATCAGGGCCTTTGGAAAGGGATTCGAGGAGTTTTACCAGCAGAGCATCGGGATGGGTGTCGAGTATGTGAAAGGCAAGGTAGGGACTATTGAGGAAAAGGAGAACGGCGACCTGGTTCTCAGGTATGAGGATATGAGAGAAGGCAGGGTCAAGGAAGCTACCCATGATCTCGTCGTACTTTCGGTCGGAATGCTCCCCAACCCGGAAGCGGGCGACCTTTTCAATAATAAAGCGCTGGAACTCGATGAATTCGGTTATGTCAAGCAGGTCGACATGCTCAGGAATCCGGCCTGTACGAGCATAGAGGGTGTATTTGTCGCAGGCACCGCATCGGGGCCGATGGATATACCCGATTCGATAATCTCATCCGGCGCGGCTGCCTCCGAGGCTCTCGGGTATCTCAAGAGGAGATCATGAATAAAAGGATAGGCGTATATATCTGCCAGTGCGGTTCGAATATCTCCGATTATGTCGATGTCGAGAAGGTGCGCGACGCGGTAAAGGATGTCGACGGCGTAGCTCTGGCGAAGATAACCATGTTTGCCTGTGCCGATTCAACGCAGCAGGAAATGATCCGCGATATAGAAGATCAGAACCTCGACGGGTTGGTAGTAGCGTCATGTTCACCAAAGCTGCATCTCTTCACGTTCAGGAATGTTGCCGAACGAGCGGGCATGAACAAGTATAACTATGTACAGGCCAATATCAGGGAACAAGGCTCCTGGGCCCACTCGGACAAACCGGCGGAGGCCACTGAAAAGGCGATAAAGAGCGTTAAGGCGGCAATCGCGCGGACAAAGCTCTCAGAACCTCTCATCTCGCCGGTGATCTCGTCGGAAAACGTGGTTCTTGTCGTCGGGGCGGGCATAGCGGGGATGAGAGCCGCTCTCGATCTCGCCAAGACAGGCACCAGGGTATATCTTGTGGAAAAAGACCACTTTGTCGGTGGAAGAGTATCCCAGTGGGGGGAGATCTTTCCTACCGATGAAAAAGGGCGGGAAGTAATCGGTGATTTCTACGGGGAAATAGTGAAAAACGATAATATCACGCTCCATACCGGGTGTGACGTTGTCTCCAGGGCGGGTAGCGTGGGCAATTTTGATATAAGGTTGAAGATCAAACCCCGTGGAATAGTACCGGGATCGGGCGCGGGACTGTCAGGCGATTTCGAGGAAAGGTTATCGAAGGCGATAGATATCTGTCCGGTCTTCGTCGAGGATGATTTCAATTTTGGGCTGACCAGGAGAAAAGCCATCTACAGGAGTGCCGGCCGGATGCCGGCAGTACCTGTTTTGGACAGGAGAAACTGTACCGGATGCGGCGAATGCGTGAAGATATGTCCCGAAATCGATATTCATGCTGAAGAAACATTTCAGGATATAAAAGCCGGTTCGGTGATTGTGGCGACAGGGTTCGATCCATATCAGCCTTCGAAGGGCGAATTTGGATACGGCGAAATAGAAAACGTGATCACTTTTCAACAGATGAGGCGTTTGCTGGAGATAGAATGTGATGGAAAGGAAGAAGGCGCCAGATGTGTCAGGAAAGGCACGCTGTTATACAATGGCAGGAAGATCAGGAATATCGCCTGGATCTTCTGCGTCGGCAGCCGCCAGACGGGAGCGCTTGAAGGAGACAACAAATATTGCTCGAGGTACTGTTGCGCATCTGCCATCCACGCTTCTATCCTCACCCGTGAGAAATTTGACGGAATCAATAATATTCATTTCACCAGGGGCGTCAGGACGTATGGCAAGCTAGAGATCCTGTACGAGGAATCGTCGATCGCCGGGGATATCTATCTGCAGTCGTTCGATGACGCGCCTCCCGTGGTAGCACAGGAAAAAGGCGTCACCACGGTAAAGGTCAGGGATGTACTGACCGAGGACAGGGAGATGGAAGTGGAAGCCGATCTTGTCGTCCTTGTTACCGGGATGGTGCCGCGTTCCGATACTTCCATAGCCGAGATAATGAAGGTGCCTGTCGGGAGAGACAGATTTTTTAACGAAGTACACCCGAAACTTAAACCTGTCGAAACGGTGATGGATGGTATATTCCTCGCCGGAACCTCGCAAGGCCCTAAAAATATCACTGAGACTCTTAATGCTTCCAACTCTGCAGCTATCAAGGCGCACGCGCTGGTCAGTTCCGGCGAGATCGAACTGGAACCAACGATGGCGAAGATAGACAGAAAACTCTGCGAGTGGTGCGGCAATTGTTTAGATTCCTGCCCGTTCAACGCGATCGACAGGGAAGAATACGAGGGTAAGACGGTAGCCGTGGTAAACACCTCGACCTGCAAAGGTTGCGGTATGTGCCTGCCGGTATGTCCGGTGAACGCTATCCAGCTGACAGGATTCAGCGACAGTGAAATCATTTCGATGATAGACGCGTTGTCGGAGTGACCGGAGGATCGTCAGTAATGAACGACAAGAGATCTACCGTGGACGAGATGAAAAAAACCAGGAAGGTTCCGGACGGGCTCAACGCGGGGCTGAAAGAGATGCGCGGGATCAGAAAAAAGATCCTGACATCTCTTGGTTCGGAACCTAAGACGATCCCCGCGATAGCTTCCGAGACCGGTCTCAAGCAGGCAGAAGTCACATATCACCTGATGACGATGAGAAAATTCAACGAGATCGAGGTTGAAAGCATGGATGATATGGACGAATATTATTTGTACAGAAAGACAGAGGGATAGCGAGATGGTGATGATCAGGCCGGAATTCTCCGATGAGATAAAGAAGTTCGGCGGCGTCGATTTCAACGCGTGCTACAACTGTGGCAGTTGCACAGCTGTCTGCCCCTTGTCTGAAAATGACAACACATTTCCAAGACGGCTGCTCAGGTACACAGTCCTTGGAATGGAAGAAGAGATACATAAGTCTTCTGATCCCTGGCTCTGTTATTATTGCGGCGATTGCAGCGAGACCTGCCCGCGCCAGGCGAATCCCGGCGAGATAATGATGGCCTTGAGAAGATACCTTACGGCCAGTTACGACTGGACGGGATTGTCGAGAAGATTCTATACCTCAAAAGCATGGGGAATCGGTTCCCTGGCCCTGATATCCGCCATGGTGATCATGCTTTTTGCTTTTTTCCTGCCATTTACCGCTGATCCGGCCACATTGATAAATGAAGAGGGTGGAGTGATGATAAATAATTTCGTCAGCGGGATGAACGGGGAGACTTTCGTAAGGGTGATCGAGACCGGCGACTGGGTAATGGCGGGAATAATATCGTTCTTCCTGATATCGAATATTTTCAATATGTACCTGAAGATCGTGATAAGGAACAGAAAAAAGGTCCGGGTCCCCTTTCACCTGTATATCAGGGAGGCATGGAACCTCTTCTTTCATTTTGGCACGCAGTTCAGGTTCTCAAAATGCGAGGGAAGATCGTATTGGGTCCTTCACTGGTTGCTGATGTCGGGGTACACGATCATGTTCACGATGATCGTCCTCTTTCTCCCATGGTTCCAGACGGAGAAGATACACCCCTTTTATCATCCACAGCGTTTCTTTGGATATTATGCGACCTTCGGCATTTTGCTCGCTATTATCGTATGGTCTGTCAACAGGTTGCGCAAGAGCGGCGAGATACACAAGTATTCCCATAAAACCGACTGGGTCTTCCTTATAATGCTTTTCTTCACGACCCTGACAGGGATCATGCTGCACATCTTCAGGATAAGCGGTTATGTACACGCTTCTTATTACACTTACGTCATCCACCTGGCGGTTCTTGTGCCGATGCTTCTTGTCGAAGTCCCATTTTCAAAATGGTCGCATCTGGCTTACCGTCCACTTGCCATTTATTTTACCAACCTCGTAAACCTTGCTGCCGATCGTCAAAAAAACGGCGGGTGATCCGGCTGCATATGTTTTTGTAATCAATCAGCGGCTGATCGCTGATCATCCACTTTGATCTTATGAGGCGAGTCTGTTTACTGGCATCAAAATCTTTACACGCGGGAGCAGAGTTGATATACTTTCCCGCCTGATGGTATAGTCGATAGTAGTTGATTTTATAAACGAGGATACAGGGAAAGGGGTTTCCATGAAAGAGGGATGCAAACTCTGGTCTTATTCCAGAGAAGAGTGGCTCGAATACGGCAAAAAACTGATGGAAGAAAGATCGGAGAAGATCAGGATCGCCAAGACGAAGAAATTCGATACTGTCGCGACTCATGGATTGTATGACCCGGACACGTCTCATACATATAACAGCGCGTCGATCATAGAACCGATCTACATGAGCACGGCGCAGGCATATTATAACAGTGCCGAGATGGAAGCCGCTCTGGCCTATGAGATCCCTACCTGGTGCTATACGAGGATAGCGAATCCGTCGAATTATTTTCTAGAGGAAACGATAGCCCTGCTCGAGACGTACGGGACCGATCTGGAAGCGAGCTGCTGCGCGATTTCCTCAGGGATGGCGGCGATACGTACGGCGACGGAACCATTTCTCGAAAAAGACGACTCTCTCCCTCCCGCGAACTTCGTCGCGTCGGCCAAGGTTTACGGAGGGACCTTTCAGCAGTTTGCTCTTCGAAGGGGAGTCGAACAGGGTATCGACGTAAGATGGATCCGTGATCCATTCGATCTTGAGGAGTGGAAATCGAACGTCGACGAGGGGACGAGATTCCTTTACGGCGAGTTCCCCTCCAATCCTCAGGTCGCCATATTCGATATAGCCGAAGTCGCGAAGATCGCCCACGCGAACGGCGTGCCACTTATAGTCGACGCGACATGCGCTTCGCCCGCTCTGACCCGTCCTCTCGAGCATGGTGCCGACATTGTGGTCCAGTCTGCTACGAAGGTCATATGCAGCAGCGGGTTCGGGATAGCGGGGACGCTTACCTCAAAGAAGAATATAGTCAGCAAGGTCGGTTGTGATGAGATGAAGGCAGATTTCGCGACATGGACAAAACTTTGGCCGTACAGGGATAATGGGCCGGCGCTGAGTCCGATGAACGCGATAATGGCTTTAAGCGACCTGAGGTATCTCCGTATGCGGATGGCCCATATGAGCCGAAGCGCCTTGAAGGTCGCCAAATATCTCGAAGCGCATCCAAAGGTCGACGCTGCTCACTATCCCGGGTTGATCAGTTATCCGGCGCATAAAGTGGCAAAGAAATATATGAAACTTGCCGACACGGATGAGAATATGTACGGATTCATGCTCGCATTCGAGATAGCCGAGAAGACTCCGGACGGTTCCGCGAACGCCAGGAGATTCTATGACGCGCTTGAAATGATCTGGCGTGCTACTGATCTCGGGCGGGTCAAGACTGTCGCCACGCTGAACGCGATCTCTACGCACCAGCAGCAGGGTGAGGAAGGAAGGGCTCTTGCCTCGATCAAGCCCTCGACCTGTCGTCTGGCGCTCGGTATCGAGGACGTCGATGATGTTATCTCCGATCTTGATCAGGCCCTTGCCAAGATCTAGGGCTGGACGGGGTCTCTCTGATCTTCAGTACGATACCTGCCATGCAGCCGGGTGCGATCTGCTCCCGGCTGTTTTTTACGATGCAACATATCTTCCCGGGCCAGCGTATAACAATATGTGATCGGTGTCTGGCGAGACCGTAAAGGGCGTCGCGGAATCGATTCTGGCAAACATCACTTATAAAGGAGTAACGGGTTATGGCTCTGTCGAGAAAGAAAAGCATTATCTGGCTGGCGATTATCGCTGTCATAGTAGTAGCTGTCATTATAATCGCCGCTGGGAGAAACGGCGAAAAGATGACATCGGTCCAGGTGACTGAGACTGGAAGAGAGAATATGGTCGAGACTGTGACGGCGACGGGGAAGATAGAACCAAGGACCCAGGTGAAGATCAGCGCTGATGTCGCGGCGAAGATAACATATCTCGGAGTGATGGAAGGTGACTGGGTCGAGAAGGGAGACCTCCTTGTCAGGCTCGACCAGGAAAGGTATGTAGCAGCTCTCGAACAGACTGAAGCGAACCTGCGTTCGGTGAAGGCGAACGCCAACCTCGCGAAAGAAAACCTGGCCAAAGCGCAGGTCGATTTCAAGCGGATAGAAAGCCTTGTAAGCCAGAATCTCGAGTCTCAGGCGGTCTATGACCAGGCATGGTCAAGTGTACAGATCGAGAAAGCGAGGTATCAATCCGCTCTCGAACTTGTAGACCAGGCTCAGGCAGCTGTAAAACAGACTGAAGACAATCTTTCCAAGACGACTATATACGCCCCTATGGCCGGGACAATAAGTACGTTGAACAAGGAAGTCGGGGAAATAGCCCTCGGATCGCAGTTTCAGGAAGATGTAATCATGATCGTCTCCAACCTTGCGATCATGGAGGCTCTCGTCGATGTAGATGAGAACGATATCGTTAACGTGGCTCTTGGAGATAGCGCGAATATTGAAATAGACGCTTTTCCCGGCAGGATCTTTCATGGAATCGTCAGGGAGATAGCGAGCAGCGCCAGGATAAATGCCGCGGGGACGACTGAACAGAAGACGGAATTCGAAGTAAAACTGACAATAACTGATTCGGTCGATCAGCTGAGGCCCGGCATGACGGCAAGCGCCGATATAATTGTCGAGACGCGTGATGACGCTCTATGCGTACCGATCCAGTGCGTCACTGTCAGGACTCCGGACCAGCTTAAGGAAAAAGGCAATAATGACAAGGAAGCGGC
Organism: Candidatus Krumholzibacteriota bacterium; assembly: GCA_016932415.1. Classification (NCBI taxonomy): domain Bacteria; phylum Candidatus Krumholzibacteriota; species Candidatus Krumholzibacteriota bacterium. Next base: position 85,101 of record JAFGCX010000010.1, read on the forward strand.
AGACAGCACTCTTGCCGTGAAATATACGCCGGACAGGGATGGATTCGTCTCTGTCGTCTTTATCATAGAAGAGGGGACAGCCAGGGCGGTGCAGGTTGAAACGGGTATCCAGAGCGAGACTCATATCGAGATCCTTGCGGGGATATCTGAGGGGGACAAGGTAGTCACTGGAAGTTACAGGGCGATAAGCCAGACGCTTGGAAACGGGATGGCAGTCAAGGTAGAGGAAGAGACCGGCGGCGAACGGGAATAAAAACTATGAAGATCTTCCGTTTTATACTTGCCGAATCGTTAGGTGTCGCTGTCAGGGCTTTAATGGCCAATAAAAGCAGGGCGATCCTTACTACTCTCGGAGTCGTAATAGGTATCCTCGCCGTGGCTACGACTATGACGGTATCTAACGGGCTTGGTAACAACTTCAGAGAATCGATTGCTGCAGTAGGTTCTGACGTATTATATGTCTCGAGGATGCCATGGATAATAACGGGAGATTTTTTCAGATATCGCAACAGGCCCCGGATCACATATAAAGAGAGCGAACTGCTCGCCCGCAGGTTGACCGGATCGAAAGCTGTAAATCCATCGACCGGAACGGCCAGGAACGTCAAATTCAGATCGAACGTACTGGAAGACGTTACGATTATCGGCACGACAGACAAGCAGATGCTTGTCGCGAGCGGTGTGCCGGAATTCGGCCGGTTCTTCAGCGCCACCGATGTTCATAACAAAAAATCCGTATGCGTGATAGGGCGGGAGATCCGCGAACACCTCTTCGGGGAGGCCGATCCGCTTCACAAGGATATCAAGATCGGAAGGCACAGTTTTTCCGTTATCGGAGTTATGGAAAAGCAGGGATCCGGAGGATTTTTCGGCGGCCCCAATTTCGACAGACAGATATTCGTTCCTATCACAAGCTTCGCGAAAGCATATGGAAACAGGAACCGCGGATTCACTATAGCTGTCAAGGCTTCAAGCCAGGAGGGGATCGAGGAGTTCAGATATGAACTTACGGGAGAGATGAGAAAGGTCCGCAAGCTCGGGCCGACAGACGAAGATGATTTTTCAATCAACAGCATGGACAGCCTGATGAACGCCTATAACAATGTGATGGGCGTCGTTATCCTTATAGGTTTCATAATAACAAGTTTTTCCCTCTTCGTCGGCGGGATAGGGGTGATGAATATCATGCTTGTCTCTGTGACGGAAAGAACGCGGGAAATCGGGATAAGGAAAGCGCTCGGAGCGCGTAGGAAGATAATCCTTACAGAGTTTCTGTTCGAATCATGTTTTATCTGCCTGATAGGTGGGGGGATAGGCCTGCTTTTGTCCTACGTTGTCGCCGCTCTGATTGACAGCCTCGTCATGCCGGCGTCAGTTTCTCTTCCTGTCATAATGGCCGCGATAGCGATCTCGTTCATAGTGGGAATCGTGTCGGGAATCATGCCGGCGATGAGAGCGTCGAAGCTTAATCCGATCGACGCGCTGCAGTACGAATAAGGGCGGGAAGAGGAAACTGCTCCGGGCCGGCGGAGGCCGGATGAAAAAGGTGATTTGAGAATGTTTGTCTTTGAAGCGTTGAAAATGGCACTGTCGGCGATAAAAGCTCACAAGTTCAGATCGCTTCTGACGATGGTCGGGATAATCGCCGGCGTCGCTTCGATTATAGCGGTGATGACAGGTATCTCGGTTGTTCAGACGTCGATCGAAAAAGAGATCAGTGTCCTTGGCACACAGACATTTCAGGTGCAGAAGCAGGCTGCCGCCGGGGCTATCAGCGAAGCGGAGAGACGGAAGATCCAGCAACGCCGCCCCACGACGATAGAACATGCCAACGCGATCCGCGAACAGGTGAAAAGCGTCGATCTGGTAGGGCCTGAACTCTGGGGATATAATCATATAGCGTCTTACAGGGATAAAAAGACGAACAATAATCTTATGATCTGTGGCGGGTCCCCCGAATATACGACTAACAATACGCACTACGTCGAATTCGGGAGAAATCTGTCCCAGGAAGATGTCAAGGTGGGAAGAAATGTTGTTCTGCTCGGCTTTGGTGTCGCGCAGGAGCTTTTTCCCTGGACCGATCCCCTGAACAAGACAATCAAGATCGACGGACGCAAATTCAGGGTCGTCGGGGTCCTCGAGGACAAGAGTTCGGCTATAGGCGGCCGTTTCAACCAGTACCTGATAATCCCGATATCGAGGTTCGTTAAGACATATGGACTGCGTGCTCCTGACGGGATGGAGCGTTCGGTCAATATAACGGTCAGGGCGAGGACTCCTGATCTGTTGCAGCAGGCCCTCGATGAGACGAGAGTAGTGATGAGAAAGGAGAGAGGCCTGAGACCTCACGAGGAGGATGATTTTACGATCTTTACAAATGATAGCAATATAAAGACTTTTAATGATACAACGGCAAGTATCAAGGCGGGCTCTTTCATGATAGGGATCATCGCGCTGATCGTCGCCGGTATAGGAATAATGAATATCATGCTTGTCTCGGTGACCGAGCGGACGAGAGAGATCGGGATCAGGAAAGCGCTTGGAGCCCGCCGCCGCAATATATTGCTTCAGTTTCTTATGGAAGCTGTCATCCTCTGCAATATAGGAGGTATTATAGGAGTCGCCCTGGGATTTGCACTGGGGAATATCATAAGTGTCGTGACCGATTTTTCCGCCCATATACCTTTCGAATGGACTATCGTCGGTATAATCTTCTGTACAGCAGTCGGGGTCGGTTTCGGATTCTGGCCGGCGATGCGCGCTTCAAAGCTCGATCCGATCGATGCTCTGCATTATGAATAGAAGATGATCCGCCCGGTTTACGTGAGTTGATCGGTCCGGTATCCTGATCCCGCCGGTCGCTGATCCTGAAGGTACACCTGCCTCACCGTCATCCAGTATAGTAGCAATATTGCAATCATAGTCATTGCGGAAATTCTGAATCGGCGATATATTTACAGTGCCATGACATCAAATACAGATATCATACTTGACAGTATAACAGACGGAGTCTTTACCGTGGGGCTTGACTGGAGGGTGACCTCTTTTAACGCTGCCGCGGAAAGGATTACCGGGATCAGCCGCGACGATGCTATCGGCAAGTTCTGCGCCGAGGTCTTCAAAACGACAGTCTGCGAGAGCAACTGCGTCATGCGAAGGACGATGGAAAACGGACAGCCGGTCATCGACGAGGAGATCGTGATCGTACGCTCTGACGGAGAGACCGTTACTGTCAGTGTTTCAACAGCGCTTCTCAGGGACCGTGGCGGCAAGGTGATCGGAGGGGTCGAGACTTTCAGGGATCTTTCGGTCATCAAGGAGTTGAGAAGCGCCCTTGAGGGACAGCACAGTTTTCAGGATATAATCAGCAGGAGCCACCTGATGCGCAGGCTCTTTGATATCATGCCGGAGATAGCGGAGAGCGAAAGCACCGTGCTTATAACCGGAGCGAGCGGTACGGGTAAAGAGCTTTTCGCGAGAGCGATACATGATCTGAGCGAAAGGAAGAAAAAACCTATTGTAACGGTAAACTGCGGAGCCCTTCCCGACTCGCTTCTTGAAGCGGAGCTTTTCGGTTATAAGGCGGGGGCATTTACCGACGCGAAAAAAGACAGACCGGGCAGGTTCGCCGTAGCCGAGGGAGGCACTGTCTTTCTCGACGAGATAGGAGATCTTTCGCCCGCGACGCAGGTGAAGCTTCTCAGGGTCCTGCAGGAGAAGGTCTATGAGCCGCTGGGAAGCACCGTTACGGTAAAAGCCGATATAAGGGTGATAACTGCGACAAACCGCGATCTTGAATCTATGGTAAGAAAGGGGACTTTCAGGGAGGATCTTTACTACAGGATAAATGTCGTGAAACTCGATATACCTCCACTGAAAAAGAGGCGAGAGGATATTCCCCTTCTGACGGATCATTTCATCTGCCGTTTCAACAGGTTGAGAAACAGGAACATCTCGGGAGTCTCGGCGAGGGTCATGGCGATTCTGATGCAGCACGATTTTCCCGGAAATGTCAGGGAACTCGAGAATATCATAGAGCATTCCTTTATACTATGCAGGCAGGGGACTATCAAGGTCGATGCACTCCCTGAATATCTACGGCCCCTGACAGGCGCAGGCGGCAGCGGGACGATAGATGATCTTCGAGAACTGGAGGGAAGATTTCTTGTCGATGCGTTGAGGCGCAACGGATGGAACCGCTCCGCTGCAGCGGAAGAACTGGGAATCCATAAGACGACCCTTTGGAGAAAGATAAAGCGTCTCGGGATCGAACTTCCTCCAGGGGATGGGCGAAGCAATAAGGCCGCCGATAAGTAGAAACTCGGCAGCAGTCCCGGAGCTGAGAGGGATCATCACCTGTATAGACAGATTCTGGCATAATGTCCAAACCGATCTACAGTTGCGTTGGTGCAACTGTAAACGAGCGCATATTATTGCAATAATGCAACTATAGATCAACCATGCCATAAACTCATAAATGTATAACACTTTGTAATTAATTTTGTTAGACGAACAATTTAGAAATACAATTTAGTGGCATACATTGTGCGTATAATAACGATGGAGCGAAAATGCAATGAAAGTAGCAATTACAATATGGAATGGTCGTGTCTCACCTGTATTCGATTCAGCCTGCAGGTTGGCTGTAATGGATATAGGCGAAAAGGGCGATATTTCAAGCAGGGAATTCGATGTAAGTACTCTCTCCCTTGCTGAAAGGAAAGGGCAGCTCGAAGCGCTGGGGATAGATATCCTTGTCTGCGGTGCGATATCAAACAGGCAGGCACAATTGATCGAATCTCTCGGGATCTCGATAATCCCATGGGTTTCGGCAGGTATCAGCGAGGTAGTTACCGCACTTTCGAGCGGTTCTATCGGAGAGATGGATTTTCTTATGCCGGGATGCCGGCGAAGGGGTCGCTGCCAGAGAAGGGGCCGAGCAGATTCCTTCGCGGGGAGAAGGAGAAGAAAGGAGTAAAATGAAGATAGCAATTACCTCCGTGGGGCAGAGCGAGAAGAGCGAAATGGACCAGAGGTTCGGCAGGGCGCAATATTTCATGGTCTATGACACTGAGACCGGTGGATATAAATCGATCTCAAACCTCTCATCTGCTTCCGCGGCGCAGGGCGCGGGGATAAAGACATCGGAGATGCTTTCAAAAGAAGGCGTTGAGACAGTCATCACCGGGCACTGCGGACCGAAAGCTTTCTCGACACTTGCTGCGGCGAAGATAAAAGTTGTTTTAAGTGCCCAGGGGAAAGTCAATGAAGTCGTCGGCAGATACCTTGCCGGAGAATTGGACGAGACAGATGGTCCGGATGTCCAAAGCCACTGGACCTGAAAAAGGAGATGATCAGTATGCCTAGAGGAGATAGAAAAGGACCTGCCGGGGAAGGCCCGATGACAGGACGCGGAGCTGGATATTGCAGCGGTAATGATCAGCCTGGATTCATGAGCGCGGGGTCAGGCATGGGACTGCGAAGAGGTGGTGGTCCTGGAGCAGGAAGGATGAATCGTTTTAACGCCGGTCAGAGAACACCAGGGGGAAGAAGATCGGGCAGGTATGGAGGATATCCCGGGCCGCGCGGATATCGATATACTGAAGAGACTGCCGGTGATGAGAAGTCGATGCTGAGCGCGGAGGCTGAGATCCTGCAGAAGGAACTCGATGCTATCAAAAAGCGCCTGGAATCATTGAACGATAAAAAGAAATAAAGGTGCTATAGATGAAAATTGCTGTGGCCAGTGGCAAGGGAGGGACCGGGAAGACTACTGTCGCGGTGAACCTTGCCGCGAGGGCAGGTCTTCGCGGCGAAAGCGCCATATATGTGGACTGCGATGTCGAGGAACCGAACGGGCATCTCTTTTTAAAACCGGAGATTGAAGAGATCCGGAGGGTGGAGATCCCTGTTCCGGTGATAGAGGATGAAAAGTGCAACAGTTGCGGCGAATGCGGGAAAATATGCCATTTTAACGCGATCGCGATGATCCTCGACAAGGTCCTGCTTTTTCCAGAGTTATGCCATGGTTGTGGAGGATGTTTCCATGCCTGCCCGACAGGGGCGATAACGGAATCTCCGAGGGATGTAGGAAAGATTGAAAGTGGAAAGGCGTATATTGACGCTCCCGATGGCAGGAAGGTCGTCGAATTCATTCATGGGGTACTCAATCTCAATGAAGCGATGCCTGTGCCTGTAATAAGGGACATACGAAAGATGATTCCGGAAAAGAAATGGGTCGTTATAGATGCTCCTCCTGGAAATGCCTGCTCGATGGTAGAAACGGTCCGGGGAAGCGATTACGCGTTGCTCGTTACTGAACAGACTCCTTTCGGATTGAATGATCTCGAGCTGGCTTGCAGGACTGTAAAAGAACTCGATGTCCCGGTCGGAGTGGTGATCAACAGGTCGGGGACGGGATACACCGGAGTAAGTGAGTTCTGCGCGAGAGAAGGGATCGAGATCCTCGCTGCTATTCCCGAATCGATGGAAGTAGCGAGGATATATTCTAGAGGGGATATCATCGTAAATGAATCAGGTCAATTTGCCTCTGTCATCGATGGACTCTTGAAAAAGCTCGAAGAAAGGACAGGGTCGGCTCGATGATAAAAGAACTGGTTATCATAAGTGGAAAGGGTGGGACAGGGAAGACAAGCGTGGCCGCTTCCTTTGCCGGCCTTGCCGGCAGAGTAGTGATCGCTGATTGCGATGTCGACGCGGCGAACATGCATCTTGTCATGGCTCCGGTCACCAGGGAGACCACCCGGTTCAGCGGCGGCAAAATAGCTCTTATTTCGCCTGAGATCTGCGCCGGATGCGGAAAATGTCTCGATCTCTGCCGGTATGACGCGATAACAGAAGAGAATGGATCATACGCAATCGATAAAATCGCTTGTGAAGGATGTGGAGTATGTGCATATTTCTGTCCCGCAAAGGCTATCGAGATGGTCGACGATGAGAATGGAGAATGGTACATCTCTGATACACCGTATGGACCGATGGTACATGCGAGGCTCGGCGCCGGCGGGGAGAATTCCGGGAAACTGGTCACTCTGGTACGTAACCAGGCAAGACAGATAGCGAAGAAAAATAAAACGGAGACGATACTGGTGGACGGTTCCCCCGGGATCGGGTGCCCGGTGATAGCGTCGATAACGGGTGCCGACGCTGTTCTTGTGGTGACTGAACCATCGATGTCGGGACTTCATGATCTTAAAAGAGTCGTAAGTATCGGCAGGCATTTTGGGGCCAGGGTGCTGGTCGCGATAAACAAATATGATATTAACCTTGATATGACCGATGAAATACTTGGCTTTATTAAAGACGAGGAACTGGAACTTGCCGGCAGGGTACATTATGATATCGATGTCACACTGGCGCAGATAGCGGGGAAAAGCGTCGTGGAATTCTCCGATGGCCAGGCAGCTTCCGATATCAGAGAAATGTGGACCAATATAGCCTTAGCTTTGGAACTGGAGGAATGATGAGCGGGAAACCCGATCAGGAAAAATTGAATAAAAGAATGGGCCTTATCAGACACAAGGTCCTTGTTCTTTCGGGCAAGGGTGGAGTCGGAAAGAGCACGGTCGCGGTAAATATTGCGGTCGCCCTTGCTTCCGCCGGAAAGAAAGTAGGACTTCTCGATGTCGACATTCATGGACCGAGCATCCCGAAGATGCTTGGAATCGAGAATATGAGCCTTGAGGGGAGTAAAGAGGCGATAAGACCTTTCGAAGTAGGAGATAATCTGCGTGTCATGTCTCTTGGTTTTCTTCTCAGGCATTCCGATGAAGCGGTGATATGGAGAGGGCCGATGAAGATGGGTGTAATAAGCCAGTTTCTTTCCGACGTCGAATGGGGTGAACTTGATTATCTCGTGATCGATTCTCCTCCGGGGACCGGAGATGAACCTCTGTCGGTAGCGCAGCTGATTCCTGACGCCGATGGAGCGGTGATCGTGACTACACCTCAGAGCGTTGCCCTGATAGATGTAAGGAAATGCGTGACTTTCTGCAGGCAGTTGAATCTGCCGGTCCTTGGTGTGGTAGAGAATATGAGCGGTTTCGTCTGCCCGCACTGTGGCGAACACACCGATATCTTCACCAGCGGTGGTGGTAAGGAAATGGCAGAGGATATGGGTATCCCGTTTCTTGGCTCGGTGCCGGTGGACCCTGAAGTCACTCTCGCCGGAGACAGCGGCCAGCCCTTTATTCTAAGCCATCCGGAGACCGAGACGGGAAAGCTTTTTTCCGCCCTGATAACTCCTCTGCTTTTGCTTAAAAAAAGAGTTATGACGGGGAAACCTTCGACATGCGGAAGCTGCACGTCATGCGATGATGGCAAAGGGAGGATGAAGATAGCTGTACCGGTGGATAACGGAGCGGTAAGCGCGCATTTCGGGCACGCGCAGAAATTCATGTTTTACGAGATAGATTGTTCCGACAACAGCATAGTATCGGCTCTCGAAAAGGTGCCCCCTCCGCATGAGGAGGGCGTGATTCCGAAGTGGCTTAAAGGTGAGGAAGCGAACCTGCTTATCACCGGTGGTCTTGGAGCAAAAGCGAGGCAGTTGTTCGATCAGTACGGCATCGATGTCGTGACGGGAGCTCCGCAGGAAGAACCGGCCAGGGTCGTCGGCCTTTACCTCAATGGAGATCTTAGTACGTCGGCTAACGCCTGCGGGCATGAGGATGGGGGAGGATGCGGAAGCGGGGGAGGATGCGGAGGGCACTGATTTCTAAAAGGATTAATGGGATTTTGCGCCTGGTCTGGAGATAGACTGGAAAATTTGATCGAGTTGATCGATCCCGTGAAAGGAGATTTACCGATGAAGGATATCAGAGAGAAGTCGAAGGATACGCAGTGTGTGCATTCGAGCCTTATTCCAGACAAGACGGGAACAGTAGTTACTCCCATATACCAGACTTCGACATTCAGTTTTCGCAACGCTGATCATGGAGCAGACCTCTTTGCCGGCAGGGAGAAGGGATATATCTACACGAGACTGGCTAATCCCACTGTCGAATCGGTAGAACAGTCTGTAGCGATCCTTGAGGGTGGATTCGGAGGTATCGGATGCGGAAGCGGTATGGCAGCGCTCCACCTTGCCTTTGCTTCGATCCTTCATTCGGGTGACCATGTGATCTGCAGCGAATCGGTCTACGGTCCAGTCGTGGGCCTGTTGAAAGAACAGTTCGGCAACTTCGGCATATCCGCCACTTTTGTTGATACTACCGATTTGAATGCCATCAAAGACGCGATCAGGCCGGAGACATCGTTGATTCATATCGAGACTCCTGGCAATCCGACAATGGCTGTCTCAGACATCGCGGCGATCGCCGATATCGCGCACTCAAATGATGCCAGGCTGACAGTCGATAATACCTTCATGAGCCCTATCCTCCAGAGGCCGTTCAAACATGGAGCTGATATAGTGATCCATTCGATGACAAAATTCATCAATGGACACGCCGACGTAGTGGCGGGGATGGTCGTGGCGAAAGATGAGGAGAGCTACAGGCATATAAGGCGAATGTCCAACGCATTTGGCGGCACGATAGATCCATTCAATTCTTTCCTCGTCGCCAGAGGTATCAAAACACTTTCGCTCAGAGTGAAGCACCAGAGCAGAAGCGCGGAAAAAGTGGCCGGATTCCTCGATTCACACCCGAAAGTCGACAGGGTCATGTATCCGGGCTTGAAATCCCATCCTCAATATGAGATACATAAGAGACAGTCCGATGGTCCCGGGGCGCTGATAAGTTTTGAGCTCAAGGGAGGGATCAAGGCAGGAAAGATCCTTATGGATTCACTTCATCTCTGCGTACTGGCTGTCAGTCTCGGCGGCGTTGAGACACTTATCCAGCATCCGGCGGCGATGACCCACGCGAGCATGGCGCCGGAGATAAGGAAACAGGCGGGGATCACCGATGGACTGGTCAGGATATCGATAGGGATCGAGGATGTCGATGAGATACTGGCCGATCTTACGCAGGGCCTGGAAAAGATATAATGCGCGGATACTGTTATATCGAAGGCCTGAACTGTTTACGCAAATGGAGATGGGATGATATGGAGACTGGCGCAACCCGCGCCTGAAGCGATAGAAGAGTATAAAAAATATCAGGCCGAAAGAGATCGGATATACCTCGATCATGGTATCGACAAAAAAGGGATGGCCAAGTTTGTCATAGATGCCGCCGAGCCATTTATCGGACCTGTCCTTGATCTTGGTACAGGCCAGGGTCTCACCGCGATAGAGATAGCCAGCCGTGGACATCGAGTGATTACGGTCGATATTTCCGAGAAAGAACTCTGTGATGCTCACATGAACGCGATCGCCGCGGGTGTCGATTCAAGACTTGAGTTCCAGGTCGTCGATAACAGGACGCTTCCGTTTGAAGATGATTCTTTCAACCTGGTCACGATGGTCAACGTACTACATCATCTCGATGACCCTGATGCGGCGCTTCCCGAGATATCGAGAGTATTGAGGAGAGGCGGAAAACTTCTGATATCCGATTTTACCGAGACAGGATTTTCCATACTCGACGGTATTTTGGGTGAAGAGGGAAGGACCCACAAGAAAAACACCGAAGAGACTGTCGATACGATCTCGAGTAAACTTGGAAAGTACAGCCTTAAGTGCACGATACGCGATTCAAGATTCCATCAGTACCTGATGATCGCCGAAAAAAGATAGTCCGTTCCGTGCGGGAAGGGCATCTATCATGGCCAGGAACCCAGCCTCCTTACGGAGGCAGGAATGAGAATATGGGATATCGATCCCGGGTACTTAAGCCGCCAGAGCCTCCTTGGTGAACACAGGGAACTTCATGCAATAGTATCTATAATCGTAAACGGGAAAAAGGGCTATTCAAAGCATCCGGAGACGCTTCGCTGGAATCGTTATGGCTGGGCACTTCGGTCCAGGCACGGGCTCCTGTCATCGGAGATGCAGCTGAGAGGTTTCAGGGAGAAGACTCCGGTCAGGACAAGAAGCAACAAGGGTATCTGGCCACCGGTCTTTATAGATGAACCTTTCGATCAATATCTTATTCTCATGAAAAAGTATCAGGAGGCAGGCGGCGGGAGGATAGAGCTTCCCCGGTCAGCCGGCATGCTGTGGTCTCATCATAAATATTCTGTCATGGCCAGAAATATAGATTTATACAGGGAGATCGGAAGAAAGGTCGCTGCTGGAAATACCAGCGCCCGTCATCGGATCCTGGCCAGAGAACTCGTTTTGATTTTGAGAGAAAGACCCGGGCAGGGAGGCATAAGAAACGCTCTTGAGCATATGTGGGGGTATGTCTCCGATATATATGACGGTGACGCGTCCGGGATCAGTAGATGGTCGATGAAGGGTCTTCTTGGTAAGATACGCAGGCTGGCTGTCAGCGGGAACAAGAAGTATCTGATCTCTTCAACGGCGCTCGGTGAGCTCGGGGCGTGGATCGATCAGCGGGGCGCAGGTCTCAAAGCGCCTGTTTTATTCAAAGGAGAAAAATGAAAAATCATTTTGTTTCGGCTTTGTCGCTCGTAGTGATCTTTATGTCAGTCGCGTCGTGCGGTCTGGAAAATAATGGAGGCGAAGTGGAAAGATATAAGAAAGAGATAGTCGCGGCGGAAAAGGCATTTGCCGCAATGGCCAGAGAAAAGGGAGTGAAAGAGGCTTTTCTTGCTTTCGCCGCAGATAGCGCCGTACTGAATCGTGGAGGCAGAATTATCAAAGGCAAAAAGGCGATAGAGGAATATTTTGAAAGTCAGGGTGAGCGCGAAGTGACACTTTCATGGGAACCTGATTTTACCGATGTCTCGGTCTCGGGGGACCTTGGGTATACTTTTGGGAGGTATCGGTATGAGGAGACCGGTCAGGATGGAGATATGACGGTAAGCGAAGGGATCTTTCACACCGTCTGGAAACGCCAGGTGGACGGCCGGTGGTTGTATGTATGGGATTAGCTGCAGATCTGCGGATTCATGAGCTTTGATCCTTTCTCCGCCTGCTCAATGATCTCTTTCTCCCCTGCGGTGGGCGCGGGCGAATATACTTGTCAAGTTTCCGGTAGCAGCTGTCAAAGAGTGATGTTAGATTGCAAACCGGTGTATCACAGACCGGGAGATTTGACGGCGCGGCGCGCTAAAGGAAACAAAGATGACGAAAAATCTTACATTTCAGGAAAAATATGACGCGATAGGCAGAAAAGAATCTACCTATGAAGGAATATTTTTTACCGCGGTAAAAACGACAGGGATATTCTGCAGGCCATCCTGCAGGGCAAGGAAACCTCTGCCGGAGAATGTCGACTTTTACGATACCGCGGAGGAAGCCCTTCAGAATGGATTCAGACCGTGCAAGATCTGCAATCCGATCGAGAGACTCGGAGCGACTCCGGCATATATCAGCGAAATAATAAGCGACCTGCGGGAAAATCCATATCTGCGGATAAGGGATATCGATCTGAGGAAGAGAGGCATCGATCCGGCCAGGATCAGAAGATGGTTCAAGAGGTATCATAATATCACTTTTCACTCCTACCAGAGGATGCTTCGAATAAACACCGCCTTCAACAGCATAAAAATGGGGGAGACAGTGACCAATTCAGCATTCGACAGCGGGTATGAGTCGCTTAGCGGCTTTAACGAAAGCTATCGTTCGATATTCGGAGGCTCTCCCACAAGTGTAAAAGAAAAATCGATTTTGAATATTGTACGCTTTACCACTCCGATCAGCCCGATGTTCGCCTGCGCAAGTGAAAGGGGAGTATCCCTACTGGACTTTACAGACCGGAAGATGCTGGAGACGGAATTTATAGAGTTGCGAAAGAGACTTGATGCCGTAATCCTTCCCGGGAAAAACCATCACCTCGACCAGCTTATTGTCGAGATAAAGGAATACTTCTCCGGAAACAGAAAGGAATTCACAGTCGCTATCGATGCCCCCGGGACAGAATTCCAGAAATCGGTCTGGAACGCCCTGCGGGAGATCCCCTATGGAGAAACACGGTCATACAGGGAACAGGCGATAGCGATCGGAAATCCCAGGGCTGTCAGAGCTGTAGCCTCAGCCAATGGCCACAACCGCATAAGTATCGTGATTCCCTGCCACCGGGTCATCGGTTCCGACGGAAGTCTTACAGGGTATGGAGGAGGGTTGCACAGGAAAAAATGGCTTCTTGATTTCGAAAGATCCAATATGGGGAGATGATTTTGTCATAACAGCCGCATGTTATCCAGCCGGACAATAAGTTTTTTCACTGGACAGCAGTAACATTTACGGGAATACTGTCAATCATAAAGGGGTATTAAGCCGCAAATCAAGCAATTGGGGAATGAATCGATCTCTGGAGTTTATACTGTGTTTCATTATTCCGGAAAGCGTCATCAGCGGGAAATAAAAGATGGAGATTGAGATACTGACCGTTCTGGCTATCCTGACTGCCACGGTCGTTCTGCTCATTTTCGAAGTTTTTCGAATAGATTTTATAGCGATACTGTGCATGCTAGCGCTTGGATGGACCGGTATCCTCACTCCGGGGGAAGCACTTTCAGGGTTTTCAAGTAACGCGGTGATCGCCATGATGGCTGTCATGATAATGGGAAATGGCCTGGCAAAAACCGGTATCATGAACAGTTTCTCGGCGTTCATACTGCGTCTGGTGGGCAGCAGCAAGCGAAAGCTCATCGGGCTTGTATCTCTTTCAGTCGGGCTTTTATCCGCGTTCATGCAGAACGTAGGGGCTGCCGCGCTTTTTTTACCGGCGGTACTGCATATTTCAAAACGGGAAAAGATCCCGGCTTCAGAACTGATCATGCCTCTCGGTTTTGCCGCTATCCTGGGAGGCACATTGACCATGGTCGCTTCGGGGCCACTGATCCTGTTAAATGACCTTCTTCGAAGCGCGGGACTTCAGCCATACGGCCTTTTCGGAGTGACTCCGGCCGGGTTGATCCTCCTGGCGACAGGGATCCTCTTTTTTTTCCTGTTCGGCAGCAGAGTCCTTCCACATCGTGGGTCGGGAAAAGAGAGCGTGTCGCACCAGAAAAAACTTATCGATACATGGCATCTGCCTTTTACTGTCTGCAGATATTCGATTCCTGAAAATAGCCTGCTCGTGGGACTGACAAATGAAAGTTCAGGCGTTTGGAGCAGATATTCGCTTCATATCCTGGCAGTATCAAAAAAAGAGGATGTCGAATATGCTCCATGGAGAAATACGCGATTTGAAACTGGACATGAACTGGCGCTTCTCGGCGATATAGTCGATATAGAACGTTTTGCCGCCGACTTTCAGCTTCGGTTTCATGAAAAGCTCGATGGATTCGAGCGGTTAAGCGATTCAGAGTCTGTAGGTTTCGCGGAGATCATCATACCGCCGAGATCTTCCCTGATAGGAAGGACTCTCCGGGAGGTAGCTCTGAGGAAACAGTATTCCGTAGAGCCGGTCCTGTTTTTTCGTTCAGATAACGAGGTGAAAGGTGATTTCTCCGACCAGAAATTCAAAGCGGGTGACACGCTCGTCGTCCATGGCCTGTGGGAGAATGTGCAGAGATTGAAGATGCAGGATGATTTTGTAGTTATTACACCTTTCGAGATCGAGGAAAAAAGAAAAGGCAAAGCATGGATAGCCGGACTCTGTTTCGCCGGTTCGATCAGTCTGACGATTGCCGGATTTCCAATATCATTTTCCCTCTTTTCCGGGGCTGTCGCGATGGTTCTGACCCGGGTCATCCGTATCGATGAATTATATAAAGCCGTTGAATGGAAAGTCGTTTTTCTCATCGCAGGGCTGATACCTCTCGGAATGGCGATGCAGAAAACAGGCGCGGCGGAATTTCTCGCGATAAAAGTAATGGGAGTAGTCCAGGGAGGACATCCGGTTTTTCTTCTCGCTACGATAGCGGTACTTTCGACTCTTTTTTCACTGTTCATGTCCAATGTCGCTTCCACGGTCGTCCTCGCGCCGCTGGTGATCAATATGGCAAGGATCGGCGGTCTCGATCCAAGGCCGCTCGTGCTTCTTGTCGCCGTATGCGCGGCCAATTCCTTCGTGCTTCCGACCCATCAGGTAAATGCCATGCTTCTGACACCGGGGGGATACAAAAACTCTGATTATTTCAAAGCAGGTGGCGGAATGACGATTCTTTTCCTGGTGGTTGTGGTCAGTGTTTTTTATCTGTTATACATGTAGATAAACGCGAAAAAAGGGTGGTGGAGTAATAGCGGTATCGATGAACCAGATGGATCCGAGGGGAAGAATCCCCTGTCTTCGGTTCGTAGAAGAAAAATTATATACCGGATGTGGCCCGGGCAAAGGGAGGAAAAATGCTGCTAAAACACTATTTCATCGGCAAGATAGCCCACAGCTCGTATATTCTCGCCGGCAAGGAAATATGCGCCGTCATAGATCCGCAGCGCGACGTGGATTTTTATATCGACGAAGCGCGGCTTCTCGGGGTGGATATCACTCATATCCTGGAAACGCATCTTCATGCCGATTTTATATCGGGGCATATCGATCTTGCCGAGAGGACGGGAGCGAAGATATACGCGCCAAAATCGGGAAAATGCAGGTTCGATCACGTCGGGTTGTCGGAAGGGGATATAATCGAACTGGAGGATATGGAACTTAAGGTCCTGGAGACTCCCGGGCATACGCCGGAGCATATCAGTTACGTTGTAACCGACAAGTCTCGCGGCGACGGACCTCTGGGCGTTTTTACGGGGGATACGCTCTTTGTCGGTGATGTAGGCCGCCCGGATCTCTTTCCCGATATAGCCGAGGAACTCGCCGGGAAACTGTTTCATAGCCTTCACGAAAAACTGATGAGACTCCCCGATTACTGCGAAGTCTATCCGGCCCACGGTGCCGGTTCGCTGTGTGGACGCGCGATGGGGGCCAAATGGCGTACTACTATCGGTTACGAACGCCTGTACAACGCGGCGCTGCAGATCGTTGACAAGTCCGATTTCGTAAGATCTCTCACCACCGACATGCCTCCCGCGCCGGATCATTTCAGCCGATGCAGCGACATCAACCGGCAGGGACCAGCCATGATCTCTGAACTTCCAGTTCTTCGGGAACTCGATCCCGCCCAGTTTCACAAAAAAATGCAGGACCCGGGCATTATTGTCCTCGACGCCCGAAGTTATGATTCCTTTGGCAGCCAGCATATTCCAGGTTCATGGCATATTGATTTCGGCGGGAATTTTCCGACCTTTGCCGGATGGGTGCTGCCGACCGACAAGAATATTCTCCTGGTCGCAGCGTCATATTCTGAAGCGGTTCATGCGAATACATGGGCCCGGCGCGTGGGAGTCGACCGTATCGTCGGGTATCTGAATGGCAGCATGTTCGCCTGGGCTGTCGCCGGGCTTCGCACGAGCGATCTTCACCTGATCTCCGCTGAGGACCTTCACGATATGGCGACGGGGACTTCCAACATCGTCCTGCTTGATGTGCGTTCTCCCAGGGAATTTGAGGATAATCACATAGAAGGAGCTGTAAATATCCCCGCTCCGGAATTGCGGACCAGGTTCAGGGAACTTCACCCGGAAAAACCGACTGTCCTTATATGCAGTACAGGGCATCGATCCAGTCTTGGAGCAAGCATACTGGGTCAGAAGGGATTCAAGTCGATCTATAATGTGGCGGGCGGCATGACCGGGTACAGCGCCGCTGGTCATACAAAACGTTGCGGAGTCTGCGAAAATCCGCACGGATCGCGCTTTTTCACCGGGTACATGGGTACCAGTCAACACTGGAATGTTCCAAAGTGATCGGAGGGAGAGATGGAATGGTTGACTGAAACGAGATGGTCGCCCTACGCGGTCGGCATCGGTATAGGTGTCCTGAGCTGGTTGACCTTTGTGATCTCTAAAAAACCGGTCGGATGTTCAACCGCTTTTGCCAGGACAAGCGGGATGATAGAAAAGGTCTTCAGAGGAGAAAAAGTAGAGCAAAAATTGTATTATCAGGAAGTCAAGCCGGTGATCGACTGGGAATGGATGCTGGTTCTAGGGATCGTATTCGGCGCATTTCTCTCGTCCCTGTTATCAGGAGATTTTCAGTTGCGATGGGTCCCCTCGCGATGGATCTCTGTATTTGGCCCGGCGCCCGTGCCGAGAGTGATTATGGCGGTAATCGGTGGCATTTTCCTGGGATTCGGCGCCAGATGGGCGGGTGGTTGCACCAGCGGACACGGAATCAGTGGAACACTGCAGCTTGCTCTCTCCAGCTGGATATCAGCAGTCTGTTTCTTTGTGGGCGGGATTGCCGCTGCTTTCTTACTTTTCAATCTTATCGGATGACAGGGGGGCAGGATGGAAAAAAACAAACAGGATAAGCCGGGGAAGAACAGAGTAGGCCGGTCCCAGCTCTTGTGGGGGCTCCTTTTCGGTATGATATTCGGGTTTCTCCTTCAAAAAGGAGGGGCCACAAAATATGATGTGATTATCGGTCAGTTGCTTCTTGAGGATTTCACAGTAATAAAAATAATGTTGTCCGCCGTAGCGACCGGGATGATCGGGATTTATACCATGAAAAATCTTGGGTGGGTAAGGCTGCAACCAAAACCAGGTTCGATAGGGATGAGTGCCATCGGGGGGCTGATCTTCGGTGTTGGATTTGCAGTGCTGGGGTACTGTCCCGGAACGATAGCGGGAGCTGTCGGCAACGGATACCTGGACGCGGCGGCAGGCGGTTTGACCGGTATCTGGCTTGGTGCCGGAATATTCGCGTCAATATATCCCAGAGTTAAAGAGGGGATCCTTAAGAAGGGCGATTTTGGAACTGTCACCCTGCCTGGATTATTCAAGGTCAATGACTGGATCGTCGTCATTCCGATGGCAGTTTTATTGACTCTTGTCATGGTCTGGATAGAGTCGGCAGGCTTGTGAATCTTTTCGTGTGGAGGGTGGATAAATGAATGAAATCATACATATCACATCCATGATCATCGGCATGTTCGGAGTCGCTATAATAGCCTGGGGAGTTATCCTGATAATATTCCGTCTAATCAGGCTTGAGATCAGACGTTTCAGGCAGAGATCGATCTATCATGAGAGAGAGAAACTGAGACATCAATTGGGTTCTTATCTGCTTCTTGGACTCGAATTCATGATTGCCGCGGATATCATCGGCACGATCACCCATCCCACTCTCAATGACATGGCGGTCCTGGGAAGTATAGTCCTGATCCGTACCGTGATAAGTTATTTTCTTGAGAGAGAAGTCGCCGAATTTTCCCCGTCAAACAACGGAAAGCAGCAATAAAGACTCTTGATGATTGAATAAAGCGGATTGACAGGAAAATACGGGAATCTGTTCGCTGATCATTCAGATATAGCAAGTGTCGGGGCTGATAAAAAGAAAGGAAGGAATTATCGATGCCAAGACTGTTCAATAAAACGCATAAAAAAGCGGGTCTTCCCCCCGGGACTCTCGTTTTTCATGGCGATAAAAAAATAGATAAAGTAAAAATATCGTTGATCGATTATGACGAAAATCAATTCCAGGAAAAGAAGATCGAAAAGATCGAGGATTGCTTTCCATTCAAGGATGAACCGACAGTGACCTGGATCAATATCGATGGGCTCCATGACGTCGAGATGCTGGAAAAGCTCGGGGAGCGTTTCGATATACATCCTCTTGTACTCGAAGATATCATCAGCGTGGGGCAACGTCCAAAACTCGACGATTTCGACAATTATATTTTCATCGTTTTAAGGATGCTTTCCTATGATGATAAAAATGACGAACTTCTTTCCGAGCAGGTCAGCCTGATACTCGGGGCAAATTTCGTCATCTCGTTTCAGGAGCGCGAAGGTGATGTCTTTGAACCGATCAGGGAAAGATTACGCGGTAAAAAGGGCCGTATAATCAAACAGGGAGCTGATTATCTCGCCTATACCCTTCTCGATATCGTGGTAGACAATTACTTTACCATACTGGAAAAAGTCGGCGACAGGATGGAGGCGATGGACGAGGTCATCGTCGAGAATCCTGATCCCGAAAACCTTCAGGAAATACAGGCGATCAAACACGAGATGATATTTATCAGAAAATCGATCTGGCCCCTGAGAGAAGTGATAAGCGGCCTTGAACGGCTTGAATCGAAATTGATAAGACATTCGACACATATATATCTTCGCGATGTATATGACCATACCATACAGGTCATAGACACGGTAGAGTCTCTTCGCGATATGATATCAGGCCTTCTTGACATTTATATGTCAAGCGTCAGTAACAGGATGAATGAAGTGATGAAGGTGTTGACGATCATCGCGACGATCTTTATACCCATAACTTTCATAGCCGGGATCTACGGAATGAACTTCGAATCGATGCCGGAACTTAAAATATCATGGGCCTATCCGGCTGTGTGGGGGGTAATAATTGCCGTGATCGCGGGGATGGTGGTATACTTCAAGAAGAAAAAATGGCTCTGACAGTTTCCGGTAGTAAAGACCTTTATAAGCCTCTCCGCTACATGCCTCTTAGGTTGGGGTTGGAGCGTGATGAATGCTCGATTGAATCTCAACGGGATCATATGAAATGCCGCATCTGAAAGCCTGGCAAAAAGTATCGGTAGCAGTGCTCCTTCTCTTCTCAATTCCAGCAGCATTGTTCTTCTTTATGACAATCCACCCGGGTGAAAGTGTAGTCCGGCGCATCGCTGTCTCCCGTTTGAAAGGTGCCTTGGGAAGCGAGGTTAGTATCGGGAGCCTTGAGACAAACCTGATCTCGCGTCTGAGGCTCAATAACGCCAGGATATTTCATGTGGAAAAGGGCGATACGGTCACTTTTCTGAATATCGATGAACTTCTCGTCTCATACACGATGCGTAGCCTGTTCAAACGAAAATTGCTGATCGAGGACGTGAAACTTGATGGCGTTAATCTTTTTGTCCACCGCGATAGCACGGGGCGCGACAATCTGCCAGAGGCGATTAAGGTTGATAGGAAGAAAAACGGAGCGTCCACTCATGTGTTTGAAGTCGATCTTGGGGAATTGAATATTCTGGATGGACGGATCAGGTACCGCGACGAGACTCAAAATGGGTTTAATACACTCGCAAGCAATATCAGTATTACGGCAAAACGGAGAGACGGGAAAAATTATAATATTAATCTTAGATGTCATGATGGCGCGATCGAGCGCGGCGGGATCTCGATTCCCTTCAACCGTCTCTTTCTTGATGGTAACGCGGGTGCCGGGAAAGCAAGACTGGATTCTCTCAGCGTGGAATTTGCTGGTGCTGATATTTCCGGATCGGGGGCCATTGAGATCGATGATGGGGTGACTGCCGTTGCAGCGGATCTTCATCTTGCCGCTGATCTAGGCAATATATCACCGCTCCTGGTTGGATTCCTGCCGGAGAAGTACCGCTCCATGAAGGGTGATCTTTTCGTCACTGCCAGAGTCGACGGGTCGCTGCCGATGCCCCGGATAAGGTGTTCTCTGGATATATCGGATCTTGAGACTGCTGGTATGAAAGTGCCTGATATAAAGGTGGAAGCCCGCGTCTGCGCCGATTCGCTATGCCTCGATAATATGGAAATGGAAATATTCGGAGGAAACGCGTCATGCAAAGGAAGTATCAGGACCGATTCTCTGTCAAGCGCGGGGATTGATCTTCTTTTTACCGGACTGGATCTTCATCAGATAGCTCTGGTCATATACTCGGATCCTCTACCATACGGTGGAAAGGTGGGAGGGGCGTTATCTGCAACCGGTCTTCCTGGCGATCCGGGTTCATGGCATTCCAGCGTCAGTCTGAGCCTGAGCCATTTAAGTTACAGATCGATCCCCCAGGACGATATTCGCGTTAAAGGGACTATAGGTAAGGGGAAAGCCGAGTTGGAATTAAAGCAGGACGGAGCAGACCTGTCAGCGAAACTTGAACTGCTTGATGAAAAGGTGAGTGGGAGGTTCATTGCTGATGTAAAGCGTATAGAACCGATCGTTGCTCTTTTCAATATCTCAGACCTTTCCGGTGAATTTAAAATGCATGGCCTTATCGAAGGCCGATTCAAATCTCCCGATATAAGCGCTGATATCGCCGCGCGAAATCTCTTATTCAGAAATTTTCCGATCGATACTCTATCAGGTTCGATCTTTTACGGAGAAAAAGGATTGCGGGTGTCACAGTTGTATTTTAGCGGTATTTCGAGTGAGATAGATACACTGTCTCCACCTTTCGGGATCTTGTCCCTTTCGGGAGGGTTATCTTACAGCGGCCATTTACGCGATTATCCCGATAACACCACGGGTGAGACCAGTGTACAACTCTATCATCCGGGGTTCAATAACGTGAGACTCGATAGCCTGATGCTCATAGCTTCGATGACCGGGCGGGAGATCGATGTATCATCGATGGTCTTGCGCAGGGATGGTCTGGAGGGGTGGGGAAATTGTAAATATTTCATAGAGGACAGGAAAGGACTTTGCGATATCGGGCTGACGATCGAGGATACTCCTGACAGTTCGGGAGCTTTACTCGGGGCAGATGGCGCAGAAGATGCCGGGCGGATCTCTGGAACTTTGAACGCTTCCTTCGAGATTCAGGAGAAAGGCCGCTACTCGGTGAGCGCAGTGGGAGACCAGATCGATCTGGAAATAATCGATATACTGCTTGGTGAAAGAGACAGGATCGCCGGGGATCTCGGATTTGAACTTGAAGCATCGGGAAACCTTTTTGAACCGGAAGCATCCCTGAAGCTTAAGCTACTCCACCCTCGATTCAGGGATGTGACTGTCGATTCCCTCTATGGGACGATAAAACTCGACCGCGATCAGTTGGAGTTGAGGGATTTTGAATTACGCCAGTCGATTCATCGCGCGTCGATACGGGCGACGGCTGGATTACTGCCCACTGAAAGTGGCAGACCTTCTCTTCTGCATGGAAGCCCATTTAAGGGCGTATTTATCGTCGATGATATCGATCTCAGTCTGCTGATGATGGCGGTAATGCCATCCATCAGCGCTCAGGGCAGATGCGCGGTCGATATTGGATGGGATGGTACTCTAGGGTCTCCACGACCCCATGGAAAGATAGCGGTCAGCCAGGGATCGTTGCGGCTGAGGAATGATAATCCGGAGATCGATTCTTTAAGCCTTGATGCGTCGATCGTCGATTCGACATTTACCATAAATGATCTGAGCGGAAGAGTCATGGAAGTCCCGTTCCGGTTGCTCGGTTCCGCCGTCTATGCGGGGAAGCACGATATGGCGACGAAACTCTCTCTTTCCCTGTCAGATCATGGAACGGCTGAAGGGCATGGAGTTATAAACAGCGACTCGATCCAGATGAAAATGGATATATCAAATATCGATCTTTCACTTATCAGGCCCTTTATTCCTCTATTTGACCGGCTGTCAGGAAATCTCCATGCCGCTCTTTCCATCGGTGGACAGACATCATACCCGGTAATAAACGGGAGGATCTCCTGCCGCGAGTTGACTGTGAAGCCAGTGTGGCTGGAGGAGACACTCACAAAGGGCCAGATATATCTTTCGTTCCGGCAGAACACGGTCTTTATCGACACTTTTTCGATCTGGCTGAACGGGGGTGAGATCTATGCCACAGGTGAAATATCGCATGAAAAAGGTGTGCCTGTCTCCCTGGACCTGAAGTCCGGAATCCGCGATCTGGGGATCGATCGGCCGCGCTCCATTAAGGCGAAAATAAAAACTGCCGATCTGACCTTAAGGACGGAAGCAGGGTATCATAAACTTGAAGGTGATATAATACTGGGTGAGACGCAGTTCCTGGCGAATTTCAAACCGAAGTCGATCCTGCCATTCGCCAGATCGATTGAAAGACCAGATCGGGAATTTCCCGACTTTATTGATAAGACCCGGTTTAATATCCGTGTGCGAGGTAGTGATCAGATCTGGATAGATAATAATCTGGCGCGTCTGCGCATGAGTGCCGAGGTCGGCCTGATCGGAAATATCGAGAGACCGCTTATCAACGGACGGGTTTCGGTGGCCAGGGGATATCTTCTTTTTCTGGACAGAAAATTGACGATATCAAGAGGCATACTCGATTTTTCCGACCCGGACAGACTTAACCCCGTGATCGACCTTGTCGCGGGAACGACAATCAAGAGTTACCGGGCGATGGAAGTCACTACTTATGATGTGACGCTTTCAGTCTCCGGGACCCTCGATGAGACGAAGGTGGAACTGACCTCTGACCCGCCTCTCGATAGGACCGATATTGTTTCACTTCTTACTCTGGGCGTGACAAGGACCCAGCTTACCGATCCTGGTGTAGGAAACGAACCGACGACATTGAAAGGTGTCCTTCTCGAGCGGGCTCAGGAACTCTCAAGCAAGCGGATGACCGGTTATATATCAAGGAATATCGGAGGAATGCTCGGACTCGATCAGGTGACAATCGATGGTAATCTTTTTCGTTTCGATAATTCGTGGGGTCCTGAACTGCTGGCGTCCAAGAAACTGACAGGAAAGGCGGAAGTCACTTATCGGACGAACATAGGACATTTGAACGAACAGAGCATCCGGCTTGATTATCACTTCACCGGGCGTTTGTCGCTGCAGGGGGAGACCGATCAGTTGGGCAGATCTGGTCTGGATTTCAAATACAGGTTGCATTTTAAATGAGACAAAAGAAATTGATATTGTGCGTGTCGATCGGGCTTCTGGTGATTGTTATTCAGACCGGTAGTGTGGAAGCCGCGAAGAAATTTAAGGTACGATCGGTGGAATTCGCTGGAAACGAGGTATACAGCGATAAAAGACTCATGCGCCTGATCCTGACTCGTCCCCATCATTTTTATTCACGTTCCTATTATTATCCGGAAATTTTGCAGGGCGACATGGAAAATCTGCTCCTGTTTTACAGGCAGAGCGGGTTTCTGGAAGCAGCGATCTCCGATTTCCAGGTAGTCGCCGATTCGACGGCGGGAACGGTGAATATAAGGATAGAGGTCTTCGAGGGAGAATTGACACATATTGAAGGTATTAGTATTTTCGGTTCAAAAGCTTTCAGTGATACTCTCCTGCTTAATAAAGCGCTTGTCCAGAAAGGCGATCCATTCAGGCGAGGGCGTATCAACGATGGAATCCTTTCGATCCTGTCCTTTTACGCCGATCACGGATATCTGGACGCGCAGGTCCATCCTGATATCAGGATCAATGTCGAATCTCACAGAGCTCTGATAGATCTTACGATCAAGGAGCATTTCCAATCGCGTGTAAATGATCTGCGCATCGAAAATCTGAAAAAAACTGAACGAAAAACAGTAACGAGAGAACTGTCGTTCAAGAAAGGTGATCTCGCCAGCCGCTCTGACTTTCTTCGATCCCAGAGGCAGCTTTACCTTACAGGTCTCTTCCAGTCAGTTTTCATCCATCCCGTACCGGCAGCTGATCAGGACTCGATGTTAAAGGATGTTATTATAGATTTGAAAGAGAGCGAATCGGTCGAGTTGAATCTTTATCTTGGGTATGGGTCTGTCGAACAGGGAAGGACAAGAATCGAGTTCAATAATAACAATATAGCCGGCACAGGGCGCAAAACCGGAATATCGACTTATCTGAGTTTTATAAGCTATGGAGCGGTTCTGTCATTCAGTGAACCAAGGATATTGGGGCTGCGGTGGAAGACCGATCTCAACCTGCTGTACGAGTATCGAAAAGAACCGGCATATGATATCGAACGGACCGGAGGCCGCCTCGTTGTCGGCAGGAAGATCCTCAACCGTTCCCTTTTTTCTCTAGCTTATAGATATGAGAAATCAAACCTGTCGAATGTCGATGTGACATATGATCGTGACAAGCTTCAGAATGACATCAGAAGCCTCAAACTGTCGTTAAGTTATGATACGCGCAGTAATATGTTTAATCCGAATAAGGGTGTCTATCTAGAATCAAGCAGCGAAATCGCCGGTTCTTTTCTCGGCGGTACCGAGGATTTCTGGAAACTGCTTGGCCGCTTTAAATATTTTTACCCGGCAGGCGCGTCGACAGTCATAGCCACTTCAATTGAGACCGGATGGATGGGTGTGTTCGGGCAATCCTTGTCGATCCCTTTGAACGAAAGGTTTTATCTGGGCGGTCCAAACGTAATGCGAGGGTTCGACTATCGAATGGTCGGGCCTCTTGATAAAGAAAAGGATCCCCTTGGAGGTAAATTTCTTCTCGCGTTCAACCTGATTGAGATTCGCAGGGTAATCTACAGGATGCTCGGGGGTGTGATCTTCGTCGACGCGGGTAATCTTTGGAACAGGATAGATGATTTTCGAACAGCCGATATCCGCTATAATACAGGAATCGGTATTCGTGCCAACACGCCGCTGGGAATCGTCCGGTGTGATTACGGCGTCAATCTCGATCGACGCGATGGTGAACCGGCAGGCAGGATCTACTTCAGCATAGGACAGGCATTTTAAGCGGCTGGAGACTCGGTTTCAGAGGATCCAGCCCTTTCCAACAACCGGATCATTCGGTCTGTGACTGGTCATGGAGGGGAACCTTTTAGAGGTTTATACTGTCAAAAGAATGGAACAGGAACATGAGAAGATGCCCGTTTTCAAAATGTTTCTTATCAGGTAGAATCAAAAGGGTATGAAAAGTTCCAGGTCTGAAAAGGCAGAACGATAAAATATGCCGGCTTGAGATGGCGCGGCGCTGAGGTGCGAAGCGATTGCCAGGTTATGACAGAGAGCATCAGGATGCTGACATAGAAAATGAAAGCAGGAGATTTGCTCTGGCTTTTCTGGACGGAGAACAGGGCGCTTTCGACAGGCTGATAATACTTCACCAGCGCGTCGTCTTCAGCCTCTGTCTCAGGCTGCTTGGCGATTATGATGATGCGGATGACTGTGCCCAGGAAGTATTCATAAAAGTCCATAGATATCTTGGGAAATTCAGATTCGAATCGAGTTTCAGGACATGGCTTTACAGGATCACGGTCAATACGTGTAAAAACCGGTTAGCGTCGCGGGAATACAGGTCAAGGATGAAAAAGGTGAGTATAGAAGACAGGGATGGAACGGGGGTAGGATCCGAAGAAGTAATCAGGGACAATTCTCCTTCTCCTCTGTCCCTGATCGGAAGAAAAGAAATGGCGAAAATGATCGAAAACGCGATCAATACTCTTTCCGGATCGCAGAAGCTTGTCGTTGTACTTAAGGATATGGAGGGAGCATCGTACCAGGAGATCAGTGATATCACCGGACTGAAAGCCGGCACCGTCAAATCCAGCCTCTCAAGAGCGAGGCTCAAGCTCAGGGAAGTAATAAAAGGAATGATAAGCGATGAGATGCGGTGAAATAGAGAAAAAACTGTCGGAGTATATTGATAAGGTCTTGTCAGAAGAGGAGATGAAAGAGATCGAATCCCATCTTTCAGGTTGCTCCGGCTGCAGGGATATCCACGATTCGATGGTGGAGATCGCCGGGATAATGGCTGAGATGGAAAGGGTCGACCCACCCGCTCATTTTATTGAAAGCATAAACAACAGGCTTACCAGGCGACCTTCTTTCGGTGGAGCGCTTCGCCGGATGTTTTCGCCAGTCAGGATCAAATTGCCTCTGGAACTCGCCGGGGTGGCTGCAGCGGTGATATTGATCTTCTATGTCTCTCAATTTAGTCAGAAAGAAGAGCCGGTCGATGATCGAGGTTCTTCAGCCGCGATCGAGGCAGTGACGGGCGCGGAGACGCGGACAGGTGGATCGGAAAAGGGGAGTACTCAGAAGGAGGCCCGGAGGGAAAAAAATACCGCCGCGCAGCCTGCTGACCACGATAAAGAGGATACATTCGAAAAAATCGAAGGCGGACAAGCTACGGTACCGGATCAGATAGCTCAGGATAAGGGGAAGAAGTCCGAACTGAAGATGGCTCATACGGACGATAGATCTCAGGTCAGCGGGAAGGATCCCCTGAATGAAGGAATTAGATCGTCTGAAAAAGACGCCGGATCAGCTTCGACTGAAGAAGAATCGGTTGAAAAGGTAAAATCACCGACAAGAAGTCTGTCGTCGGGTAGCAGGATGGTAAGACAGCCCCGAAGGTTTGACGTTGAAAGCTGGCGCAAAATGATAGGTTCGGTAGAAGGAAAACTCATCGAGGTCCGGCCCCCGGATGGGGTCAGCTCTCCTGACAGCGCCGGCGCGGCGGTGTATCTTATCGCCAGGGTCCCGGAGAAAAACTATGAGCTGCTACTCGTTGAGATTGAGAAATTAAGGGAAGGCAAAAAGATATCGACAGTGGTGACAGAGGCAGGGGGAGGATTTCTGACAGTGCGGATAAAGGTGGATGACATTTCAGGGAATAGAGTGACAGAGGATGTTAAAAACCGGTAAAAAGTCGGTGATAATAGCGGGATTGATAATCGTCACGGGCATCTTCTATACCGCTACGATCAGGGACGGGCATGACTGGGGCGGTGATTTCAGCATGTACATACATCACGCGATGAATATCGCCGGAGGCAGGGATTATAATGACACCGGATATATCCAGAATCCCTCGCTGAGATTGTTTGCTCCGGAAACATACCCGCCTGTCTATCCCGCCATGCTTGCTCCATTCTGCGTGAGCGGAAGGATCGATCTGCGAGCGATGAAGATGCTGAACATTGCGGTGTTTCTTCTCTTTCTTGCTGTTCTATACCTGTTCTTCAACAGAAGACTTTCATTCGCCTCTTCGGCAGTCCTTGTAGCCCTTATCGCTTTCAACAGGTATTTCTGGGAATTCAAGGATAATGTCCTTACCGAGATCCCGTTTCTTTTTTTTACCTACCTGGCTCTGCTGCTTGTCTCGTCAAGGGGGCGTTTCAGCCGTTCAGCAGGGAAGATGGTGCCCCTTGCTCTTCTTACTGGATTGGTATGCTATCTCGCTTACGGAACAAGAAGCATAGGGATAGTCCTGATCCCTTCGCTTCTGATCCTTAACCTTGTCAATGGCAGGAAGATAACGGTATCATCTGTCATATCGATTGTTTTCTTTTTTACTCTTATGGTATTTCAGGCGCATATTTTCCATAGCGATTCCTCGTATTTCAGACAGATGTCGTTCGATCTTGCCGCGTTAACGGCTAACGCGGCAAGATACGCCAGATCCTTTGGAGAACTCTGGGTCAATGGATACTCCGATCTATCCGCTTCGATTATCTCCCTTGTTTTTCTGCTGGCGGCTGTGGCGGGGTTCATCATGAATCTTTTCTTTACAGAGGCAGGCAGGGATATGGAAGGGAGACCTCGTCACGATCGATGGACGATCGAGATATTTCTCTTTCTCTATCTTTGTCCGATTCTGATCTTTCCGGGATATGGGGGATCCAGGTATATGATGCCACTGATCCCGATCTATATTTTTTATGCTCTTTCCGCATTCCGCGTTCTTCTGCGGATAACTGGAAGAGAGAGAACAGGCGTAATGTTGATAGCAACTGTCCTGCTGATCACGTACTCCGGCGCTTTTTCCAAAGCAGATTTCGGTCCCATCGAAGAAGGCCCGTACTGCCGCGCATCGGTTGAGCTTTTTGATTTTATCCGAGGTGAGACTGACACAGGGGATATCTTTATTATCGGCAAGCCACGGGTACTTTCTCTTTATACGGGCAGAACCGCGACGGTGTATCATGATATGGAATCGATCGAAGAATTGCTCGCCCTCGCCTCCGAGGTAAAAGCAGGTTATCTGATAAAAGGCCCATTTGAACGCGACAGCGATATCCTGCTTCCCATCATCAACAGTGGGGGGCAAAACCTCAAGAGAGTCTATATCAATGAAGATTTCGAAGTTTTTAGGATAATCGATCGATGACCATGCGACCCTATCGCTGACGGTGGATAATATTCTTGATTTTCCCCCATGAAGCCTTTTCGGCAGATATCGATCCGCACCCGACCGGCCATGCTCCGATCACCGGGCAGAAAAGACCATCAGGCCTGTTAAGTGGAAAGCATGGAGAATCGCTCCGGAGATAATAATTGCCCGATCCGGATGAACCGCAAAAAAGCGGGTTCAAGCTGATATTTGTTCCTTCGTCGATCAATTCTGCCGGAATATTGTTGTTCTCGAGATTGCCGTAGATATCTGAACAACCTATACTGCCGGCCGACCCTGATTCAAAGCTGAATGGCGGGTCGAAATTGAAAGCGATGATCGTCATGGAAAGATCGATCTCACCTGTGTACCAGCAGGAGACAGTTCCACCGCCCGTCGAGCGGTTATGGCAGATCGTCGCGTTGACCAGATCGAGATATGCCTCTTCGCGTATGCAGATCGCGCTGCCGCCGTTTTCCGCTTCGTTTCCGTAGAATGTCAGGTCGAACGCGTCGGCCCTGCAGTTGAACATCACCAGGCCGCCCCCTTCATTGAGAGCGGTATTGCGGATGAATACACAGTCGGAGACATCTATCGTACCATCCCCGTTGGCGAGAGCCAAGCCTCCTCCGAAACGTGAGGCGTCGTTTTCGATAAATACGCAGTTCTCGGCCCTGAAGAAGCCTTCATTAACGACGCAGGAAATACCAGCTCCCCATTCAGCCCTGTTCCTGTAAAATATGCAGTTTTTTACCACTTCGGCCGCTTTATGTGTAAAGAACCCTCCGCCGACGTAGTCACCGAAGTCGGGAGCATCGCCCCGCGTCAGTGTGAAGCCATCGACAGTGATGTTGGCAAGTCCGTGGCAGTAGATGACCCTGTTCTGGTATTCCGCGTCGATAATCGTCACTTCGGCGCCCATCTCGCTTTTAAGAGTCAGGTGCTGGTCTCTTTCGAGAAATCTCACCATCCCCCTGTAATCACCCGTCCCCTGGTTGGTCCAGGTGTAAGTCCCGGGTCCGACGAGGATGATATCTCCCGCGATAGCGCTGTCTATCGCGGCCTGAATTGTCGGTGCGTCGCCGCCTCCAGGGATAGTGACATACCACGTGCGTGACAGGCATGAGTCAGTGTGGAGAATGAAAAAAAGAAGGAGGAGGAAAACATCTATCGGACCGGGAGATCTTTTCATGTCTTTGGTCCTTCCAGTGTGAATGCCAAAAATCAGGATCGAGGAAAGACGCTTGAGGCGGGAAACTCTCCTCCCCGCCAGCCGATTATAAAATAGCTATATCGTGTTTGACGGTCAAGTTCTCCATCTTTCATCTTCTTGCCATTCCTGTCGTAATCTGGTACTCTCTGCGCTCAAGCGGGGGAGTGGATATTTGTAGATATTCTTCTTCCCTAGCGCTGTCATTTATACTGGTCATCGATGGTGGGCATGATCGTGCCGCTGGCAGATCAAAGCCCGACTGACCTCGGGAAAGAGTGCTGGATGGAATTCGAGGCTTTTGTCAGAGATCATACGCTGAAAGTGGAAGAACTCGAAAGAGAAGGAAGCCTGGCATACTGGAACGCCTCACGAAGTGGCAGCAATGATGATTACGCAGTTTATGCCGCGTCTGTAAAAAGACTTGAGAAGATATACGCTGACAAAAGAGATTTCGAATATGTGAAAAAGACCAGAGAATCTCTCGTTTTCGATGACCCGGAGCTCAGAAGGATATGTGATATCCTTTATCTCAAATATCTTGGTAACCAGATCGACAGTGATCTTCTCGAACGGATGGTGGATCTGTCCAGTGAGATAGACAAACGATTCAGTACATACAGGCCTGAAGTCGAAGGAAGCGAGATATCGACTAATGACGTATATAATATTCTCAGAGAGAGCCATGACGAAAAAGAAAGGCGAGCTGTCTGGGAAGCGAGTAAAGCTGTCGGAGAGAGCGTCAATGGGAAGCTGCTCGAGCTGATTGGATTGAGGAACGAATCGGCACGGCTGGTCGGATTCGATAACTACTACACGATGGCGATGGTCCTTGGCGAGCAGGACGAGAAAGAACTCCTTAGGATCTTTGATGAACTCGACAGGCTTACTGAGGAACCCTATCGATACTTCAAGGAAGAACTCGATCTGAAGTTGTCCGGGATATACGGGATCGAGTCGTCTATGATCATGCCGTGGCATTACCATGATCCTTATTTCCAGGAACTTCCCGCGACAGGTGCCGGCGATTTCAATCATTATTACAAGGGAAGAGACATAGTCAGGCTCGCCGCGGATTTCTATTCGGGGATCGGGATGCCCGTTGACGACATCCTTTCGCGAAGTGATCTTTATGAGCGGCATGGCAAAAATCCCCATGCCTTCTGTACCGATATCGACAGGAAGGGCGACATAAGGATACTCTGCAATATTATCGATAACAACCAGTGGATGGATACAATGCTTCACGAACTGGGGCACGGAGTCTATGACAAGTATATCGACGGAGATCTCCCCTGGCTGATAAGGATCTATCCCCACCTCTGCACCACTGAAGCATCGGCGATGTATTTCGGCCGGTTATCTCACGATCCACTCTGGATGAAAGAATCGCTTGGCCTGAGTGAAGTGGAAATAGGCGAGATCGGACCGGAACTGAAGAAGGCGATGAGAAACAAACAGTTGATTTTTGCCCGATGGGTCCAGGTAATGTTCAATTTCGAAAGGGAGATGTACCGGGATCCGCAGCAGGATCTCTGTTCCCTCTGGTGGGATCTCAAGGAACGGTTCCAGATGGTGAGGCGGCCCGAAGGCAGGAACAAGCCTGATTACGCGGCCAAGATCCATATAATCTCCTCACCCGTATATTACCATAACTATATGCTGGGGGAACTTATAGCTTCACAGTTGCATCACTGTCTCGAAGCGGGTCCCCTGGCTCTGAACGGTCCAAACGGTATATACGGAAACTGCGCTATTGGAGAGTATTTCCGCGAGAAGGTGTACAAACCCGGCAATATACTTCCCTGGGACAAACATGTCGAAATGGCAACCGGTGAACCTCTGACAGCCCGGTATTTCGTGGAACAATTTGTGAGGGAGCAGGTTTGATCTGGCTTTTACCTGCCGCCGCAGCGTCGATAGCAATCGCTGTCATTCTAAAGGTTAATGAAGGCTGGAAGGGTGACCGTCTTCTTCTTGCCGGAGCGAATTATATAGTAGCATCGTCTCTGGCGCTGCTTTTTATTCGATTCAGGGTTCATGTGCCGGCGGCATCGACTTTCTGGCTTGCCAGCGTGACAGGGATCAATTACGTACTGGCATTCCTGGTACTTATGGCTGGTATATCGAAAGGCCCCCTTGCCGTATCAGTCACTGTGATGCGTCTGTCGGTCGCTCTTCCCGTTCTGGCCTCGATCTTTTTCTGGGCCGAGAAACCTCTTCCTGGCCAGTGGGCGGGAATGATTCTCGGCGGCGTATCGTTTATTCTTTTCGGGGCAGGAGTTGCCGGAAAGGGGAAGACGCGTTCAGCCGGCAGGAACTTCTGGCCGGTTATGATGATCCTCTTCCTCGTCACAGGTATCACGAGTATCCTTCTCAAGTCGTTCAGCGAGACTTTACGTGATGTAGACAGAATGGTATTTACCTGGATTCTTTTTACGGTAGCGGCTGTTTTTACCTGGATAATGATTGCCGTAAGAAGAGTACCTTTCGACAAAAGGACTTTCATGCTGGGGCTTCTTCTCGGGATCCCCAATCTTCTCAGCACTTTTTTTGCCCTTATAGCTCTCAGATCTGTACCCGCTTCAATTGTCTTCCCGTTTATAAATGTAACTGTGATAACGGGATCGACGCTTGCCGCCTTTTTCATCTGGAAGGAGAGGCTCGGCAAGGTGGCAATAACAGGGCTTGCGGCAGCGGTGGTTGCTATTATATTATTATCAATGAAATGAGTACCCGATCCCGGTGTCGAACGGCAAATTTATCGTTTGCGATATCGCGGATGGGAGTCAAGGTATTTTAAAGGATCTTTTAGACGGGAGCAGTGATGAAAAGAAGCATCCTTCTGAGTATCATCCTCGCAGTCGCTTTTACTTCGGCAGCGGCGACAAAGGAAAAGAGCCCTTACGCGAAATATGTCGAGGACAAGACCGCGGTCAATTTTGTCGCCGCCTATAATAATTACGAGATGGAGCGGGCGGATACTGTCAACAATATGGCCACAATATTTCTCGCCTATCTTCACATGTCAGAGATGAACCGCAACCTTGATATGCTCAAGGAGAATATCGGGAGCCTCAGCGGAAAGCACAAGTTCAACTATGCCAATATCCTGCTTAGTCTTGGAAGATATGATGACGCGATAGAGATTTACAAGCAGCTTAATATGGAAACGCCGAAATGGTCATGTCCATGGCGGCACCGTGGAGAGGCTCACTGGAAGAACGGGGAATATGAGGAGGCCGTGGCGAGTCTTGAAAAAGCGATCGAGACCAGAGAGACGCATTACGATGCCTATACTCAGCTCGCTCAGGTCCTTACCGATATGAAAGAATACAAGAGAGCTCTCGAAGTCCTGGAAAAAGGATTTACTTATTATGGCAAGGATATCGAGGATCCAGAGGAAGAAGTGAATATGCTCGATATCAATTTTCTCTACCTGACGCTTCTCAGGGAGAATGGCAGGATCGAGGATGCAGATATTTTGAAAGCGAGACTGGAAAAGCTATCTCCCGGCGATGAGAGGCTCAGCCAATAACACCGGCGGGAACTGAAACTGACTGACAGCCCGGTCTTCCTTTGCGAAGAGGAACCGGGCTGTTGTCGTTCCGGTCCGTGTCGTCCACGCTGTACTGGAGGAAAAGGATGCTCGGAGCGATAGCCGGAGATATAACAGGATCGCCGTACGAATTGCCGGATCGATTGACACGCTGTCCCCGGCTGAGAGAGGATGAAAAGCCCCGTGTTTTTTCAGGAGGAGGATCATGCTTGCCAGTTTTTCGATAGTACCTGTGGGTATCGGAGCGAATCTGGGCAACGAAGTCGCGCAGATTATTTCGATCATAGATGAATCGGGGCTGGAATACCGGATGGGACCGATGGAAACAACGGTCGAGGGAGAATTTGATGATCTTATCCGGCTTATAACCAGGTGTCATCACCATATGAAAGGACTCGCGCCGCGCGTCCTGACGACGATAAGAATCGATGACTTCGATTCAGGGCAGGGCAGGCTTCACGGGAAGATCGCTGACGTTGAGAAGATTCTCGGACGGCAGGTAAGGAAATGACTGTCGCCTGCTTGAGTGAGACCCACGCATATCCGGGATAAGAAGGTAATTACCCGGCAGGAGGAGTGAAATGAGAATTCTGACTATCGCGATCCTGATAACCTCGATAGCGGCTGCCGGCTCTAACGCTCAGACGCTGGCGAAAAAGTGGGCAACGGAGCCTTTGTTTGAGACGCCTGAATCGGTTGTTTATGATGACGAGAACCACATTCTGTTCGTTTCGAACATCTCCGGCCGTCCTGACGAGAAGAACGGGATGGGTTTTATCTCCAGATTATCGATGAAAGGCGAGATTAAAAAATTAAAATGGATAACCGGTCTTAATGCGCCAAAGGGGATGGGAATCTTCAGGGGCAAGCTTTTTGTCTCTGATATAGACGAACTTGTTGTAATAGATATCGCGAAAAGCGCTGTTGTACAGCGCTACAAGGTCGCTGGCTCGATATTCCTCAACGATATAGCGGTCGACAAAGGAGGAAACGTCTATATATCCGATTCGATGAGGGACCAGGACGCGATTTATCGTTTCGACGGGCAGAATGCCGTGTTATGGCTCCAGGGAAGGAAGATCCTCAGGCCGAACGGGCTTTGTTTTGACAATGGCAACCTCATCGTCGGCGTATCGGGAGATGGGATGCTTCGTCAGGTAGATATGAAAACAAAAGAAATATCCGACAGGGTCGCGACCGGGTCTAATATTGATGGAGTGGCTGTCGACGGAAAGGGTAATTTCATCGCCAGCGACTGGAAAGGCAGGACGGTCTTCATCGAACCGGACGGAGTGACGACTGTCCTTCTTGACACAAGCGCGGAGAAGATAAATGCCGCCGATATATGTTTTCTGAGTAAATGGAATATGCTTCTGATACCGACTTTTTATGACAACAGGGTCGTGGCGTGTACACTGAAGTATTAAAAGGAAAGTCATGAAAAGTTTCAGAGAAGAATTATCTTTGATTATCCAGGGAAGACGCGAATTTATCAGTATCGATGGTATTGTTAAGGGCAGTCTGTAACGCAGCGAATTGTGGGGTAAAGAAAAGTATTGCCATCAGCCACGATATCGTATAGTATCACTCCACTATGCCTTTTAATCTGGTCCGGGAGGCCAGAAAAGGATCAGAAGGATAATGATCTTTAATCGATTCCTATCAACCTCCCTGGCCGGGAGGATTTTTTTTAACCGGAGAAAGAGGAGGTATTTTGAAGATTATCAGGAAAGCTGTCGTCATGGATTCCGTGCAGCTGAGGCGGACTATCATGAGGATTGCCCACGAGATCGTAGAAAAGAACAGGGGAGTAGAGGGACTTATTCTTGTGGGGATCAGAAAAAGGGGCGTACCCCTCGCCGAACGGATCGCCTCGGCGATCGAAAAGATCGAGGGTACAAAAGTGCCGGTAGGAGCTCTTGATATCACTCTCTACAGGGATGACGTGCAGATGATAGCGAGTATGCCTGTAGTGGGAAAAACCGAGATCGGATCCGATATAACGGACCGTACGGTCATCCTGGTCGATGACGTCCTCTTCACGGGAAGGACTGTCCGGGCTGCTCTTGACGAACTGACGGATTTCGGGAGGCCAAGATCCATTCAGCTGGCGGTACTCGTGGACAGGGGGCACAGGGAATATCCGATACGCGCCGATTTCGTGGGGAAAAACGTCCCTACATCTGCGGCTGAGACGGTTAAGGTGCTTCTGAGCGAGATCGACCGGGAAGAGCAGGTAGTCCTGAGCGATATAATCACTGACAAGGTTAAACTTGGCGAAGCGGGATATCAGGATATCAAGGACTCTCCGGCCGGGCAAAAATTATTGAAGAAAAGACTTGCTACCGGCAAGAAAGCCCCGGCCAGGAAAATATCCACTGCGCGGAAGCAACCGGCGGCCGGCAAGAAAACTGCGCCGAAGGCCCGTAAAAAGTAATCACGGTAGCGGCTGGTATTCGGCCGGTGCTGGAAGGAGGTAATCAGAAAGTGCAATTTAACCGCAAAGATCTCCTCGGGCTCGAGGACCTGAGCGCAGAGCATATCAAACTGATCCTTGATACAGGCGACAATTTCAAGGAAGTCCTCAGCCGGAAAATAAAAAAGGTCCCGGCTCTAAGAGGTGTCACGATCGCCAATGTCTTTTACGAACCGAGCACAAGAACGAGGATGAGTTTTGAGCTGGCGGAAAAAAGGCTTAGCGCGGACATAATAAATTTTTCAAAGGCCACTTCATCGGTTAAAAAAGGCGAGACCCTGCGAGATACACTTGAGAACATCAAAGCGATGAAAGTCGATATAGTGGTGATGAGGCACGGATCGTCAGGTGCTCACAAGTTTGCCAGCGAATTTCTGGATGCTTCGATAGTCAATGCCGGTGATGGCAGGCACGCTCATCCCACGCAAGCTCTTCTTGATATGATGACTCTAAGGGAACATTGGGGGACCTTCAATGGCAAGAGAGTTACGATCATCGGCGACATCCTTCATAGCAGGGTAGCCCGATCGAACATCTGGGGCCTGACCAAGATGGGGGCGAAGGTGACGGTTTGTGGACCTCCCACGATGATGCCCGTAGATGTCGAAAGACTCGGGGAAGGAGGCGTCAGGCTTGAATATGATCTCAGGAAAGCGATCGAAGGCGCTGACGCTATCAATATCCTTCGGATCCAGCTCGAAAGGCAGAAGAATTCTCTTTTCCCGAGTTCAAGGGAGTACTTCGAGGTCTTCGGAGTTTCTTCGGAAGTACTGAAGGCAGCGCCCCCGGATTGTATAGTGATGCATCCCGGCCCTATAAACAGGGGAGTGGAAATAGCGCAGGAAGTAGCAGACGGAAAGCAGGCGGTAATCCTGCCACAGGTGACAAATGGCGTGGCGGTGCGGATGGCGGTCCTGTTCCTGATAGCGGGAGGCAAGGTAGAAGAAGACGAAAATAGTTGAAAGATCCCTCACGCGTATCGAAAGATATATTCAGTATCGATTGCCTGTTAAAGAGCGAAAAAGAGGAGAGCAGATGGTCAATTGGAAAGATAAAAAGGAGTTCTGGATCACAGGCGCGAAGCTGGCCGACCCTGAAGCGGGGAAGATAAAAGCTGGCTCAATACTGGTCCAGAAAGGCCTTATCTCGGAGATCCAGTGGCAGAAGAAGGTAGAGACCGAACTGCCGGTGTTTGATTGTGAAGGGTTTCTTATCGCCCCTGGTTTCATTGATATACACACGCATCTGAGAGAGCCTGGAAACGAGGACAAGGAGACGATAGCGACTGGAACCGCGGCAGCTGTTGCCGGTGGATACACGTCCATACTCTGCATGGCCAATACCGATCCGGTGATAGACGATCCAAGCGTCGTTGAATACGTAAACAGAAGGGCCCAGACAGATGGTAACTGCAGGGTCTACGTGACGGGGGCCGTCACAAAAGGGCTCGATGGGGAGCAGATAACAGAGTTCTTCCATCTTAAAAAAGCCGGCATAGTAGCTTTAAGCGACGATGGCAGATATATAGCCAATTCAAGCGTGATGAGAACCGCGCTGGAATACGCCAGGATGCTCGATCTCCCGGTCATCGTTCATTGTGAGGATCCCTATCTGACCGACGAATCGCAGATGAACGAAAGTTATGTCTCAACGCGTCTTGGCCTTAAGGGGGCACATGCCGCGTCAGAGGAGATAGCAGTCGCCAGGGATATCAGGCTGGCTCAGTTGACAGGCGCCAGGCTTCATATCGCGCATGTCTCGACGGAAGGATCACTCGAGCTTATAAAAGCTGCGAAAAAGAAAGGTGTCGCGGTCACCGCGGAAGTCTCGCCGCATCATCTGACTCTCGATGAATCGTTGCTCGAAAGTTATGACCGCAACCTCAAGGTGAACCCTCCGCTTCGAGGGCTTTCTGATATAGCCGCCCTGAGAACGGCTCTTAACGACGGGACTATTGATTGTATCGCTACTGATCACGCTCCTCACACCGAGATCGATAAGCAGGTCGAGTTCAATTTTGCTCCTCCGGGGATGACAGGTCTCGAGACATCGTTTGCCCAACTCCATACGGAACTTGTCCTTAACGGAAAATTTGAGCTTATCGACCTGATACGGATGCTGACGACCGGACCGGCTGGAGTCATCGGACTTTCCGGAGGTAAGCTGGCAGCAGGGGTTCCGGCCGACCTGGTCCTGATCGATCCAAAGGAAGAATGGGTCTTTAAAAAAGAAATGATCAGGTCAAAAGCGTCGAATACGCCTTTGATCGGAAAGAAATTTACCGGCAGGATAAAGGGAGTTTTCCTTGAGGGAAGATGGTGTTCCGATGTATCCTGACCGGTGGATGCGCGATCCCGGAAAATCCGGGCAAGTCGGCCCCGGTTGATCATCAAAAGATCTGCCGGAATAAATATTCAGTGTTCCCCTGAGTCAGGGTCATATTGTGGGAAGATCTTTTCAATCATCTTTTCTGAAAGCGGTTATACCGTTAGTGATGCTTTCTTTCGCTTCTTCGTGCATCTATTTCAACACGATGTATAACGCGAGAAGGCTTTACAGCGAAGCGGAGGAAGCCCGCGAGGAGTCGATCAGGACAGGTACCGACAGCGGCCGGGGGTTGAAGACAAAATATGGTGAGGTGATCTTCAAGTGTTCGAAGATACTTCGCGATCATCCGGAGAGCAGCTGGGTCGATGACGCGATATTCCTTATGGGGAAAGCCCTTGTCAGGCAGGAAGAGTATAGCAAAGGTATCAGAAAGTTTCAGGAACTCCTTACTAACTATCCGGAAAGTGAATATGTTCCCCACGCGTTGTTCTGGCTGGCCCTGGCTCATTTCGAAAAAAGGGAATACAACCAGGCCCTCGTCTTTACGAACAGGTTCCTCAATAATTTCGCTGATCACGAGATCCGTCACCAGGTGATCTTTCTTGCGGGAGACATTAATCTCGAACTTGAGAATAATGAAGAAGCGCTGAAACTGTACTCCACCGTCTCCGGAGAGGATGCCAGTCGTGAGATCCTTGATGAAGCTCTGTTGAAGTCGGCAAGACTGCATTACAGGTTCAAGGATTGGCAGAAGGCGGCGGAAAGCTATGAACAGCTTCTCAGGAAAGGGATTTCCTGGGAGTTGCGATATGATATCTCCCTGGCGCTTGGTGACTGTTACTCCCGGACCGGGCGGTGCGAGGAGGCAAGGAACATATTCGATGAACTTCTACCGGATGTCCCCAAGGTAAAAGACCAGGGTCTTGTAATGCTTGGCCAGGCCCGTGCTTATGAGTGCATGGATTCGCTTTTGACGGCTATTGCCAAATACAGGGAGATAACGGGAAAATTCTCCCACTCTACCTTCTCTGCCGAAGCATATTACAGGCTTGGAATGATCTATCATGAAAAACTCGATTCCCTGCAGAGTGCCGAGGAATCGTTTGCCAGCGTAAGCAGGGAAGCGAGCAGTTCGGAGTTCGCCCCGCTGGCGATGCAAAAAAGCAGAAGCATCAAAAAACTGATCGAGCTTGAGAAATCATCAGGAAAAGGGGCGAGTGAAGAGCAGATAGCGCAGGCGAGGTTTTCAGCAGCCGAGATAAAGTTGACAAGGCTTGACGAAGTCGAATCGGCAAAAAATAATTACATGGCCGTGATAGACAGTTTTCCATCGACATCGTTCGCTCCCGCGGCTTCCTACGCGGTAGCGTGGATATACCAGAAAAAACTGGGTGACGCGCAAAAAGCCCTCGAAGCGTATCGGGCAACGGTCCTGAGATATCCACGGTCTCAGCAGGCCAGAGGAGCTGTGGCGCAGATCGTCAGACTCGGTGATGAGGACAGCGCACTTATGATGCAGGCGTATATAGATTCAGCGATGGCAGATACTGCCGCCGCCGCTGCCGAGGTGAGGATGCGGATGGAAAAAGCGCGCGCCGACAGTATCGAGGCGGCGCGAAAGATGATGAAGGACGGAATGACCGATTCGACATCGGTCCGGTCGGGCAAGCGCGGCATGGAGAGCGGGACTCCCGCAGATCCTGACAGCAAGGCGAAGTTGCCGGTTGATTCCCGAAAAAATCCTGTCCCCGGCCCCTTATCCCGTTCTGTGGCGGAAAGAGACAGCCTTGCCGGGGCTTCGGTATCGGCGGCTGATTCGGTGAGAAAGAATTTCAGCAGACCTCCGCCCGCCCTGATCGACTCGCTCAGGGCAGCGTCAGAGAGGAACCGACCGGTCGACGCCGATTCATTATTGAAAAACGAAGCAGACAGCCTGATAACCGGTAAAAGGAAGGAGCAGGATTGAGCCTGGAGAAGAAACGGCCGTTTACTGTCAGGATCGTCGAAAACAGAAAGTTGTCACCATCGACATATCTGATCATCCTTGAAAGGCCGAATGATTTCCCTGATCCCTATCCCGGCCAGTTTATTTCTGTAAGGGTCAATGACCAGACTGTTCCGCTGTTGCGCCGGCCTTTCGGAATAATGGATATCAACAGCGAAACGATGACGATTCTTGTAAAGGCGGTAGGGCCCGGTTCAACTATACTAGCTTCGAAAGCCGCCGGCGAGCAGGTGGAAATGGCGGGACCTCTGGGCGGCATGCCTTTCAGCCGCCCTGGCGGAAAAGATGTAGTCTTCGTAGGTGGAGGAACGGGACTCGGGCCGATAATATTCTGCGCGAGAAGCTGGAAACGTGAAGCTACAGTCGGGAAGATGCATCTTTTTATAGGAGCTCAGACTAAAGAGGAACTGCTTGAAGGATTGTACGAGAAAGATTTCGATCAGGTATATACCGCGACGATCGACGGTTCTTCAGGTCACAAGGGAAATATCGTGGAACTCCTCGAAGAAGAGATCGAAAAAGGCGGTATTCCCGCGGCGATCCTCTATTCGTGCGGTCCGAGACCGATGATTCGAGCGCTCATCGACAGGGTCGGCCCGAAATTTGAAAATCACTATACTTCACTCGAATCGGTCATGGCCTGCAGCCTGGGCGCGTGCAGGGGATGTACCGTTCCGGTAATCGAGGACGGGGAGAAGACACTCAGGTCTGTCTGCATGGAAGGGACTGTTTTCAGAGCGGAGGATATCGACTGGGAGGAGTGGGAGTGAGCGATAATAACGATATTGGTTTGAAAATAGGTGATGCCTGTTTCGCAAACCCCGTTTTTCTTGCTTCCGGTCCTGCGGGGTATGGTATCGAATACGCGAATTACCTTGATATAACAAAAGTCGGAGGGATCGTCACGAAAACGATCTCATTCGAACCTCGAAAGGGAAATCCCGGGGTAAGACTTCAGGAAACGCCTTCCGGCCTCTTAAACAGTATTGGTCTTGAGAATGTCGGAGCGGAATATTTTTTCAGAGAGAAGATACCTGTCCTTGTGTCAGCCGGAGTCAAACCCGTGATCAGCGTAGCGGCGGAGGATTGGGGGGACTATCGGAAACTCATCGATTTCATCGCCCGGCAGGAAAATATCGAGATCATAGAACTCAATCTTTCATGCCCGAATGTCGAACGCGGCGGGATGGCGGTGGGATCAAATCCCAGTCTTCTCGGCAGGTACGTCAGGCACGCGAAAGACCTGCTGCCGCGGATCGCGATCCTGGCCAAGCTTACGCCGAATGTCAGTGATATCGCCAGGCTTGCGCTGGCAGCAGAGGAAGCGGGAGCCGACGGGATAACGGCGATCAATACTGTCATCGGAATGGATATTGATATATCCAGGGCAAAGCCTGTATTCAAAAGGGTAAGGGCGGGGCTTTCCGGTCCGGCGATAAGGCCTGTCGCTCTGGACGCAGTATGGAGGATCGCGCGTACTGTCGATATACCGGTAATCGGAGTTGGTGGGATATCATCAGTCGATGACGCGTTGAAATTTTTCATGGCCGGAGCATCGGGAATCCAGGTCGGAACGGCGCTGTTTTATGATCCCGGCCTTCCGGCGAGGATCATCGAAAAGCTTGAGGCCGGTGGAATACCTCCAGCGATAAAATATTCTGTCGACAAGACCGAAAGGAAAGATGATGACGGAACAGCCCCGCATAATAGTAGCACTTGATGTTGAAGACCGCGAGGGTGCTCTGGCAATGGTGGAGTCTCTCAGGGGAGTGATCGGATATTTCAAGGTAGGAAGCAGGTTGTTCACGTCCGAAGGTCCGGGACTGATCGACGAAATTACTGAAATGGGCGCGTCAATATTTCTTGATCTGAAATTCCACGATATACCTGCCACCGTATCAGGATCGGTCAAAGCAGCCTGCGGCCATGGCATAAATATGATGACTCTGCATACATGCGGCGGAATCGATATGATGAAGGCGGCAGCCGAATCGGCGGTGGAAGCCTCGGCGCGGGCGGGAACTGCCAGGCCACTCCTTGTCGGGGTGACGGTGCTGACAAGTATGGCTTCGGAAGATCTCGCGGCGGTCTCCTGTTATGAAGGCGATGTTGAAAGCCTCGTTCTCAGAAGGACTTCACTCGCCCTCGAAGCGGGTCTTGACGGAGTAGTCTCCTCGGTGAAAGAAGCGGCAGCTATAAGAAGGGAATTCGGTGGACGCCCCGTCATCGTTACTCCGGGGATCCGCCCGGCGGGATCAGCTAGCCAGGATCAGAAAAGAATAGCGACGCCCCGGGCGGCCAAAGAAGCCGGTTCGGATTATCTCGTTATAGGAAGGCCTGTCTACGAAGCGCCTTCTCCGGCGGGAGCTGCCAGGGCGATAATTGACGAACTCGATGGAATACAGGGAAGATCAGATGCTTAAGAGTGCTGTCGTATTCCTGATCGTCTATATAAGCCTGGTAATATTCAAAAGGAAAAGGTGGCTTATAGC
Source organism: Candidatus Krumholzibacteriota bacterium (assembly GCA_016932415.1). NCBI lineage: Bacteria > Candidatus Krumholzibacteriota > Candidatus Krumholzibacteriota bacterium. Next base: position 127,985 of record JAFGCX010000010.1, read on the forward strand.
CTGGAGCGGAGTCGTGGCGGCTCTTCTGATAAGGGCTCTGTATCCGGCAGAAGTGTTTTACGGGATACACTGGAATGTCATAGGCATTTTTGTCGGATCTCTTCTGCTCGCCGAGACCTTCATATATTCACGGATGCCTGAGACGATATCGGATCACCTGATCAACAAGTCACCGAATCTTGGGATAGCCTTTATGGCGATCATAGTCTTTGCCTCTATCTTCTCGATATTCATGGATAATGTCGTTACAGTATTGATAATCGCGCCAATAGCTCTCCAGTTGACAAGGAAGGCTGGAGTCTCTCCCGTGCCTGTGATAATAGGACTTGCCATCTCATCCAATCTACAGGGAATGGCGATTCTTATAGGGGATACTCCGAGCATGCTCCTGGCTGCTCGAATGAAGCTGAGTTTTCTCGATTTTTTCTGGCTCGACGGCATGCCGAGCATATTCTGGATAGTGCAGATCGGAGCTGTAGCCGGATTTATCGTCCTTTACTGGTTTTTTCGTGGAGATAAGCAGAAGTTCCAAAGGATCAGTATAACTCCCGTTAGGAGCTGGGTCCCGATCTGGCTGATACTGGTCGCGATACTTCTTCTTTCATTTATGACATGGGTCGATCCGGGGTTCAGGTGGTTTGGAGGAGTCGCCTGCATGAGTGTGGGAGCGGCCGGTTTCATCTGGCAGAAAGCAAGGGTCGCGAGGGATCACGAGAAGTCCGGTCTAAAGCTGGACTATGAGACAGTCGCTTTCCTGATGGCGATTTTTGTGCTGGTCCATATGCTCGTCCAGAGGGGCGTTGTCGAGGGACTGGTCGATCAACTTGCCGGGTTGAAGGGTAAAAATGTATTTCTGATCTATTCCGTCGTCGTGTGGTTTTCAGTACTTATATCTTCTTTTATCGATAATATTCCTTATATAGCCGCGATGCTTCCTCTTGTTACGGGGCTCAGTACGACGCTGGGCGTCAACCCCGCCCTTATGGCTTTTGGATTATTGATAGGTTCGTGCCTCGGGGGAAATATAACGCCGATAGGAGCGACGACCAATCTCGTCTCCATAGGTATCCTCGAAAGGGAAGGAATTCCCGTCTCTTTCAGAGAGTTCACACGGATCGGCCTGCCTTTTACTCTGGCAGCTACTGCTGTTTCCTGGATCTGCCTCTGGTTTATCTATGGGCCAAAAGGCTAAAGAGGTGAGGACACCCGGTGTAAGCTGGTAAAGGTTTAATAGCGAAAAGATCAAATGAATACAAGCGATACTAAAAAAGATAAAGCGGTCAAGTTCGGGACTTTTCTGGGAGTCTACACTCCCAGCACGTTGACGATCCTGGGACTGATCATGTACCTGAGATTCGGCTGGGTACTGGGTAACCTTGGCCTGCCACTGACCCTTCTGGTCGTTCTAATGGCAAGCGCGATCACCTTTATCACCGGGCTCAGCGCCTCGGCGATTTCGACGAACATGCACGTCGGAGTCGGAGGGGAATACTACATGATCTCTCACAGCCTCGGGCTTGAACTCGGAGGCGCGATCGGGATACCACTTTACCTCTGCCGGACGCTGAGTATCACTTTCTACAGTTTCGGTCTGGCCGAGTCTCTTGCCGTCCTGTGGCCATCTGCCTGGGGAATGATCCCTCCTTATTTTATCCAGCTGGCCACTGCCGTGATAATCATAGTGATCACGTACCTGTCGGGGAAAAGCGCCGAAATCGCTCTCAAACTTCAGATTCCAATACTGATAACTGTGGGTCTTTCGATCCTTGCGCTTTTTGTCGGTGTGATAGTCAAGGGAACAGGCGCGCCAGAGTTGGTGGCGACATACAGATCCGCGCCCGAAGGATTCTGGTACGTATTCGCAGTATTCTTTCCCGCCGCGACTGGGTTTACCGCTGGAATCGGGATGAGCGGCGATCTCAGGGATCCGAGCAGGAGCATTCCGAGAGGGACGCTTCTTGCCGTTCTGACGGGGACTCTCGTATATCTGGCCGTCCCGGTTCTTCTTTCGATATCGAAGGCGGTTTCTCCCGAGCAGCTTGCCTCATCTGGAAAAAATGTCTGGATCACAGTATCCCTGTTCGGTCCTCTCTTTGTCTTCGCGGGGATGTGGGGAGCGATACTTTCCTCGGCTTTCGGGAGTGTCCTCGCCGGCCCGAGGGTGCTGCAGGCGCTTTCGAATGACGGACTTGCTCCGAGATTTCTTTCGAGACTTTCCAGAGAGGGACAACCGACGATCTCCACGTGGATATCGGGGCTTCTTGCTCTTTCAGCGGTGATGATGGGGAATCTGAACACCGTGGCCCAGTACGTGACGGTCCTCTTTCTAACTCTCTATGTCATCATCAATATAAGCGCTGCTATTGAAAAACTTGTCGGAGACCCTTCGTACAGGCCTACGATTAATGTCCCCTGGGCTGTGTCGCTGCTAGGCGCTGCCGGCGCCCTTTTCGTTATGTTCCTACTGAATCCCGCCGCTTGTATAGTCGCTTCCCTGCTCGAACTGGTCATTTTCCTGTTCCTGAGGAAAAAAGCGTTGAGTAAAAGATGGGGAGATGTAAGAGCGGGCATGTGGTTTTCAATAGCCCGATTCGCCTTGCTTAAACTGAAGGGGCATGAAGTCGATCCGCGGAACTGGCGTCCCCATATCATATCATTCACGCGGGATATAACCAAGGATATCGATGTTGTATATCTTGCCAATTGTTTCAACGAAAAACACGGGATCGTCACCGCCTGCAAGGTGATAGAAGGGGAACTTGACGGGGAGGCGTATGAGACAGTCAGGGACAAGATAGAGATGGACGAGGTGCTTGAAGCCTATGGACTTGTCGGATTCTGCGAGGCGCATGTCGCATCCGATCTGGAGACCGGAGTGACAAATATCGTCCAGGCCAACGGGATAGCCGGACTGGAATCGAATACAGTGATGTTCGGATGGCCTAACGAGAAGGAAAAACTCGTGACCCTCCTCGGGCTGATGCGGTCCGTAGCGAAGATCAGGAAAAATACGATTATTTCAAAACTCGGTATGATAAACCGCAGAGCGATCAAAAAACGGATCGACCTGTGGTGGGGCGGTCTGGAATATAATGGTGACCTTATGCTTCTGCTTGCCCACCTGCTGATGATGAATCCCGAATGGGAGAAATCGGAGCTGGTCGTTCATACCATAGTGATCTCACCGGAGGAAAAAAAAGGTATGGAAGAGAGTATTTCCAACCTTATTCAGTCGGTGAGGATACAGGCTTCGACGGAGGTCATCGTAAAGAATCCCGATCTGTCGATAAATGAGATCATCTGCGCGAGCAGCGAAGACTCCGATCTTGTATTCATAGGGTTGATGATTCCCGGGGCGGGTGAGGAAGAAGAATATGCTGACAGGCTGATCACTCTTGCTGATGGCCTGCCTTCGGTAGTCTTCATTAGGAACGCGAGCGAGTTTTCAGGAAGGCTTATCTAGACGGGAAGTTCCCTGGGGGATCGAGCAAAGGGGCATTTCCTCCGCCCCTCCAAATTATCGGTAAAAGCCGGCCCGGAAGAGTCATCTTCCGGGCCGTGTGGTACAGCGCGGGGTGCCGCTCAGCTCTATCTCTTCTTGAACACCACTTTTTCAAATTCGTCCCAGTCGACCTCCACTTCCTCTCCCTGAGCGGTCTCGATGAAGATACCTTTGTTATCGTCATCGATGTCATTTGAGCCCCTGAGGCGGAAAGACCTTCCATCGCGCAGGGTCACTACCGAAGAACGGGATCCTTTTCTGGTTATCTCGGCAATATTGGAGAATTCGATATCCATCTCTATATCATGGTAGTCGCCGTCTATATACTCCCACGTGAATTCCTCGTCGTTGTCCCAGCGTATCCTTCCAGTAAATTCTTCCCCGTCGCTGGTAAATACCGTACCCTCTATATATCCACCGCCATCGAATGCGTCATATCTTACTTCGGCGGAAGGCGACTTCAGGTCGAGCCTGTCGAAATCATCCCAACCGATATTTATTTCTCCAAGCTCGAGGTCTGTCACTATTATTCCGCGGTTGCTGTCATCGACATCATTCGTGCCGCGAAGCCTGAATTCGTTTCCGCTCTTCAGGATGATAATGGCGCTGTCCGATGAATGTCTCTCTATTGAGGCTATCTTGGAGAATTTGATCTTTCTGTTACGGTGATCCTGTTTTCCATCTATCACGTCCGATTCGAATGCTTCATCGATATCCCAGGCTATCCACCCGGAGAACTCATCATCGCGTCTTGTCTTTACCGTGCCGTAAAGGCGTTCCCCGAATATCGATTTTAGTCCTGCGGGGGCCTGCATGAAATCTATCCGCTCAAGGTCATCCCAGTCGAATCCGATCTCACCTTCATTCTCGTCCTCGATCACTATCTCGCGGTTGGCGGTGCCGATATCGGTCGATCCCGAGTTGAGTTCAAGGGTATTTCCCGATTTAAGGGTCAGCATGACGACATCGTCATCTACTACCTCTATCGATTCGATATGTCCCATCCTGATCCCTGACTGGGCGCTGCTCGAATAATAATTGTCAGAATCGGTGTATCCGAGAAGGATGCCGAAAATAGTAATCCTTTTCTTTCTATCCTGATATCTTCCACGTGATGATCTGTGTCGTTTCGACAATTCCTTGTTTCCGTTAAGAAAATCAATCCAGGCGCCCTCGTTCTTGTCCCAGCGGATCAATCCCTCGAAACGATCGCCATCGACTGTCGTTATCTTTCCGTAGATCCTCCCTGTGCCGTCGGCGTTTGCCACTGCGACCGATGCCAGGACGAGGAGAAGGGCCAGAGCGGATATTTTTACCGTTCTCATTGCTGATGCCTCCATTACCGGGTTTCGATATTCCTTCTGTTTAAGAATACGGATTCGCTGCTGTTTAGTTGCATCATATTACAGTTGCCCGGGAAAAAATGCGTTGGCAGTATCGATTTTCGATCAATCACTGTAACATCATGTATGATAAATAAATACGTAATATCGAGCATGGCCGCGGAAGATTGGCAATCAATTTGCACGATTATAATATAAGAGGGCATCAGAGCTCTTTTTGTCATGAAATTGGCCGTCTTTCGTGGCCGGGGGTGGCCGGTTTCCGTACACAGATCAATAAAACGACATACTGGTCCATCGGCCGGGAAAAGTGCGGGCAAGTATCCGGGGGTATTAATGAGTTCCTATATGACGCTCAGCGCCAAGTCTTCAGAGCGACTTCCAGACGAGTTCAGGGATTTCGACGTAAGATTTCCGGAAAGATTCGTCGAACCTCTGATAAATGAGTTTTCCAGAGAAGGAGATACTGTTTTTGATCCTTTTGCCGGATTCGGCACCACTCTCATCGTCGCTGAGAACCTGGGGCGCAGGGGATTCGGTGTGGAAAGCGACAGGAGACGCTCTGAGTATATCCGTTCGAGGATGCAAGAGCCTGATAACCTGATCTTCGGGGACTCAAGAAGGCTTTCATCGTTCGCCTTTCCGCCGGTCGATCTTACCCTCACCTCTCCTCCGTACCCTTTCAGGGAGGGAAAGAGGTTTTCTCCTGCGATCAGTGAGTGTCCCGCGATCGAGAACGGCTATGACTCCTACATCAACTGTCTCAGGTATATCTTCGCGCAGGTCCGCGGAATTATGAGACCGAGAGCAAGGCTGATCATCGAAGCGGGGAATATCAGGCTTGCCGGAAAGGTGATACCTCTTGCCTGGGATATTGCCGAAGCGGTATCGAGAGAGTTCCGGTTCGAGGGAGAGCGTGTCGTAAAATGGGATAGACCGAACTTCGGGTTCGACCATACATACTGCCTTATTTTTTCAGGAAAAAGGTGACCGCGGTCCTGCTTTTGACCGCAAGTCCTTCGATTACCGTCAGGTCGATTAGTGCCATCAATGCAGCTTATCTGCCAAAGCCCCTCCCAGCAAGTCCCGGACTGTTCCATTCTTATTTTCAGTTACGGATACGGCAGTCTTGACCACCACCCTCTTAACTGGTAGAGTGCGGGTCGATGATGAATCCGTTATCTTTATTGCCTGGAAAATCAATCGAAACAGCCGGGAGGCATCTTTATGAGACCTTTGTTGATGATCTATCGCATGTCAGCCGCAATCCTCTTGATCATCTTTTTTCTGCCTGTCGCCGCCGGGGGAGCCGCTGATACCACAGGCGCGACCGATGAGCCAGGCCGGCCAAAGATAGGCCTCGTGCTTGGAGGAGGCGGGGCCAGAGGTCCGGCTCATATCGCCGCGATAAGGCTCCTTGAAGAACTGAGGATACCAGTCGATTACATAGCCGGAACAAGCGCCGGATCGATAGTAGCCGGGCTCTACGCGGTGGGATTATCTCCCGACGAGATGGAAAATGTAATGATCAGTATGAACTGGGCCGATCTTTTTTCGGACAGGAGAGACAGGAGGGAACGTTCTTTCAGGAGGAAAAAAGACGACAGGTGCGACTTTATACTTGCTGAATTCGGATTCAAGGATCTTGAACTTATAGCTCCGATAGCGGTTGTCGGGGGACAGAAGATGCAGCTCGCTTCAAAATCCCCATTTCTTCATACTACGACCGATCAGGATTTTGACGATCTCAAGATCCCGCTCAGGACTGTCGCGACAGATCTTCTTACCGGTGAAGAAATAATATGTTCATCTGGAAGCCTTATCCACGCGATCCGGTCGAGCATGTCAATACCGGGCGTATTTGCTCCGGTCCATATGGACGGCCGGTATCTTGTCGACGGAGGGCTTGTCAATATACTTCCGGTCGATGTCGTCAAAGACATGGGAGCGGATATAATAATCGCTGTCGATCTTGGCGCCCCGATTGAAAAAGCTGATCATAGCTCCTTTCACTCTCTGCTTGAAGTCTCCGATCAGACAACGGGGATAATGATAAGGAAGACGTCGGAAAAGGTCAAAAAACTTGCCGACGTCTGCGTCAATATGGTCCTGGAAGGATATTCGTCATATGACTTTGAACTCGCTCCCGAGGTGATTCAGGCCGCGGCGCTCGAAGTCGAGGCTTACAGAGATGAACTGTCGCGGTTTTCAGTCTCCGAGGAGGAGTATGAACGGTATATCCGAAAGCAGAGACATGATGAACCGGTGACAAGATATATAAACAAGGTAAAGGTTGAGAACCATTCTCACGTACGCGACGGGGAGATACTACGGAGGATCTCGTTCATCCCCGGCGACGAATTTGACCTCGACGTGCTCGAGAAGGATCTCGAATATATTCACGAGATGAATGTTTTCGAGACGGTCGATTACCGGCTTGTCGATGAGGGAGGCGAGACGGTACTTCTGATTATCGCGTGGGAGAAGATTTATTCGCCTAATATTCTCAACGCGGGGTACAGTCACCTTGATGATCTTGAAGGGAATGTCGATTTCCAGATCATCAATCGATACACCAGGATGGAGATAAATCGCCTCGGCGGTGAATTCAGGCTCGACACGAGACTTGGGATCTCAAGGTCGATAAAAGCGGAGTTTTACCAGCCGATCGAATTTTCGAGATCGATATTCCTTGCTCCATGGCTCGATGCAGCGACCATCACTCACAATTATTATTCTGGCGATCACAGGGAAGGCGATTACGAGACCAGCAGTCTCGGCGGAGGAGTAGACCTGGGATTTCAGCTCGGAAGGTTTCTTGAACTTCGATGCGGGTTCGAGAGAAGATTGATGAGGACCGACGTTAAAATCGGTAATATATCGGTTCCAGAGGGCGAAAGGACCAAGGTCGGCCTCAGAGCGAGTATCGAATATGATCTGCTCGATGAACTTGATTTCCCTACCTGTGGATCGAGCGTGAGGATGACTTTCTTTTCAGGATCGGAATTATGGGGTGGAAGCAGCGAGTACGAAAAGATATCGTTAGATTTTGCCCAGTTCGCGACATTTAACAGGAATACCTTTTTTATGACTTTTTCCGGCGGGGGAGATTTTGATTCGAAGATCCCGTTCGATGAGGAATTTCTTCTCGGAGGACCACATTCATTTTCGGGGTTGAAACCGGGACAGCTCAGGGGCGACGCTTTCGGTGTCGCAAGGCTTGGTTATTACCGGCCGGTCTATGGCGGAGGGGTAATGTTCAATCCCAGTCTATTCGTTGGATGTTATTTTGAAGCTGGAAATATCTGGCAGGAACAGGAAAGCATATCGGCGGATGGCCTTCTCTATGGGGGATCAGTCTTTATAGGATTGAGGACATTTCTCGCTCCGGCACAGATCAGTTACGGACGGACCGAAAACGGTTATGACAGTTTTTATCTGACCGTCGGGAGGCAGTTCGGTTGTCACTAGGACTACCGGTCAGCTTATCTCAAGCTGGCGCAGTTTAGCCTTCGAGGGGATGCCGTTTCCGTCCCATCCCCTCTGCTGGTAATATTTCTGCAGCAGGCCGGCAAAGAACTCCCTCGACATCTTTTTTCCCTTCAGAAGTCCAGCGGTCATCTCCTCGTCGAAGAACCTTCCCGGCAGCGTATCGTCACTGGCTGTCCTGCCGTTATTGAGGTTATACAATCTCGCCAGGTTGTGAATCCTCTCGCCGGTGAGCATCAGTCTTTCCGGCGTAAAATCGATCCCTGTCGCCGCGGTGAGAAGGGGGGCGAGGCGGTCCAGTCCGTACGGGAGGAAATCGCATATTACGAGCGAATTGCGGATATTGACGTCATCCTGGCCGTTGGCAACATATTTAGGCAGGATCTCGATCGAAAGGTTCCCTTTCATTTCGTCTGTAGCAGTCCATAGCCTCGTGTGGCTGGCGAAATCCGACGTGGCAAGAGCAAGCCCCATAGACATGCATCCCTTGATGTTGACTCCGGAAAGCTCCATGCCGAAAGTGTTGATCGCGAAATATTCCGATCCCTGGCCTATATTGCCGCTCGCGATGCGCGTGCCGTCGGCGAAAAGGTCTCCTATCCCTTCCCTTAGAGCCACCTTCCGGATCAACTCATGCTGGGCCTCTCCATTGCCGAAATTCAATTCTATCCCGCCGGTATCCTCAAGGAGTCCTTTTTCGAAACACTCCATCGCGAAGGAACAGGTCACACCCATCGATATCGTATCGAGCCCAAGATCATCGCAGAGGATATTCGATACAGCGACTGTTCTGGCATCGCTGATCCCGCACCCCGAACCGAGAAAGGCTGTCGTTTCATATTCAGGTCCTTCGAGTTCGAGATCATCCCATTTTCCCAGTTTTGAGCACCTGATCACGCAGTTGAAACATCCGACGCTTTTCCAGTTGAGTTCTTTCTTCATCGCCTCGGCGGAGATAGCCTCGTAGCCTTCGAACCGGCATTCCTTGAAATTGCGGGTCGGCAGGAATTCTCCATCCTCATGTCCCATACGGATCCACATCATCGTGCCCAGATCGAACCTTTTCTTCGCGTTAGGATGTTCAATGACGTCGGAAGTAAGTTTTTTGGCAAGATCCCTGAATACACGGTCGTCCGAGTATGCGATCTTTTTGTTTCCCTCGACGACTATCGCCTTGAGGTTCTTTGATCCCATCACTGCTCCCGCGCCGCCCCGGCCGAACTGGCGGTAAAGGTCGCAGCCTATGCAGGCGAAGAGCACCATCTTCTCGCCTGCCGGTCCGATAGAAGCGACCCTGCTTTTCGGATACCTTTCCCGCAAAGTCTTCTCCGTATCGAAGATCCCTTTTCCCCAGAGGTCAGCCGCGTCCAAAGCTGAAGATCCATCCGGGCAGAGATGGAGGTATACCGGCCTGTCGGACCTTCCGGTGATTATCAGGTAATCATATCCAGCTCTTTTGAGCATGGGGCCGAAATGTCCCCCGACATGGCTGTCGAGAAACCCGTTTGTAAGAGGAGATTTTGTCACTAGGGCCGATCTCGCCGATGTCTGGACAAGAGTACCGGTCAATGGTCCAGTCACAAAAATAAGCGGGTTATCGGGGGAAAGGGGATCGACAGAGGGAGCGATATCCTGCAGAAGTTTAAGGCCGAGGCCTTTTCCTCCTACATATTTTTCGGCAAGGCCCGGGTCGAGTTCGCCTTCCGACGATTTGCCTGTCGTGAGATCGAACGCGAGATACCTGTTCATGTAACCACCGTACATATTGTTCTCCTTGTCTTTTATATTTAAAAACAGCCGGTTCAGATTATATTAAATAATAACGAGTGTCAAGCGGAGCTGTTTTGTCATGGTGATTGATCTCTTGATGGGAAAAGAGATTTTGCGTTAGAATCGCCGGGAACCCGATCTGTCTTTCGGACACGGGGAGGATCTGGAGGGGATATCTTCATTTATCGACTGGAGATCTTATATTGTCGGCATTTTCGGATAAAGGTGACAGTTCCGGCCTAAGCCGTTTTTTTGGTTTCAGGGCGATACTTGTCATCGGCGCGGTTTTCGTTCTGGCTGTAATTGTTCTCAACCGTGGCGCCAGGTATATTTTCAACGATGTCGCGTGGTTCGACTGCCCTCTGTACTGGCCCGCCAGTATCTCCCGGGTAATGATCCCCGGTCCGATGCGCGTGCTTGGCGGTCTTTCAGCGCTGCTTATATTTATTCTGGCGGTTATAATTCTCAGAAGAACGAGATACAGGTTGTCTCTTGTCATTCTTTCCGGGCTGATCCTTGTTCTTGCGACGAATATGATGCAGGGTTGGCGTGATGGTTTTGTGACTCCGGTATCGGGAGGGGAGCCAGGGTACTATCAGTACTACGGTGACGCGGTCAAGATCTCACATCCTGCCGATTTCCTCCGCACTTTTAATTCCAGGCAGGCCGACCTCTATATCCATTCAAGATCCCATCCTCCCGGAGCAGTCCTGTCAATCTATTTTCTCGAAAGGCTCCTTGGGTCTCCCGCGTGGATCTCGATCGCGATAGCGTGCGTCGCAGTATCTCTGACGTCTTTTTTCATCTACGGGATCGTCATCCTTCACAGGGAGGACAGGGCGTCAGCCGGTTATATAACTTTCCTGTTTCTATTGATCCCGGCGGTACAGATATACTTTGCTGCGAGTATCGACGCTCTGGTGGCGGCGTTTCTGACGGGTAGCCTATATTTTTACATTAAACCGCGTTCGGTCGTCAATTCGGTCGCTTCTGTCGTCTTTCTCCTTCTTGCTTCATTTATGACTTTCGGAGCGGTTTTCGTCATACCCCTCTTTGTTCTTAACGATATCATTACAGGAAGGAACGGCGCGGGCCTTGCTTTTGTAGCCGCCGGTGTGGGCCTCTTCCATTTTATTCTCCATATGTTTTCAGGATTTAACTACCTGACCTCGTTCATAACCGCGTCAAAACTGGAAAATCCAGGCGGATTCTATCTTCTCGCCGATCCGCTTTCGTATCTGATGACGAGGCTTGAATCTGTGCTGGAGATCGCCATCTTTTTTGGTCCGTTCCTTCTTATCGCCGCGTTTCAGGGATTCAGGGCCCAGTCAAGAGAAATGACCAGGCTTAATGTTCTGTCGATCGGCGCTCTCCTGGTCTTCATTCTGATGATTCTAGCTGGAACATACAGAACGGGCGAAACAGCCCGAATATGTCTCTATCTGTATCCCTATCTGATTTTTCCAATGGCGGTCCTTCCTCCTGGATCAGGTCTTTCCGGGAAAACGGGGATATTGCTTCTCTCTCTCGTATTTTTTCAATCGATGCTTATGCAGATGACAGGTAATTACTTCTGGTGATTATTCTGCTGGTAAAAGCCCTGCCTGCGTTATACTATCCATCTCAACTTTAAGGAAAAGGAGGAAGAAAGATGTCTATTGAACTGTTGACCATGTTTTTCCTATGGTCATCGATCCTCAACATCGGGATCATGATCGTCAGTTTTCTGCTTTTCAGGATAGCCCACAGATACATATATACGGTGCATGGCGGGTGGTACAAGCTTTCCAATGAGCAGATCGATCTTGCCATCTACAGGATGATGACGATCTACAAGATATTTCTCTTCATGTTCAATATAGTCCCCTATGTCGTGCTGAGGATAATCGCCTAACGGGGTGATATTTTTTCCCGGAGACCGGCCGCGAAACGGGATATTATTTCTTCCTGGTCAGCGCTTCTTTTCCCATGAGCGCGGTTTTCTGAAGAAACAGCCTGGGTCTCGCGAGGAGTCTTAAACCTTCTTCTTCGGCCAGCCTGATGGTTTTCTTCATTCCGGCTTCCGAGACATGGAATGGAGGTTCCACTATGAGGATCTTCCCTCCTGGCCTTAGAAACGAGAATATCTCCCGAAAGAAGCTTTTCTTGTCGGGGACTTCATGGATGATGTAGAAGGCGAGCACAAAATCAACGGGCAGATCGATGCCGATCCTGTTTTCTTCGCATTTGTGAAGGATGACAGTCTCCTCGAGTACTGTCCCTGAGATCTTGGCACGTACCTTGTCGAGCATCCCTTCCTGGAGGTCGGCTGCGATGACTTGCCCTGTTGGCCCTGCCAGAAACGCCAGGTCGATGGTAAAAAATCCAGGTCCGCAACCGAGGTCGACGACGGTCATATTCTGCCGGACGTAAGGCGACAGTATCCTGGCTGGATTCTGGAACCATCGCCTCAGCTTCGTATCGAGGCTACCCGCCTTTTCGACGGGGCAGACGCGGGTGCTTCTGCCGGAAATGTCGACACCTCCCTCCGATATATCTCCTGGAGACCGGCCGCTGGTTTTGAGAGACAAAGCAGCTTTCAACCTCAAAGTATATACTTATATAAACAAACTGTCTATAAATAATAAACTGGTATGAAATATATTTATTACACGTGTAAAGCATTTATTACACATGTTATTGTTTGTTTACGTGATGTTGATAATACAAAATTAGATGTATAAATACTAAAATAATAATTGTATTGATGCCACGGTTATTATACTATGAAATCCATTCAATCCTACAGGTTCCGGGGCATAGACAAGGAGGTCAAAATGCGTCTTCGGCTGTTCCAAAGCGCTAACTATATTCTATTAATAGCAATTATGGTGGGTTTAGTGCTGATGATTCCCGGTATGCGAAGCTTTTCAGGATTGTCAGCAGCCGGCAACTGGCAATCGGGTCCACGATTGGCCGGAAAAGTCCCCGTTACGCGAGCCATGACATCTAATACAGATAAAATAAATATCAATATCAGGACTGAAGGTTTCGATTACGAGATTATAGAAGCCGATGGTGAGAATTACGCGAGGATCAGAATAGACGGATGCGGTGTGCTGACTGAAGAGGGAAGTCCGGAACTTCCATTTATAAGAAAACTGGTTGCGATTCCTGAATGTGAAGAGCTTCTGATTAACGCTAGGGTGATCAAATCGGAAAAGATGGAACGATTCATTATGTATCCGGCACCGAAGATTGAGAGAACACCCGAGGGAGGGATTAAAGAAGTATATACAAGGAAAAGGGAGGCATATTCAAAGAATGGAGTAATCCCGGAAAATAGTGCTGAGCTCACAAGGACTTTTTATATTCGGAATCAGCATGTTGCCGAGATAAGAATTTATCCGATAAGGTGCAATCCTGTCACAAAGGAAGCAGAGTTCGCTCAGGAGATCGAACTGGATATCACCTTTAAAGGCGCTTTCGGACCTGTCTGCGTGGATAACGGACCTATGGGCAGGGTCTGTGAAAACTCACTGGTAAACTACGGTCCTGAATTCGGCATATTCAGCGAATCGACCGGGAGGACGATCCTTGGTTCAGGGCCGGGGACTGTTGAGATCTGCGCGACATTGGCGCAGGCAACAGCAAATAATACGGATTATCTGATCGTTGTCGGTCACGAGCTATGGGATGATCCCGGTGCGCAAAATTCGATTCTGCAGCTTGCAGGCAAGAGATCCGTTTTTAACGGGTTCAACGTATCAGTGATCGATGTGACAAATATCGCTAATATCGACGACTATCAGGATCACCTCGAGATCAAGGAATCTTTATATAATTTCTATCATTCGAATTCGGCGGCACATATGCCCGACGACAAGCTGGGATATATTCTGCTTGTCGGGGATGCTTTCACGTGTCTAACTCCTCAATGCGAACCTGGGGATAGGGTAGTGATCCTTCCTACGTATTCTTACAGCATATTCGACCCAAGAAGTGCAGCCAACGATATGCCCTACGCTTCCTTCGATGATCTTAATGATTGCACTCCAGATGTCTTCATAGGCAGACTCAGCGTTGATGATCCGGGTGAGGCGGCGGCGATAATAGACAAGATCGTAGCGTATGAGCCTCACTCAGCAAGCGCCGGACCTGACCCATGGTACAGGAAATTTCTATATATCGGCGGCCATTACGATGATCTGCACGAGCTTGGCGATGAAGTCGAGGCTGAAGTCCCCCCATCATATATTTATGATGAACTTTACAAGGATTGTCTCGCTCCACCGACGATAAGCAGTTTAATAAATGAAAAAATCAATGACGGGGTATCAATAATTGTAGAGGCTGGTCATGGAATCGATTATTACTGGGGGTCTGATACATGGGTTTACCAGTCGGCCTGTCCCGATACAAATATGAAGGTCTGGTACCCTCCATATTACGAGGTGGTCGATAATGGTCCGGAATATCCGGTCATTTATGCTTTTTCATGCAGGACAGCGGCATTTGACTACCCGCTTCTTGATCAATATGGTAATCCCGCGCAATATCCGGGATTGAATACTTACAGTCCAGCGTTCAACCGTGGGGAAGTCGATATATATGATTGTATGGCGGAACGGCTTACCGTCATGCCGAACAGGGGGGCGGTCGGGTATATTGGTTACACGAGAAGTGCCGGCGCAAACGACATGGAGAGCGTACCCGATTTCGTCAATGAGTTATTTCGCACGCAGGGTATGGTAGGTGAGACAGTCACGAGTTTTTTCTACTCGCTTGTAAACCCTGCTAATGAACAGTTTCTCGTTTATCTAGGCGATCCCGCGCTGAATCCATTCTTTGTCGAGGATCAGGGTGACCCCTCCGATGATATCGATATCGCAGTGGTTCAGGGCAGCTCGGTTGTGACAGAAGGCACGGGGCAGAATGTCGATATCAATATGGATATTAAAAATGTCGGCGTCGGTGATGCCTCGGGTATATATCTCGAACTTAAAGAAGGAACAACACTGCTCTGGAGTGGTACGATCCCGGCTCTGGCAGCGTATGATGTGACGACAGTGTCGATGACAGCTGCTGTAAGTGGACTTGGGCTGCATGAATATATCCTGACTGTAGATCCCGGGGCAGTGATAAATGAGTTGAACGAAGATAACAACACAGCGATCATCGAGTTCGATTACAATGTCGACTTTTCTGTAGTACAGGGAAGTTTCGTCAAAAGCAGCGAAATATTCGGAGTCGGGGGGGCAAACCTCCTTGAAGTGTCGGTCAGAAACGATGGGATCCTCAGTGCCGGGAATATCCCTGTCGAACTCACTGAAGGCGGGGATATTATCTGGAGCGGAGATATATCCGAGCTGGGACCGGGGAGCGAGACTGTCGTATCGATCACTGTCCCGGTATCAGAGATGGGGAATCACGATTATATGTTCACCATCAATCCGGGTCAGGTGATCAGTGAGCTTCACACCGACGATAACAGTGGAAGTATAAGTATAGCGGCGATGTATAACAGAGACGGATTTCCAGTAACGCTGTTTACCGGTCCCGGCGTTAGTCTGCCGTACGCCGTTCCCACCGTCTACCAGGCTACAGACGATGAGAATAAAAGATTCCTTTACAAGTCGGGTATCATCAATTCGTCCGGGAGTACAGTTACGACTGGTGAGGTTGCCGGGTATTACTCGAAGTCTTACGATATACCTGTCGGTAACGTCAATTCTTTGGACTCAAGAAATGTCATTGGCATCTTTTCCCTGCTTCCATCGGAGGATCGATCTGTGAAGATATTCGATTCGGTAGATCTAGAGTTGGTAGCGGAGCTTCAATTTACAGGACTCTCTGATGGGACAAGCGGTTATAAGACCGAGGGAGAAGCTTTAGTGTATGACCTCGATCGTGACGGTCTGGACGAGATCATCTATATCGAACGGAATTACGGTTCGTTGGAAGCGTTTGACGGTATGATGAAGATATTCAGCTACAAAAATGGAGAGTTGACTGAGATCGTTTCCCACACCTTTGATGAGGGGGGAGGAGCCGGTACGTACAGACCACTGGAGGTCGCGGTTGAGGATATAGATTTCGACAATATCCCCGAGATATTCGTGATCGGGTACCGTGGAGATATTGAATATCCGGTATTCAGCTTCGACATGTTCATAGATATCTTCAGTTATGACGAATCGCTTGAACTTGTCAGGCATGAAAACCAGGGGCTCGATGGTTTGATTGCCGTGACCCCTAATGACGATATATCCGGTAATGTGATCCTGTCCGATATCAATGGTGACGATTATCTCGACATGGTAGCCACGGTCAATGATGGGGTCGCGACGATCAGTGGGACCGATATTAGCAGCAATACAGTAAATATTCAGAAGATCGGAACGGATAATTCTTTCCGGACCGCCGTTTACAGTGTTGATGTCGACCACTCCGGTAACAGGGAGCTTGTTCTGGTATCATCAGAGAAGGTAAGAATACTCTCCGTGGACGGTTTGTGGAACCTGTCAGTTGTTTATTCATACGAAAACGCAGGCTCAAAGATAACAAGCGGGCCCTCTATCTCTGATATCGATGGAGATACCTATCCGGAAATAATAATCGGATCGGCAAACGATCTGGAAGATTATTATCAGATAACGATACTCGATCACAATCTTGTCGAAGAGACCCTGTGGGAATCAGTGAGACTCTATGGTATCCTGAATGGAGATATAGCGATCGATGATATCGACAGGGATAGCAGGCATGACCTTATCCTTATGGCTGAAACAGAGGAGAGTGGTTTCCTCTATCTCTTCGGGACTCCATGGCTTTCAGGTGGAGATATCTCGATGCCGGTGGAAAAGGGTAATAATCAGCATACGAACGCAGAAAAGCGATTCATCAGGGGAACTTTCGACGAGAATGTGACTCTCTGCAGGGAAGTGGAAGTGATCGGCGATCTGCAGATCAATTCGCCGGCGGTACTCCACGTCGCGCCTGGAGCCACGATCGGCATCCGGGACGATGATCCATATGGTACTGGTGTCGATGCCGGCAGGATCGAGATGACCTGTTATGGCGGAGTATCGATCAAGGGGCTAAATAATCTCGAAGTATCTTTCTATTCAAATGGTGATAACCCTCAACCAATGGACTGGTTCGGTCTGGTTCTCGAAGCAAATAATCTCGGTGGTGAGATTTCACGGTGTGAGATAAGCGACGCGGCGATCGGGATCTATGGCAAAAACAGTACTGCCCCGATCACCGTCCACATGTGCAAATTAAATGGAAATCAGAGCGGGGCTCAGTTTAATTTCTGCAACCCCGAGATAACCTACACCCAGGCTTCCTACAACACCTCATCGGGAATTGTCATCTCTGGATACCCGGTCGCTGCTCCGGAAGCTTTTCTCGATCATTGCACGATGCGGAACAATACATATTACGGTATAATCTTTGCCTTTGCGACCGGCGGGATTCAGCATTCATTTCTTGAGAATAATGGTCTGGCCGGAATTCTGTGTCTCGGGGCGAATGCCTGTCCGGTGGTCAGTTACTGCAGTATCATCGACAACAGTTTTTATGCCGTAAATGTCCTTTATGATGCTTCCCCGGTGATCGGCAATGCTTCAACCGGGCAGGGAGGTAATAACTCGATTTATAATTCGCCCTATTACGTTTTTCAGGATTACTCTTCTCCCTCTACCGTGATTATGGCACAGAACTCTTACTGGGGTACAGAACCCGGCCAGATGCCCGCTCCGCGATATTTCGCTCCGTATATGCAAGGAAATGTGATTTACGATCCGATCCTGTTTAATGATCCTTTGTCAGGCGCGCCAGTGACCAGGCCGAAGAGTGATCCAACCAGGATATTCATGTCGCAAAACTATCCCAATCCTTTCAATGGAGGCAGTACTTCCATAAATTATTCTATTCCCGCAGGGGGAGCGAAAGTAAGCCTGAAGATATATGATGTGGCGGGTAGAAGGGTAAGGACGCTTGTCGAAGCGATTCAACCTTCCGGTTCGTATCAGGTAAACTGGGACGGACAAAATGAAAATGGTGCGAAAGTAGCTCAGGGGATATACTTCTACAGGCTTGTTGCCGGTGAAGAGACGATCTCTAAAAAGATGATCTATTTCCGGTAGATTTGAAGATCGAAGTATAACGCCTTGAGCAGATGAAGCTCTTCTCTGGTTTAGTCCGACAGGCCGGCTTAAGGGTGGGGAATGGACCTGCCGGGAGGCCGGCCTGTCATCCGGAATGACTGGGACCCGTTAGTATCGATATCCATCATATTCCACAAATTTAATAATTGAGTCAAACGGGGGATAATAGTAAAATACCAGCCCCGGCCTGTTACCGGATGTTGATAGGGAAAGAAGCCGATTGTTTTTTAAGGAAAGGAAGCTGCCGTGAGAAGATTCGCTGGTTTTATTCTGGTCCCATTAATGGTTTCATTCATTCCGGTCGCCTCGGGAGCTGCCGTCGGCGCGAAGATGATGAGATATCCGTCGATAGATCCGGCAGGGAAAAAGATCGCTTTTTCATACCAGGGGGATATCTGGACGGCTGATCTCGATGGGACAGGGGCGAGAAGGATCACCATACATGAAGCTTACGAAAGCAATCCATGCTGGAGCCCTGACGGGAAATATATCGCTTTTTCCAGCAACAGGTATGGAAATAACGATATCTACACTATTCCTGCTGAAGGTGGCGCGGTAAGAAGGCTTACCTGGTATTCGGCCGGTGATGAGGCATCTGACTGGAGCCTTTCATCGGGGATCCTTTTTTCGACCAGAAGGGATTTCAGGCAGGTCGAGTGGGACAGCGAGATATATTCAGTAAGCCCCGGTGGAGGGACGCCTGAAAGGTTTTTCGACGCCTTCGGCGAAGAGGCTGTCACATCTCCTGATGGCAGGTATACTGCTTTTGTGAGAGGCGCATGCAGGATAGAGCGGGAAGCGTATACAGGTTCTGCCAACAAGCAGATATGGATCTACGATTCGAAAAACAAAAGTTATATAGAGGCCACTTCATCACCTGCTCAGGATTTTTGCCCAAGGTGGTATGACGATAAGACTCTGTATTATCTGAGCAGCGCTCCAGGCAGTTATAATATCCATTCGGTAGTCATCGACGAAGAAGGAAACGCCTCGCGGCCGGTACAGGTAACGGGCTTCAAAGATGACGGGATCAGGCATTTTGATATAAGCGCCACGGGTAAAGTGATCATTGCGGAATACCAGACGGGTCTTTACACGATCGATACGAGTGGTACCGGTGCAAAGGCGATTGAACTTAATATCGGCACCGATTACAGGTTCGACCCCGTCATCCACGAAAGTTTCAGGGCTGATATCGATCAGTACTCGATCTCCCCGAACGGCAAGTACAGCGCTCTGGCGATACACGGAGAGATCTTTATAACCGAGAACCATAAGAAGAAAGAAAGGACAGTAAATATCAGCCGTTCGCCATGGAGGGATATCGATCCGGTCTGGACCAGCGATACGACTGTGGCCTTTATCAGCGACAGGGGCGGCAATTTCGATATCTATATGGTAAGATCGGACGACTCCGGTCAGACGGACATTTTCAAGAGTCTTAAGCATAAGACGACAAGATTGACCAATACCGATCTGGATGAATCAGAACTCACAGTCTCTCCGGACAGGAAGCTGATCTCCTTCATCCAGGGAAACGGGACTTTGATCACAGCTTCGATCGAAAATGATAGGATCATCAATAAAGTGACCCTGCTTGACGGCTGGGCGACTCCGGGGAATATCTCATGGAGCCCGGACAGCAGATATCTTGCCTACTACCTCGAGGATCTCAATTTCAATCCGGAGATCTATATTCACCCGGCCGATAATTCAACAAGCGGAGTGAATGTCAGCATGCATCCAAGGGGGGATTTCAATCCGGTATGGAGCCCCGATGGAAGTAAACTCGGATTCACTTCGGAGCGCAACAACCGTAACAGTGACATCTGGTTCGTATGGTTGAAAAAAAGCGACTGGGAAAAGACGACCAGCGATTGGGAAGAGGAAGAGGAAGACGGAGAAAGAGCGCTTGCGCCTGAGGCAAAAAAAGAGAAGAAGAATGATGGCGATGATGAGGATAAAAAGGATGTTGAACCTCTGCGGATAGATTTCGATCTTATCCATGAAAGGCTTGTCCAGGTGACCTCTCTTCCCGGGGACGAGGGAAATATTCAGATTTCCAAAGATGGAAAGATGTTCTTTTTCACCGCTCCGGGAGGATCGGGTGAGGGAAATGATCTTTTTTCCGTAAAATGGGACGGTAAGGACCTGAAGCAGATAACGCAGGGAGCCCAGAAGCCGGTCTATCTCAGAATGGATGATAAAAAAGAATACCTGTATATGCTAAAGAGTGGAAAGCTAGCCAGGATTAAGGCAAAAAGCGATAAGGTCGAGAATGTGGCATTCACGGCGAATCTCCAGATCGATCATGACGCCGAGCGTGAACAGATATTTGAAGAAGTATGGAGGACTCTAGGAGCGTATTTTTACGATCCCCAGTTCCATGGCCGCAGTTGGAATGACCTGAAGAAAAAATACAGACCATGGGCTATGGAAGCATCTACGAAGCATGATTTCAGGGACGTGGTCAATATCATGCTCGGACAGTTGAACGCCAGCCATATGGGGCTGTATGGTGGCGATCGCGCCGAGACCCAGACGGAGCGTACCGGACTTCTCGGAGTTGAGATCAGACCGGAAAAAGAGGGAGTCAGGGTTGTAAGAGTAATACCTGACTCGCCGGCGGGAAAGACGGAAAGCACTCTGGCCGAGGGCGACCTGATCACTTCTGTCGATGGAGCGGCAGTTACGAAAGATATCAATTTCTACTCTCTTTTCATCAACAAGGGGGATGAGAAGGTACTTCTTTCGGTAAGGGACAAAAAGAAGAAGGAAAGGGAAGTCGTAATCCGGCCAGTGAACTCTCTGAGAAACGAACTGTACAATGAATGGGTGAGGAAAAACAGGAAATTGACTGAGGAACTCTCCGGTGGCAGGCTTGGGTATCTGCACATCCAGGCAATGGGATGGGAAAGCTTTGAAAGGTTCGAAAGGGAATTCACCGCGGCTGGATCAGGTAAGGAAGCGATAGTGATCGATGTCAGGTACAACGGCGGCGGGTGGACGACAGACTACCTTATGGCTGTTCTTAACGTCGATCAGCATGCCTATACGATTCCGAGAGGCGCGGCGGGAAGCCTGGAAAAAGACCATATCAGGTTCCGGGAATATTATCCGTACGCTGAAAGGCTTCCTTTCTATCCATGGATGAAACCATCGATAGCACTTTGCAACGAATCGAGCTATTCGAACGCGGAGATTTTCTCTCACGCTTACAAGACTCTTCATCTCGGTACGTTAGTGGGGAAACCGACATTTGGAGCTGTGATCTCAACGGGCGGCAAAAGATTGATCGATGGTTCGCTGATAAGGATCCCGTTCAGAGCCTGGTATGTAAAGGCGACCGACGAGAATATGGAGATTATGCCCGCGGTCCCCGATATAATCGTGGAAAATCCGCCAGGCAATAAGGGGGAGGGAAAAGACCCGCAGCTGGAGAGAGCTGTAAAAGAACTATTAAACCAGATCGATCGATAAGACCGGTCTTGACATGTAAATATTAATTGACACGGAAGTGTCAGGAGTAATAGAATCCGGAATCTCTTGAAAGATTGATCTCTGACGCCATTTTGACCGGGGGGGAAAATGGTAGACCATGATTTTCATCTTGTCGAGGATCTGTCCGCCGAACAGATCGACGTCATGCTCGGGCTCTTTAAAAAAGCCCGGTGTGAGACCGGGGGATGTTGCGATGACGGTGATTGCCGCGGCGCCTTTGACAAGATAATCGCCATGACGGATTTATTCGCGATCCTTACCGGGAAAGAAGGAGAGATGATCCTTTTTGCCCGCATCGTCCGTGCTTTTGATGATTCCCTTCATATCGTAGATGTTGTTGACGGCGGCGAAGAGCCCTCAATCATTAGATTGCGGAGTCTTCTGCAGATGATAATCGATCATGAAAGGTTCAGGGAGATAGAACTGTTTAAATATTATTGTCCCCTTCGCCTTCTTCCCAGACTCAACTTTTCGGGGATCCGATTTACGATAGATGAGTCTTTTGAGAATATATCAGTGGTGAAGATCGCGAGGGATTGAGCGCCCGGCCTGTTGCCGGGGCGTCGGCGCGATGGCCGGGCCTGTTGAAGATCCTGAAAAAAAAGGGGCCTTTCCTCCAGGAAAGGCCCCTGCCGACTGATCATCGATCTCATTACTGCTTTTCGAACCTGTTTATCGCTTCGATTTCCATCCTCACGACTTTTCCATCGCCGTCTTTCTGGAATGAGATTTTGTTTTTACCGAATTCATCGATAAATCTGCCAGGTTGATCAAGAGGTACGAGTCTTATGTTGTTATTGTCGATCGTGGAAAAAACCGTCAGCCCTTTGTCTTCCCCGATAGATACCGTAAAATCAGCCTTTGCCTGCGCCATGTGATATGTCCCGGGGTATCCTGCCAGTTCCTGAGGAATCTCGCCAGCCGTCGAATCGGGTTCTGACCGTTTTGGCAGTTGAAGCAGTTCATGCAGGATCATCGCGCTTATCTTTCCCTCCCCATCTTCGTCGAAGGTGATAAATAACCTGTTGGTCAGCTTGGCGTATCTCCTTCCATCTTCATCAGGATCGTGAAGAAGAAGTACTATCTGGTTTGGAATATCGACGCCAAGCGTGCCGTTCTGCACGAGCACTTTGAAGACCATTCCCTCGGGCCCGGCATAATCGCCCGTAAATGTATCGAATTTTCCATCCAGCTGCTGACCTGCCACTTTTTCTTCGCCTGTCCTGTGTTCAAGTATCTCAATAGATTTGGCGTTCAAGGCGATCGTCGCAGATCTGAATTCCCCTATCCTTATATGTCCCGAATCTACGAAATCCGCTTCGAATGCCGTCGCGTCGACCGGCACCCACCCCGCTTCCTTTCCCATATATATCTCTGTCCAGGCGTGCTGCCCGAAAGAGCCTCCGAAATTCGGGACGTACATGCACCCCCAGACGACTCTGGCCGGAATGCCGACTCCCCTGCAGAAGGAGGCAAGAAGAAGGGAATGAGCTCCGCATTCCCCGGCCCGGCTGTCATAAGCACGTCTGGCCGATCCGCCGCCGGGGATAGCGTAGCTGATATTGTCAGCTACCCACCTGCTGAGCCTTACCGCGGCTTCCCATGAATCTTTCGATCCAGCAGTCAGTTCACGGGCTTTTTCTACCAGCACCGGATCGTCCGACTCGGCTAAATCTGATCGTTCAAGGTAGATGGCGACTTTTTCGTTTTCTGAAAAATCGGGAGGGAAGGGGGGCGCTTCTTCGCCATTATATTTTACATGTTCGATCTCGAAGATACCTTCTATCAGATTTTCATCTACTGTTCCTTCGAATCTCTGCCCCCGGACGTTAAGACCTTCGTCTGTCACCCAGAGCCCCATCGGTTCGATGACAGCTCGGACCTTCATGTACGAGATCGCCTGGATGTCTATTATCGAGACATTCGCCCTGGTCATTATAGATTCGTCGAGGTTGGCCAACTCGAGATTCCTGATCACAGATTCATCCGCCAGACAGACTTCCCTGTTACCCGGTACCTGGGTCTTGAGCAGAGCCGCCGTTTCGGAATCGAGCCACCATTTTATCTTCAGCCCCGTTTTTTTGTTCAATTCGTCAAGGATGAAAGCGTCGTATTCTTTCCCTGCCAGTTCGATCTTTTCTCTGCCGGCCAGAGTATAAACTGTCTCCTGGACCTCGTTTTCCCTTACTTCATAGACATGATATGTCTTCTCAACAAGTCCGCTGTCGATGAAATCCTTTTTCAGGTGAGGGAAAAAGTAGGTGTTTTCCAGAATGACACCCGCTGGCAGATCGCAGAATTCCTCTCCGGTCGAATCGTCAGAGATGAATCTCGCCTTGTCGCCCTCGATAAAGATCTTTGAATACTTGTGAATTTCGCCCTGGTCGATGACGCTGTCGTGGTATATGAATCTCCCGGTGGTGGGATCGATATGGTAATTAAGAGTCACCTCGGTATTGAACTCAGCTCCGAGCGCCGAGATCATGGCGAAAAAATATTCATTGACGACGGTAAGTTGTTTGCCATCTATCATCTCGTTTTTTATGGAAAACTTTATATAACCGCCGACTGTATCATTGATCCTGATCGCATAATAATAGATCCCGGCTTCTTTTTCGGAAGCATGATTTCCTGACTCGGCAAGAGTGGTATCTAACGTCCCCATCTCCGACCGGCACCCCGGCAGAAGTGTAAAGGCCAGTATTGAGATCAGAACCAGAATGGACACGGAAAATTTTCGCATAACAATCTCCTTTGTCGATGGCAGATCCGATTTCAGGGTCTTCAGTATGTATGATATACAACTACAGGTCGAGAATTATTCAACTATCGGCGTGATCAGGCATGGTCACGCTTGCCCTGCAAGGCAATAACGGCATTACCAGCTTGACCGCGGGAAATATTCTGATATAATCGGAAATCCTGAAGTCGGTAATATCTTAACCCGGCATGGCATAAAGTCATGGTCTATGCGGTGAATTAAGAAGGGAACCCTTATGAAAGTCCTTATTACGGGAATAACCGGATTTGCCGGAAGCCACCTGGCAGATTATTGTCTGGCCAACCAGGATGTTGATCTCTACGGTATTATCCGCTGGAGAAGCCGCACGGAAAATATCGAACATATATGGGATAAGCTGAAACTGCTCGAATGCGATCTGCGCGACGCTTCTTCGACCAGGCAGGTCGTCGAGGATATAATGCCCGATTATATCTTTCATCTTGCCGCCCAGTCTTTTGTTCCGACCTCGTGGAGCGCTCCGAGCGAATCGCTGATCACTAATATTATCGGACAGCTTAATATCTTTGAAGCCGTGAAGAAACTCGATCTGAAATGCAGGATCCAGATCGCCTGTTCAAGCGAGGAATATGGGATGGTCTATCCCGATGAGGTGCCGATAAAGGAGACTTCCCCGCTCAGACCGCTCAGTCCGTATGGCGTAAGCAAGGTCGGACAGGATATGCTGGGATACCAGTATTTCATGAGTTACGGAATGAAAATAGTCAGGACGAGGGGGTTCAACCACACAGGTCCCAGGCGAGGTCCGGTATTCGTATGCAGTGATTTCGCCAAACAGATCATCGATATCGAAAATGGAATCCGTAAGCCGGTGATGGAAGTCGGTAATCTCGACGCGAGGAGGGATTTTACCGATGTGCGGGATATGGTGAGGGCGTACTGGCTTTCCCTTGAGAAGGGAAAACCGGGAGAAGTGTACAACATCTGTAGCGGAAAAAGTTATAGTATAAGGGAGATACTCGACAAACTCGTGGAAATCTCAGGGGTAGAGGTAGATATAAAGACTGACAAAGGGAGGTTGCGTCCCAGTGACGTGCCGCTGCTTGAAGGCGATTATGGAAAGTTCCATACCGATACTGGCTGGAAACCGGAAATACCTGTCGACAAGACGCTTTCTGATCTCCTTGATTTCTGGAGGAACGCGTCCGGTCGATCATCACGGTAGAAAGAGATCCAGATGAGAGCGATGGTGACAGGAGCAAACGGATTTGTTGGAGAGTACCTTCTCAGGGAACTCTCTGAAGCGGGGTACGATCTCATCGCGGTCGATCTCGAAGCACGGGGCGGGGCAGGCAAAGACCGGTTCCCTCGAGGGCTCAGTTATGAACAATGCGACCTTCGCCAGGCGGCCCAGGTGGAGAAGGTCATTGTGGAGTGGTCGCCGGATCTGATTTTTCACCTTGCAGCCCAGAGTTCAGCGGCAAGATCGTTCGGAGATCCTGCCGGCACTTTTCAGGTCAATCTCCTCGGCACCCTGAATCTTCTTGAAGCTGACAGGAAAAACGGCCTCGGGGCAAGGATCATGTTGACCGGTTCAAGCGAGGAGTATGGAGTCAGGGACCCTGACGAGATGCCTCTCTCCGAAGATTCACCCGTCGAACCTGTAAGTCCCTACGCGGCAAGCAAAGCGGCACAGAACCTGCTTGCGATGCAGTATTTCAGAGCTTTTGGAAGCAGGATCCTTATGACGCGCAGTTTCAGCCATACCGGTCCGGGTCAGACCCCGGTCTTTGTCCTTCCGTCATTTGCAAGGCAGTGCGCCAGGATAGCTGATGGAATCGACGAACCTGTCATCCTGACGGGGAATCTCGAAGTCGAACGGGATTTTCTCGATGTCAGGGATGTTGCAAGAGCATACAGGATGCTGATTGAGAAGGGCGAAGACGGACAGATCTATAATGTATGCTCCGGATCGGGGCTTTTATTGGCGGACGCGCTTGAGAGTATGATTAAGAAAGCTGGAATAGATGTAGAAACAGGAACCGATCCAGGTCTTCTCCGGCCGGTCGATGTCCCCGTCCTTGTCGGGGATAATTTCAAGATAAGAAACGCTACCGGCTGGAAGCCGGAGATCGATGTGGATTCGATGCTGAGAGACCTGTTCGAGTGGTGGCGGGAGAAGGTCTCCATGGAAGAGCGGTAATGGAAGAGCCGGATGTTCTTCCTCGGATGAGGGTTTTTAAGAGCCGGCGCCGGGGTCAAGTCCCTGGCCCGCGGGCTCTGAATATATTATTAATTCATTCCGGGATACTGGCAGGATTTATCTTCAGGAAGGTATATCAGCAGGTATCGAAAAGGACTGTGTCGGTTAAGAGGATAGGAGTCGTTAATGCCGAATATCTGTATGGTTGGTACTGGTTACGTGGGACTTGTCAGCGGAGCCTGTCTTGCTGATTTTGGAAATACTGTGATATGCGTCGATATAGACAGCGAACGTATTGAGAATATAAAAAAAGGGATCATGCCGATCTATGAACCGGGGTTGAAGGAACTTGTCAAACGCAATTACGACGCGGGCAGGCTGCGATTTACTACAGACCTGTCCAGTTCGGTGAAGAAATCGCTCGTCGTCTTTTCCGCCGTCGGGACTCCAATGGATGATGATGGTTCAGCCGATCTAAGCGCGGTTTATTCCGTTTCAAGGGATGTGGCTCGGAATATCGACGGGTACAGGATATTCGTTCAGAAAAGCACCGTTCCTGTCGGTACGTCGGAAGAGGTCGGAAGGATCATAAAAGAGAACCTGAATGGCGACATACCGTTCGATCTCGTCTCGAACCCGGAATTTCTAAGAGAAGGATCCGCTATTGAGGATTTTATGAGGCCGAACAGGGTCGTCATAGGAGTAAACAGCGACAGGGCAAGAGAGATCATGAGGGATATATATCGCCCTTTATACCTTCTTGAGACACCGATCGTCTTTACATCTATCAGGACGGCCGAACTCGTCAAATACGCCAGCAACGCGTTTCTCGCGGTGAAGATCTCTTTTATCAACGAGATCTCGGATCTGTGCGAGAAAGTCGATGCCGATGTGAATGAAGTAGCCAGGGCTATCGGGCTTGACAAGAGGATCGGCCCGAAATTCCTTCATGCCGGTGCCGGGTATGGTGGATCCTGTCTTCCCAAAGACGTCTCCGCGATCCTTCATACGGCCGATAATTCGGGCGTCGAACTTAAAGTGATAAGGGCGGCGAGCGATGTCAACGAGGAGAGGATCGATATGATCCTTGGAAAACTTGGCGCCGAGATCGACGAATTAAAAGGAAAAAAAATAACGCTCCTCGGATTGTCATTCAAACCGAATACCGACGATCTTCGTCACGCCCCTTCTTTGAAGCTTGTAGACAGGTTGCGTGAACTCGGGGCGGTCATCAACGCGTATGACCCGATAGCGATGGATAATGCCCGTAAAGAATACAGCGGGAAGATCGAGTTCTTCAGCGATGAATATTCAGCGATGGACGGGGCTGACGCTCTCGTCCTGATGACCGAGTGGAACGAGTTCAGACAACTTGATTTTGACCGTGTCAAGGAACTTCTCGTCGAACCTGTGATAGTAGACTGCCGTAACATATACAAACCGGCCGTGTTGAAGGCGATGGGTTTCCGTTACCAGTCGTTCGGAAGGCCTGAAGATACCGTAGAACAGGAGATGTAAATGAAGAAAATCGTTGTTACCGGGGGTGCCGGTTTTATCGGGTCTAATTTTGTCAGGTTGCTTCTTAAAAAGAAATCAAACGCGAAAGTGATCGTGCTTGACAAGCTTACATACGCGGGAAATCTTGATAACCTGGCCGACTCCTTGAAAGACAGGCGATTTACATTTGTAAAAGGAGATATCTGTAATGCCAGGCTTCTTGGTGCTATTCTCCCCGGGGCCGATATAATATACAATTTTGCCGCTGAGACTCATGTCGACAGGTCGATCCTTGAGGCAGGATCTTTCGTGAAGACTGATGTCGTGGGAACTTACACTCTTCTGCAGAACGCCCTGAAACACGAGATACCCCGCTTCGTCCAGATCTCGACTGACGAAGTATATGGAAGCATCCTCAAGGGCAAGTTCAGGGAGACCGACCCGATGAGACCGAACAGTCCCTACTCGGCAAGCAAAGCTGGCGCCGACATGCTGGTGAGGTCTTTTCACAGGACGTACGGGCTTCCCGCCATCATCACGCGCAGCTCCAACAATTACGGGCCTTACCAGCATCCGGAAAAGTTCATACCTCTTTTCTCTACCAATGCAATAGAAGGAAAACCTCTTCCTCTTTATGGCGACGGAAGGAATGTCAGAGACTGGATATATGTCGATGACAACTGCAGGGCGATCGAACTTGTCGGCAGGAAGGGGAAGATCGGTGAGATCTATAATATTGGTGCGGGAGAGGAGAAGACTAATCTCCACATCGCCCGCAAGATCATAGAGATCTCTGGAGCGGACAGGGCGCTGCTGACGCTGATCACCGACCGCCCAGGGCATGACCGGCGATATGCCGTACATACCGGAAAGATAACCAGCCTGGGGTGGAAAAAAAGAGTCGGATTCGATCAGGGGATGAGAAAGACGGTCAATTGGTATGTCGAGAATGAGAACTGGTGGAGGAAAATAAAGGAAGGGTCATTTAAAAAATATTACAGCAGGATGTATCGAAAACGTATCGACACTTCTCTAAAGAAGGATAAATGATGAAAGCAGCCCTGGTAGCAGGAGCAAGACCGAATTTTATGAAAATAGCTCCCTTGATGAGGGAATTCGCTGGCAGGGGTGTCGAGACGATACTGATACATACAGGCCAGCATTACGACAAGAATATGTCGAAGGTGTTTTTCGAGGATCTCGAACTTCCCGAACCGGATATCTATCTCGGTGTCGGTTCCGGTTCGCATGCCGTACAGACGGCAAAAGTGATGATCGCCTTCGAAGAGATCATGATTGAGAAAAAACCGGACATCATCATCGTGGTCGGCGATGTCAATTCGACAGTCGCCTGTTCTCTGGTTGGCGCCAAACTTCATATACCGGTGGCTCATGTCGAGGCCGGACTTCGTTCCTTCGATCTTGATATGCCGGAAGAGATAAACCGGATGGTGACGGATATCCTATCGAGATTCTGTTTTACGACGTCTCCGGAGGCGGAGACAAACCTCAGAAGGGAAGGTGTGGGAGGAGAGAGGATCTTTTTCGTCGGAAACATAATGATAGATTCGCTTCTCCATTACATGGAGAAGTCGGAAAGCATGACTATCCTTGAGGATATAGGAGTCAAAAAAGGGCAGTATATCCTCGTTACTCTTCACAGACCGTCGAATGTCGACACCGTCGAGGATCTCAGATCTCTTTTTGAGATGCTGACCGGCCTCTCGCAAAGGATGCCTGTCATGTTCCCGGTCCATCCCCGGACAAAAAAGATGATCGATGCCGCAGATCCGCCGTTCAAAACAAGTGAGAATCTTATGATGATCGACCCTGTCGGGTATCTCGGATTTCTCAAGGCGATGCGGTATGCCAGAATTGTGATAACCGATTCCGGTGGTATCCAGGAGGAGACTACGGTCCTGGGTGTGCCATGTATCACTGTCCGCAACAATACTGAACGGCCGATCACCATCGATGTGGGTACCAACGTGCTTGCCGGGACAGACCCGTTGCGTGTGAAAGAAGAAGCGCTCAGGATCCTTGAAAGCGGTCGGGATGAGTACGGGATCCCGCCGCTATGGGATGGAAAGACGGCCGGGCGGATAGCTGATGTCCTTCAAAAACATTTCGACTGATCTCTGGATTTTCAGATGACGCAAAGATCTTCCAGAAACGATTCTTTAGCAGCCGGGTACTTCTGGACTTTCGGATCTACCGCGATGCCTCTCCTCGGGGCTTTTATTGTCTCGTTGATAGTGGCAAGGTGGATGGGTCCGCGGATAGTGGGGCTTATCAACTGGACGATGGCTGCCGCCACGATTCTGCTTATTCCCGGAAAATTCGGGATCGATGGTGCGGCGTCGCGCCTTATCAGCGAATATAAGGTAAAAGCCCCGCAGAATATCGGTACTCTTCTTACCGCAAGCATTCGGATGAGGATGCTTTTTACCATACCGGTAGCTTTTGCCACAGCGGTCTTCGCTCCCCAACTCGCCCGGTTTTTTCATGAAGAAGCCCTGGTACCGCTGTTCAGGATAAGCGCCCTGATGATCTTTACAGTCAGTTTCAATGAACTCTCAGTCCTTCTGATCATCGGCCTCGGGAAATTCCGTTTCCTCTTCGCGATGAGAGTGCTTATGTTCGCGATAAGGGTCGGGGTAGTCATCATGGCGATAAGGTTTGCGATGGGGGCGGAAGGAGTTCTGGCCGCTTATATAATCGCCACACTGGCAGCCGCTCTGATAATATTCATATATCTTTTCAAAACTCCGGAGACCAACGGCCTTTCCGCCCGATCTCCGCAGAGCGAGTCGATAGGTGATATATGGAAAAGGCTTTTCAGGATAAGCGCTCCCCTGGCAATTAGCGGAGCTTCAGTGACTATCTATTCGCTTCTCGATAAATTGATGCTTGGTTATTTCGAGGGAGCCTCCCAGGTAGGGATATATTCGATGGCGAGAAATCTTCTTGAGACAAGCCTGTTTCCGACTTTCGCGCTGGTCATGACATTGCGGCCGATTCTTGCCGGCGCGTGGTCGGAAGGGGACAGGGAGCGCTGCAGGTCGGTAATAAACCGGTCTGTCATGAATTCCATCATTTATTCTTCCTGCGTGTTGGTTGTTTTCGCTTCTCTCGCAGGTCCTCTTATCACAGGGCTTTTCACTTCGGATTTCGCTGAATCGTCCAGGATACTTATTCTGTTTCTTCCGCTGGTATTGATGAGAAGCATTGGGTCGGTAATTCTTCCAGGCCTGATCGCGGCTGACAGGGCGGATACCTACGCGAAACTGACACTTCTGGGAGCAGTTGCCAATTTTATTCTCAATATCATCCTCATTCCACCTCTTGGAGCAAGCGGTGCTGTCATCTCCACTCTTATATCATATCTCCCGATCGAGATCCTCGGACTGAGATCCCTGGCCGCCGCCGTTCCGGGTTTCTGGAGTAGAAGGGACTGGACAAGAGCGGTAAAGGTTTTTGCCGCGGCTCTTGTTACGATAGCCCTTTACCGCGTGGTTATTACCAGGCCGGAAAGCCTTTTCCCCACGATCATGCACGCGGCAGCGCTGAGCCTTGTCTATATTGTGCTTCTCTTTTTGAGCCGGGCACTTACTTCTGTCGATATCAGGGATCTTGCCGGCCCATTCGTGGGGGGCAGGCGGAAGGCATGACGCCGGAGCATGATCTTCGTGAAGGGCGAAAATGGTATTGAGGGGAAATCCCGTTACTTCTTGACATGACAGGCGTAATAAACGATTCTTACTGAGGCTGACTGATGGATCTTTGCGGGGGAATAATGACTGCTGCCGGTCTGATATTGCCATTGATACTTTCCTTCATTCTGGGGCTTGTCTTCACTCCTCTGGCTATAGCGATAGCTCTGCGCTGGAATATAGCCGAGAAGCCGAACGGCAGGAATAACCGTGAGATAGCGCATATAGGAGGAGTGGCGATAATAGGAGGGATACTTTTCGCACTGATCCCCGCTTTCCTTTTCTTTCTTCCTCAGTACCCACTGAACAGGGTCTTTGTCCCGATTCTTATAGCGAGCGGATTCATTACGTTTCTGCTTGGTATAATAGACGATCTTCGCTCGCTTCACTATCTGTACAAGCTGTTTTTCCAGGTAGCCGTCTCTCTTCTCGTCTCGGCCTCAGGGATCGGACTTCTTAAACATTTCGGGATCGTTATTCTCCCGTTTCCGGCGGTAATATCGGCTTTTTTCCTTTCATCGGTCTGGATGTTGACGGTGACTACGTCGTTCAATCTGATAGACGGAATTGACGGGCTGGCTTCCGGGATAGCGGTCATTTCGGCGGCGGGATTTTTTGCGGCAGGATATCTTTTCGGTATTCCCCTGGTAATGGTGTTGTCGGTTGTCATCTTCGGCGTGGCTCTCGCGTTTCTGAAATTCAATTTTCCTCCCGCGAGGATCTTTATGGGTGATTCAGGAAGTCTTTTTCTCGGATTGATATTCGGGCTGATCGCGCTGCTGATGGTAGTATCGACCGAAGGTATATTCTACGTTGTGTCGGGATGCCTGTTGATCCTGAGCGTCCCCCTGATGGATTGCGCTCTTGCGTTTTTCAGGCGGATCATGACGGGTAGGCCTCCATTCGAAGCGGATCACATGCATCTCCATCATATCCTGCTGTACAGGCTTGGCTCGGTAAAGAAAGTCGATCTTCTGCTGTGGAGTTTTTCGGCCGTCTTCAGCGCGCTCGGAGTATTGACAATGAAGTTTCATTTCCCCGTCCTTCTGGTATCACTCGTCATGGAGCTTGTCGTTTTTGGTTTCGCTTTGCGGGACATGGTCAATTTCGATATTTCAGTAGAAAAGATGGATGAGATCATCAGTGGATACGTCTCTTCCCAGACAACGGCGATTCCCAGACATGACAGATCCCATTGACCATTTGCATCTCGACCTTTCCCGTTTACTTATTTTTCACTCTGTGCTACGTTTGCCTTGTCAGGTTGCGATGTTTGACGATTGATCGGAGGAATCATTCCTTGGCTAACGCAAAGATAATTGCCACCGCGTGCAGGCAGGACCCCGCCGCGTTCATAAAATCAAAACGGGTAGTCGATCTGTTGACTGAATCGAATCCGGGCAGGAGATTCATTGATTACAGGGAACTGACAAATAGCGTCAGTGCTCAGTCGGTAAAAGGATTATCAGGGCCTCTGAACCTTTTGGGCCAGAAGAAAATCGACATAGTCATCGCGGATGCTTCGGAGATACCGCTCAGGCTTCAGCCTGAGTTCGAGATAGGAGCCGTGCCGAAAAGAGGGAATCCCTTCAACGTTCTGATATCATCGGAAGACGTGATCCTTGAAGAACAGCCTGCCGGGGTGCCGATAGGAGTCTCCGATATAGCCAGCATGGGACAATTACGTTATTTCAGGGACGATCTTCTTCTTGTGCATGTTGAGGGCGGGTATCAGGTTTTAAGCGAGATGATGATTTCCGGCGAAATAGGTGGATTCGTCATAAATGCCGCCGAGGTAGAAGCTTTCGGGACGCAGGAAAATGTGGTCGAGGTCTTCACCTCCTCAATCTGCATGCCTTCGGCTGGAAAAGGGGCTATGGGATTGATCGTGAGAAAAGGAGACCGGCTGATCAAGGGGCTTGTTGAAGAGATAGATCATGGTCCGAGCCATGCCGAGATAGATATAGAAAGGATCTTTTTGACTGAGCTGGTAAAATATGGAAGGAAGAATGTCGGCGTTCTCGGAGAATCCGAAGGAGACGAATTCAAGATTAGCGTGGCGCTTATTACTTCCGATGGTTCGGAAAAGCTGAGTGCCACGATGCGCGGATCGACTGGCGAGGAAAAAACAGTCGCGCGGAAACTGGCCGCTCACCTGATCCAATCAGGAGGAAAAGGCCTGCTTGAAACAGTCTGTGACTAGACAGGGGAGCTTTCAGAAAAATGCTCGACCGAAAATTTATCAGGAAAGAACCTGAAACGGTAAAAAAGGGATTGAAAGCAAAGGGGGTCGAGTTCGATCTTGAAGATTATCTCGATCTCGACAGGAAGATGCGCGAAATAATCCAGGAAACGGAACTGCTGAAACACGAAAGAAATACCGTTTCCCTGGAAATATCCAGGCTTAAAAAGGAAAAGAAGGACGCCACAGAGATCATGGTCCGGATGAAGGAGACGGCGGGAAGGATCAGGGAAGCGGATTCCGAACTGAAAACCATTTCCGACAGGCTCGATTCTCTTTCACTGGCGATTCCCAATCTTCCGCATGAATCAGTCCCCCATGGAACGAGCGAAAAGGATAATCCCGTCATCAAAACCTGGGGGGATATTCCGGCTTATCCGCAGAGACCTTTGCCTCACTGGGAGATCGGAGAGAAGCTTTCGATCCTGGATATGCCGGCGGGTGTGACTTTGACAGGTCGTGGATTTGTGGTCCTTCGCGGTGGCGGAGCCCGCCTGTCGAGGGCACTTGTCAATTTTTTCCTCGATATTCATCAGAAGCAGGGATACGAAGAGTTGATCATCCCTTACATGGCTAACAGGGATTCGATGACTGGTACGGGCCAGCTTCCCAAGATGGAAGATGATATGTATCACTGTGAGAAGGACGATCTTTTCCTGATTCCAACGGCTGAGGTCCCGATAACTAATATCTACAGAGACTCGGTCCTTGAGAGGCCGATCCTTCCCAAGAAATGTACCGCGTACAGTCCCTGTTTCAGAAGAGAGGCGGGGAGCTACGGTCAGGATACGCGGGGTCTTATCAGAGTGCACCAGTTCGACAAGGTCGAGATGGTAAAATTCGTCAGGCCAGAGGATTCTTATGAAGAGCTGGAATCTCTTCTGACCGATGCCTGCGAGATACTTGAACTTCTTGAGATTTCCTACAGGGTGATCGAACTATGTACGGCCGATCTCAGTTTCGCGGCCGCCAAATGTTATGATATAGAGACCTTCGCACCCGGTATTGAAAAATGGCTTGAAGTCTCTTCATGCAGCAATTTTGAGGATTTTCAGGCAAGACGGGCAAGGATAAGGACCAGGGAGGAGAAAGGGGGAAAGGTCGAATTCGTGCATACGCTTAATGGTTCCGGTATGGCATTGCCCCGTATAATAGCGACGATCCTCGAACTGAACCAGACGCCTACCGGCAAGGTCCGGATTCCGAAAGCCCTTGTTCCTTACATGGGGGGCATGGAGTATCTTGAAGCATGAATTGAATATCAGGACTTCGAGGAATCTTCCTTTTCTTCTTAAAGTCTACTTCATCGCTGGAACAGTCCTTCTGGTCTCGGCGGCCCTTCTTTATAACAACAGTCTGATGAAGAGGATGACGGCCCAGGCGGAAAGTACGGCAAGTCTGTTTTCCAGGTTCATCGGAATATCGCTTCTTCAGGCGGAAAACGAAGCTAACAGGAATTTCTTCCGCGAGATAAGGTCATCGATCTCACTGCCATATATATTGACCGATACAATGGGACGTCCTTTCATCTGGAACGACATAGGTATGGATGACATCGGGGATATCGAATGGCAGCGCTGCGTCGATTTCAATCCTCTCCAGCCGAATGATGAAATTCTACTCGATGTGTATAACAAGGCGATGGAATTCGACAGGATCAACGATCCGATAATAGTCGAGGGGAAAGAATTCCGGCTCGTGGTCCACCATGGACCTTCGAAGCTCACAAGGGAGCTTCAATATGCCCCATATATCCAGTTCGTGGTGATCCTTATATTTATTCTTCTCGGATTCTTCGGATTCAGGACTGTAAAGACGGGAGAGCAGCGATCGATATGGGTCGGGATGGCGAAAGAGACGGCGCACCAGCTTGGGACGCCTCTCTCGTCAGTGATGGGATGGCTGGAGATCATCAAGGACCAGGCGGAGAAATCAGGTTGCGATGGAAGGATAAGCAGCGCCGCTCAGGAAGCGACTGCTGACGTGGACAGGCTCAGCAAGATATCATCCAGGTTCGGCAAGATCGGTTCCATGCCTGATCTTGAATACCAGAAACTGGCTCCGATAATTGAAGAGACAGTTGAATATTTCGAACGCCGAAGGCCGGCTTTAAAGATCGATTCGACTATCAGCGTCGAGATGGATGAATTACCGCTGATAAGATGCAGCCATGATCTTGTGGGATGGGTATTCGAGAACCTTATCAAGAATTCCCTCGATGCGATGGTCGGTCAGGAAGGAAAGATCAATATAGCTGCCAGGATGAACAAGGATGAAAACAGGGTCGAAGTGACATTCAGCGACAACGGGCGCGGAATGAGCTCAAGCCTGAAAAAAAGGATCTTTTCGCCGGGCATCACAACCAAGAAAAGAGGCTGGGGCCTGGGGTTGGCGCTTGTAAAAAGAATCGTGGAGGATATCCACGATGGAACGATCAATGTCATATATACTCATCCCGGGAAAGGGACGGTTTTTATGATCACGTTCCCTGTAAGTTGATATTGGATTGTAAAAGGGGATTTCTTGTGAAGGGTAAAAAGATACTTTGGGTCGATGACGAGATAGACATGCTTCGTTCTCACCAGATATTTCTCGAGGAAAAGGGGTATGATCTGACCGGCGTCTCCAGCGGAGCTGAAGCTCTCAGGATGCTTGGAAAAGAGATTTTTGACCTGGTCCTTCTCGATGAGACGATGCCCGGAAAATCGGGGCTGGAGACACTGCAGGAGATAAAGGAGATAGCGTCCAACATTCCGGTCATCATGATAACGAAAAACGAAGAAGAGGGGCTGATGGAGCAGGCGATCGGCATGAAGATCGATGATTATATACTGAAGCCGATCAATCCTCTTCAGATCTATTCCGCGATCAAAAGACAGCTTGAATCCCATAAAATCCAGGAAGGTACGATCAGCAAGGATTATCTTGAAGTCTTCCGCAGAATTGATGAAGCGGTCAGTGCCGGTCCGGACTGGAAAGAATGGGTCAATATCCATCTCGAACTTTCCGGGTGGGATCTCGAATTCGACAGGTTCAGTTCGACAGGAATGGAACAGATACATGAAGAACTCAGGAAGAGATGTAATTTCGAATTCGGGAATTTCGTTGAGAATAACTATGGGAAGTGGATCGAATCGGAAAAAGAACCGCTCATGAGCGTGGATGTCTTCAAAAAAGCCGTTTTCCCACATCTTAACGCCGGAAAAAAATTGTATTTTATCGTGATCGACTGCATGAGGTACGACCAGTGGTTGACTATCGAGGACATGCTCGCGCCTTTTTACAATATTCAAAGGGACACATACTGTTCAATCCTTCCAACGGCGACGCCGTACGCGAGAAACGCTGTTTTTTCAGGGCTGTATCCCGGAGAAATTGCTTCCAGGTATCCCGAATACTGGCTGGAAAGATCGAAAGACGAATTCAGCAAGAACCGTTATGAGCAGGAATTGATGAACGAACAGCTTAAAAAAGCCAGGCTGGAGAGGCTATCCTCTAAATATATAAAGATCTACGACAGCGATGAGGCGAATGAGATACGCAAACAGGTCAACAGCTACCGCGCTATAGACCTTGTCGCCATGGTATTCAATTTTCTTGATATCCTGGCGCACGGAAGGAGCCAGAGCGAGATCCTCCAGGAGATAGCTCCGAATGAAGCTGCCTTCCGTTCCCTGATGCGGTCCTGGTTTACTCACTCGGCTCTGTTCGAGATACTTCAGAAGATCTCGTCTCATGACGCGACGGTGATCATAACGACGGACCATGGATCAATTCTCGGGCAGAAGGCCACGCTTGTCCACGGGAACAGGGATACGTCGAGCAACCTCAGGTACAAATTCGGTGAGAATATTAATGGAGACGAGAAACAGACGTTCTCGATGAGGAACCCGGCAGAATACAGGCTGCCCGCGGAATCGCCATCGAAAAATTATATTATTGCCAAGGAAAACTATTATTTCGTCTATCCGACAAGATTCCACGAATATGAGCGTCAGTATCAGGGGACTTTCCAGCATGGAGGTATATCGCTGGAGGAGATGATCATCCCCCTGATTACTTTGACTCCAAGGTAAAAAGGCGAACAGAGGTATGGAACGGATCGAATATCCTGGCGGAAGCAGGAAAAAACGGATTATTCATATCGGTTCTCCGGATGAGATGCTTGAACTTGGTGAAAGGTTCGGCACGATAGTGCCGGCCGGGATGGCTGTCTCCCTGGAGGGAGGGTTGGGAGCTGGGAAGACCTTTTTCGTCAAGGGGGTCGCCAGGGGGCTTCTGATCGAGGATGAAGTCCTGAGCCCCACTTTCATCCTCGTCGAGGAATACAGGGGGGAGCTTCCGCTCTTCCATTTTGATCTTTACAGGCTTGAGGACCTTTCCGAAGTAGAGGGAACGGGACTTTTCGACGCGGTAGACGGGAAGAATCTCGTCGTCGTGGAATGGGGCGACAGGCTGCCCGAAGGCGCTCTTGATTTTGATATTTCTATCAATATTGCGGTGACCGGGGAAAAAACCAGAAAAGTGACTATAGAGGGACCGTCCGTCCTTGTGGATATGATGCTGGAGGAATAACGATGACGAGCGGCCTGATCCTTGCTCTTGACACATCACATCTGAAAGGCAGCGTCGCTCTCTCCGCGAATGGCGATCTTCTTTGCGAGATAATCTTTGACGCGAGCGATACGCATTCGGCTACATTGATGCCCGCGGTGGACACCTGTCTGAGGCAGGCGCAGTCACGGATAAGCGATATTGATCTTTTCGGGCTGGTCATCGGTCCCGGCAGTTTTACCGGACTTAGAATAGGACTGGCGACTGTCAAAGCGTTCGCGTCGATACGTCAGAAGCCGGTCTGCACCGTAAACAGCATGGAATTGCTGGCAGCCGCTTTTCCTTACTCAAGGTTGCCGGTCTTTCCCCTGATAGATGCCAGGCGCTCTGAAGTATATGCGGCGGCCTATGACACCGGATCAGGGTTCCCCGTTGAACTCGCCTCGCCGCGGGCTGTTTCACCGGAAGCTGTCGTCGGGATGATTAAGGAAACCTGTAAGGGTGGACCGGTTCTTTTATGCGGGACGGGCGCGGAGAAATATTCAGAGTTGCTGTCTCGCGTCATACCGGCGGGAAGCCGTCTGGCCGGCAGCGAATGGTCTGTTCCCTCGGCGGCCAGGATGATCTCCCTGGTCAGGGCGAGAGAACCCATTCATTTCAGCGGAATCCCGCGGCTTGAACCGATGTATATAAGGCCTCCCGACGCGAAGCTTCCCTCACGGGTGAAGTTGAATGATGGAGGAGGAAAAGAGTGAACAGATCTGTTCCTGAAGGGATAAGTTCATCTGGGAAAGAGCCAGGAGGAAAAAGAGTTGAGTGAAGGTCTGATAAGAGTGATGCTCGAGGCAGATATCCCGATGTTGATGAGACTCGAGAAGGAGTGTTTTCCTACTCCATGGACGGAGAATATGTTCCTGTGCCAGATCAGGCTTGTAGATATATCGGCGAATCTCGTCTATACTGAAGAAGATGAGATCTGTGGGTATGTCGTAGGATGGTTTGGTTATGAGGAACTGCATATACTGAGCATAGGGGTGAACCCATTGCTCAGAGGGCGGGGCATAGCGGAGGCGCTTCTCAATGAAGCGATGAGACGCAGTCTGAAAGCAGGTTGTACAAGGGTGATACTTGAGGTGCGGAAAAGCAACTCAAGGGCACAGAGATTCTATCAAAAACTCGGTTTCAGGCAGGTAGGTATCCGGAAAGGATATTACAGCGAGACGGGTGAGGATGCTCTGGTCCTGGAGAGGGATATTGAGATCACGACTTGAAGGGTTGCTTGCTCCTTTTTACGGAATGGCAGATACGGCTGTCATACTCGGGTCGGGATTGTCTGCGCTGCTTCAGTCGATAGATCCTGTTGAATCACTTTCCTTTGAAATGATAGAAGGCTGCAGCAGCCCATCTGTAGAGGGCCATCCGGGCAAGCTGCTCCTGGTCAGGGAAAGAGGGTCGTACACCCTTTTTTTTGCCGGCAGGGTGCATCTTTACGAAGGGAATAATGATATATCCGGCCGGTCGGCTGAAAGAAGCATGGAAAACAGGGAGGATCATCCCTCTTCATTTGCCGTCAGGCTCGCATCACGTCTCGGTTGTGAGAATCTGCTTCTTACCCAGGCCGCAGGCAGCCTCAGGCCGGAGTTGGAAAGCGGTTCATGGATGCTGGCCGGAGATATTGTCTCCCTTCCATACAGGAACAATGGCCTCTTCCCATTTCAGGAAAAAGGACTCGCTGAAGGGCGCCATCGGCGGTTGATAGCGGCCGATTTCAGAGAAGCGCTCGCCGATGCCGCTCGCGACGCTCGTGTGCCTCTTTTTGACGGTACTCTGTACTGGACTACGGGACCGTGTTATGAGACTTCCGCTGAAGCTGCGATGGCGAGGCTTCTGGGAGCCGACGCGGCGACGATGTCACCGATCCCTGAACTCGTTGCGGCCCTTGCGGCAGGACTCAAAGCTGCCTGCCTTAGCTGGATAACAAATCCCGCTCCGAATCTTGCCGGAGAAGCGGTCGATCACGCTGGTGTCGTGGAAATGGGGCAAAAAGGAGCGGCGACCCTGCTTCGGATCATAAGGGAATTGCCTCGGCGCCCTGGTCAATTATAGGGGATTTGCTGAAAAAATCCCTTTTTGCATTTTCCGGGTGGTGTTACATTGATCAGGTAGCGGTTTTTTCAAGGAGCCGGGCCCTGGATGATCGATCAGCCTTGTGATGGACGAACTCCCAGGTTCTGACTGCGGAAAGAAGACAGATATGAATTGGCTTACAAGGGCAAGGAAAGGGATAAAGACCTGGGGGAAAAAAGATGTTCCCGACGGATTATGGGAAAAGTGCCCCTCATGCGGTGAAATCCTCTATCGCAAGGAAGTGGGACGGCACCATTCGATCTGTCCCAAGTGCAGATTTCATTTCAGGATAAACGCTTCAGACTATATTGGTATCCTTGCCGACAACAGTTCTTTCAGTGAGTTTGACAGCGGTGTCACTTCATGCGATCCTCTCGATTTCCGGGACAGCAAGAAATACAGGGACAGGATCAAAGAATCGAGGAAAAAGACCGGAAGGAATTCCGCCATCCTGAGCGGGACAGCGGTAGTTAACGGGCATAGAGCAGTCCTTGCGATAATGGATTTCAATTTCATGGGTGGCAGCATGGGTTCGGCGGTGGGAGAAAAGATAGTACGGGCTGTAAAAAAGGCCATCGAGGAAAGGCTTCCCTTCATAATGGTCACTGCCTCGGGGGGAGCGAGGATGCAGGAATCGATCCTTTCTCTTATGCAGATGGCAAAGAGTTCAGCTGCGTTTGCGATGCTTTCGAGAGCTGAGCTTCCCTATATCACGATCCTTACCAATCCGACTACCGGAGGCGTCGCGGCCTCATTCGCTTTTCAAGGCGACATAATCATTGCTGAACCAAGAGCATTGATCGGTTTTGCCGGACCGAGAGTGATTCGCGAGACAGTAGGAGAGGAGCTTCCGGAGGGTTTTCAGCGTTCGGAGTTTCTGCTTGAGCACGGGATGATTGACATGATCGCCAGCCGCGATGAACTCAAAGGTAAACTTGGATTTTTACTCGATAGTATCATGAGCGGTGTTTCCGCCATTGCGGAGGATAAGAATCTGGAGAATGACGGTAAAACCATCTCACTCATCTGGTAGGGCCGGACCCTTTCCCAATATAGATTTTCTGTTTTCTTTGAGGCCGTCGAGTATGAAACTGGGGCTGGAGAATATTACAGCTCTTCTCGACTCTTTCGGAAATCCGCAGGAAAAGTTTCCTTCGATCCTGATCGCGGGAACGAATGGAAAAGGGTCGGTCACGACATACGTTACTTCGATCCTGCGCCGCGCGGGTTACAGGACAGGGACTTTTTACTCTCCCCATCTTTTCAGGGTCAATGAAAGGATCAGGATCAATGGAGAGGAGATAGCAAGCCGCGCTCTTGACGATATTGTCGGGTCGCTCAGGGAAAGGTATCAACGCTACCCTTTTACTTTTTTTGAAGGGATCACCGCCGCGGCGATCCTGTATTTTCTCAGGGAGAAAGTGGATATTGCCGTTTTTGAAGTCGGGCTCGGCGGAAGGCTTGACGCGACACGCCTGGTAAATGCCTTAGTGACGGTGATTACTGGGATATCTCGCGATCACGAGGAACATCTGGGAAGAACGAATTCGGCGATACTGGAAGAAAAACTGGGAATAACGCGTCAGGGTTCTCCCCTCGTCGCCAATCTGGGAGATAAGAGTCTCATAAGAATGGCAGGGAAGTTCTGCCTCAGCAGGGGAATAGAATTTATTGACGCGGGAAAAGGCATATCCAGGAGAATGACGCGGATAAGGGCTGATTCGGTGGACTTCAACCTTGTTACTCCCGTACGCGATTATGGTATAATCAGATCCCGGATGACGGGAAGAGTCCAGATGGAAAATGTCGTGACAGCGATCAGGACTGCTGAGGTGCTGAGCGGAAAGATGAAGGGGATCGGGAAAAAGGCGATCATCTCCGGAACAGGCGAGGCCTTTTTCTCCGCGCGTTTTCAGGTCCTTTCAGGCAATCCACGTGTCGTCCTCGATGTATCGCATAATGAAGAGGCGCTTGATTCGACTTTGGAAACGCTGGCCAGGATATCGCCTCCCGAAAAAAATGTTCTTATCTTCGGAGTCATGGCGAGAAAGCAGCTGGGAGATTTCCCGATCAGGGCCCTTGTTTCGGCGCGTGAGATAATACTCGTCCCTTTAAAGGGGACAGGATCGGCCACGGGGGAAGATCTTCTTCGGAGGTTTACCGGCGCGGTCGAAATAAATGATTCCACATCCTCCATGAAAGGGAGGTGCGTCGCGGGGCGGGAAGGAGGTTCCTCCGAAAAAAAGACCGGTAAGGACCGGGCAGAGGTCACGCTGGCCCGCGGCATGACTGATGCTGTTCGCAGAGCTGGGAAAATACTCAGCCACGATGATACTCTTCTTATTTGCGGATCCCATCTCTGCGTTGAGGAAGCTGTTGGTCCGGTGGGCAGGTTCATTCTGTAAAGGATATACGATGGCCGAGAGGATAATCGGAATAGATATCGGCGGTACTAATATAAAGCTGGGTATAGTCACGCCGGACGGTAATGTAGTTGAAGATATTATGATCGACACCGAACCCCATCGGGGTCCCGTTGACGCCGCTGACCGCG
Source organism: Candidatus Krumholzibacteriota bacterium (assembly GCA_016932415.1). Taxonomy (NCBI): domain Bacteria; phylum Candidatus Krumholzibacteriota; species Candidatus Krumholzibacteriota bacterium. Next base: position 171,373 of record JAFGCX010000010.1, read on the forward strand.
TGAACAGGTGGTACAGGTCGCGGCTGGAGGATAACCCCGGGATCAAGGCCGCGGGAATAGCCTGCGCGGGACTGGTCGAAGAGGGAGGGTACCTTCATAATTCTCCAAATCTGCGAAAGTGGGAAGGTACCGATCTGGCAAGGATATTCTCGGAAAGGCTTGGACTTTCCGTCACGGTAAACAATGACGTCAACTGCGCGGCCTGGGGTGAATACCGGGCCGGCGCCGGCGCCGGTTCTCTTCATTTCGTTTGCATCACTCTCGGGACCGGAGTAGGAGGTGGAATCGTCCTCGGCGGCCATCTCTACAGGGGAGCCAGGGGATTTGCCGGCGAGATCGGGCATCAGGTGATTATGGCGGGTGGACCGGAGTGTTCCTGCGGCAACCGGGGTTGCCTCGAGGCTCTTGTCGGCGCGGGCGCTATCGTCGCACGCTACCAACGTATAAATGGTGATGCCGGCGGTGCGGATAGCGATTCGGGGAAAATCACCGTCAGGGATATTTCCGCCGCTGCCGCTGCCGGTGAAAAGAGTGCCCTGGCCGCGCTTGAAGAGACGGGAAGATTTCTCGGGATAGGCCTTGCCAATGTAGCGCATATACTGAATCCTGAAATAATAGCCATCGGAGGGGGAGTCTCCGGCGCTGGAGAGATGATACTCGGTGCGGCAAGGATATCGATGAGGGAGTGCCTGATCGGTGATATCCTTTCTTCAGTCAGGGTCGTTGCCGCTGAACTTGGCAATAAAGCCTCTTTTATTGGCGCCGCGTTGCTGGCGCAGGAAGAACGTATTAATGAACAAGCCTGACTGACGGGCCTTTTTACTATCATCCGGGAGTAGTGCGTGTCCCTTGCCGCCGGCAGAAAAGATCCAGATCCAAAATTCGGCTTATCCGTTCCATCAGATCAGCGCTGCGATACGGTAAACCGGGGCGCCGGTGAATATTTTTGTCCAGGCGGAACGTGGATCTGTCGCTACGGAGGGCCAGCGGGAAGAGCTATGCCGCTTACATTCAAATCCCTGTTCCTGGTAGCCGCTTTTTTGATCTCCTTTTCATCCAGCCCGCGCGGCGCGGCAGATCGAAGGAATGATCAGGCGCTTTCCGACTCGACTCTCTACAAAGTAGTAGCCAACAGCATGCAGCTGAGGGAAGTCGATGGAGCGGAAGTGACCTATCTCAGGGGCGATGTCCGTATCGATCATCAGTCAGCCTGGATAACAGGTGAAAACGGAGAACATTACAGGGAAAGAAAATATACAAACCTCAGAGGTAATATACATGGCCAGGATGGGACGATGGATATGTACGGGGACCTCGGTGAATATTTTGGATTCGATAATCTGCTCATACTCATAGATAACGTACATATCACGGATGAAGGAATGGATATAGTCTGCGACAGGGCCTCGTACGATAGAAAAAACGGATGGGTGATCCTCATAGGCCGTGTAAGGTTGTCCGACGAGACGAGAGTCATGTACGCCGACAGCATATTCTATGACCGCGGTGTCGAGATCGCCGATGCAACCGGGCACGTTGTGATCATCGACCAGATCGAGGAATATTCGATATCCGGGAATCATGGCAGATTTTTCCGGGAGTCAAGGGAAGCGGTCATCGATAGTAACCCCGTCCTGGTTTTCGATGACAGATCGGATGAAAAGGGTAGGATCGTCGGCAAGATCATGCATTTCGACATGGATCAATCGATAGGTAGCGCGACAGGTGACGTCCAGATGGTCAAGGGGGATACGAGGGCGAATTGCGATTCGGCCGCGATATTCAACGATCTCCAGTTTGTTGAACTTTTCGGAGATCCGGTCGCCACAAGCGGTTCGTCTGGAATGTCAGGAGAGAAAGTCATCCTTCATTACAACGATCGGGGGGTCGAAAGGATAATCCTTCCCCATTCGGGGAGATTGACTGACGCGCCGGCGCAGGGATCGCCCTGGCGCGAAGATTCCTGGCTCGAAGGAGATTCTTTGATCATATACATGTCAGAAGACGCTGTCGATTCAGTCAAGATATTCGGAAACGCGAGGGCTATGTACTACCCGTATGAAGGGGATGAATCGAAGGTCTCGAACAATTACAGCAAGGGCGACAGTATGTATTTCAGATTCAGGGAGGAAGACCTCAGTTATGTCAGGATCTCCGGACATGCAGAGGGGTTGTATAATTACCTGAATCTTGGACCCAGGCAGACGATCGACAGTCTTGCCGCGGCGATAGACACGACAATTCAATTCCATCATTTCGGGAAAAACGCCGAAAGGGTCGTTTACAAAGCGAAAAAAATAGAATATTTCGCTGAGGTAGAAGATATCGTCCTCGACGCCGACGCGGTACTCGATTATCAGAACAGGTCGTTGAGGGCGGGACATATAGTCTTCAACTCAAGGCTTAATATCCTCGAGGCTGAGGATGGTCCCGTACTCGTCGAGAACGAACAGGAGATGTTCGGTCTGAACATGGGGTATGATCTCGATTCGGCGGGTGGTCTGGTAAAGGGAGGTTCCACTCATTACGATTCGGGATATTTCAGGGGAGATCATATATTCAAGGACCGCGACAAGGTCCTCAAGGTCTACCATTCAATATATACGACATGTGACCTCAAGATGCCCCACTATTCGATGAGGGCGAACAAGATGAAAATATATATCGGCGATAAGATCGTTTCGGGACCGATCAGGCTGTATATAGGGGAGATCCCTGTCTTTTATCTTCCGTTCATGGCAAATTCCCTGAATCGCGACAGGCACTCGGGGATCTTGAGGCCCAATTTCGATATCGGAATAAACAGCAGAGACGGGCGATTCATAAGGGGTCTTGGTTATTACTGGGCTACGAACGACTACACCGATTTTATCCTGACTACCGATTTCAACGAAAACAGTAACTTCAGGTTCCGCCTGGATAATCGTTACAAGATCAGATACCTGCTTGATGGGAATGTCAATTTCAACTATTTCAGGAATTTCGTCAGCAATTCGAACGAGTGGACGATAAAGGGAAAACACAGTCAGAAATTCGGCAGGACTGCCTCCCTCAACGCGGACCTGAGTTTTGTCAGCAGCGACAAGGCACAGTCATCCGTTTTCAGCGCCGATGACGTTCAGCGGGTCATCGATCGCAGGATCTATTCCACGGCAAGTTTCAGAAAGAGCTGGGGCGGTACAAGCCTCAGTCTATCGGCAAGACGGGACCAGAAACTCAATGTCAGCGATGACAATCCCTACGAGAACAGGGTTTCCATGACAGTGCCGTCTTTCAGTCTCAATCTGCCGAGGACCTCGCTCTGGCAGGGGGATAACCATCCGGAATCACAGCGTGGAAGCTGGGAAAAGATCCTGCGCAGCATAAGTTTCGCGCCAAATATAAAGGGAGATATCAAGACGGATGAAAGTCTTGCCAGGAAAAGGGGAAAGATATCGGCGTCTTCAGGGATGTCGTTGAGTCAGCAGCACAAATTGAGTTTTATCAATTTTTCACCGAGCGTAAGCGTCAGGTGGAATTATCTCGATGTCCTTTATGATAATATCAATGAGGACCTCGTCGTGGACGCGACACGTGCTCTCATTTCGGGCGATACCATCTCGGTCCCCGTAAATATAGATGCCCTTTCGAACCAGTTCCGTTTCCTGGTCGACGGTATCGAGGGGTCGTTGCTCAGTGTCACGCCCCGGATTTGCAATACTGCCGGAGACCTGCAGGTCCTCGCGTCCGATATCGAGGCTGTGCTTTTCTCCGACGGCGCGGCAATCGAAGTCGGATTCACCGACACCGGGGGTGGGACCGGATACTTCACCTTCAGATCGGAAGGTTATGGGACATCTTCTTCCCTCGAGGTGGCCGACGCGGGTGTCAATCCGATATATCCACTCATAGGTATTCTGGTGGGCGATTACGATGCCGGCAGCAACAGGACTGGACCGGTTACGGATACTTCGTACAATAACGAGGTCTCGATGTCATTTTCAAGCAGGATTGGAACGAGTATTTACGGCACGTTCTATCCAAAGATAGGAAGATTGCGCGGAATCAGGCACACCTTCAATCCTACTGTCAGTTATTCCTTCACTCCAAGCCTTACAGATAAACAGGTCGAAAGCCAGTCTGTCTCGTACACGGTGAGGAATATCCTCGATTTCAAATATCTCAGGGGCGAGGAAGAAGTGAAGAAGAACAACGCGCTCAGCTGGGAGATGAGGGGGACCTATAATCCAAAGCTTCAGGATGGGAAAAAGTTCTCGACGATCAACAGCAATATCAGGACAGCGATCGGCAGGCTGGCATCGGTAAGGCTCGATCATACGATCGATCCCTATGAATGGGATATTTTATCGACAAATATTTCAGTAAGCATGAACCAGAGTTTTAGCGGAAATTTCTCGTATGGGTCGGGCTGGAAAAGAGAAGAAAAAGAAAGGATCGCCGCCGCGATCGGATCTGATAAAGAGGGGTCGGCCGGGGACACCGGTTCGGATGATCTGGCTGACGAGTTTCCAGAGATGCGCGATCACGACGGTGAAGATCCGGGGCGCGACAATCTCAATGGCTCGGGCAACTATCCTTCGTGGAATGTCAGTCTCGGATACAGTTATTCGACGAACTATGGAAAATTCCTGACCCGTACGATGAGCAGCAAGGTTAACCTTAATGGAACTCTAAATTTGACAAAGGGATGGACGATCAAATATACGGCCTATTACGATCCTGAAGCAAGGAGATTCACCAGTCAGATGTACAGTATCAACAGGGATCTTCATTGTTGGGAAGCAAATTTCGTTCACAGAAGATTTGGTTATGACTGGGGATATTATTTTCAGATCAGGATAAAAGAACTTCCCGACATCTTCTATGAAAGTGGCAAGAGAGGGCTCAGGGGGATGAGCGCGTTCTGACAGGGGAAGAAAATCTTCGGACTTTTCTAAATCTACCATCGTTATTTTTCCCGAAAACCGACAGGTCAGATTATGATCTCGACATTCCGAAAGTACAGAAAAAGTTGTAAGGACGGGGAAAAACCCGCATAAAAGTGTTGACAGGTTTTTGGATCGCCGTTAAAGTCCTGTCAGAAAAATCATTCATGAAAGGAGGTGTGACGAATGAATAAAACGGAGATGATCGATAAGGTCGCGAAGAAAACCGGACTGACGATCAAGGATTCCCGCGCTGCAGTAGACGCAATTTTCAGCACCGCGCCGAAAGAAGGTATTATCGCTTCGGAGATCGCAGCTGGTAGAAGGGTTCAGGTTACCGGATTCGGTACATTCGTTCAGCGTAAGCGTAAAAAACGTAAAGGACGCAACCCTCAGACGGGTGCAGAGATCACAATTGCTGCTTCAAAGTTCCCTGCTTTCATAGCTGGAAAATCTTTGAAGGGCCGCGTAAACAAGTAAGCGGTATTTTTATAGAAGGGACAAAGTGACTGGATTCGCTCTGTCCCTTTTTCTATATTCACTGCGAGAGACTTTTCCATCTGGCAAAGGGCTGGTCACATGAAGATCTTCAAGAGATTGATCATATCTGTTTTCATACTTGGTCTTTTTTCCGGTTGTTCAGGCAAGGAACCTTTTACTATCCTCTTTACGAGCGACGATCAGGGTAAACTTGTCCCGGCCGGGTGAGGCGATAATAAAATGGGTGGAGTGGCCCGGCGGGCTACTGTGATCAATGAACAGAGAAGACTTGATACCGATCTGATACTCCTTTCCGCGGGTGATTTCTATGCCAGATCGGGGATAGCCGAGATGTACAGAAGTCGTTTCCTCGCCGGGTTGATGATAGATCTTGACTACACGGCCGTGGGGTTGGGCGAAAAAGAGCTGAGCTACGGGCTGAGGGCTATAAAAGAGGATTCGGAAGCGGGACTCCCGGTGATATGCGCCAATCTCTATGAAGGCGGCAGCAGGGTATTTCCACCCTATATTATCAAAAAGACATCCGGTGCCACGATAGGGATATTTTCACTTCTCGATGAAAGACCAAAAAGAGATTTTGCTCTGGAGATCAGAGATCCCGTATCTGAAGCTGGAGTAATCATCGATCAACTCAGGGACCGGTGTGATTATCTCATTCTCCTTGCTCATATGAAGACGCAAAGGCTGGCAGAACTCCTGTCGCTTACAGATGGCATCGATCTTGTGATCAGAGGTCATGCGAAAACAGGAGCAGATGTCTCGGACGATTGTGCCGAAACGTTGCCGGGTAGTTTCGAGACATCCGGGATCCCCGTCCTTTTTGCCGGCGAGTTCGGAAAAGCTGTCGGGATGGCCAGGGTCTTTCCCGGCGCTGGTGGTGTCTATGCTCTTTCCGACACAACGCTGATAAGGTTGACCGATGAAGTGACCCCTGATCGCCCTGTCGCGGAAAAGGTGATGAGTTTCGGAGAAAGCGAAGGAGCGAGGATTCGGGAGATGAATCTGAGCGATTTCCTCTCCAGGGATACCGTGACTGGAAAGATAAGAGAGAGTTATCTTGGAATAGATATATGCAGAAGATGCCATACCGACATAATGTCGGGGTTCATGCTTACGAAGCATTTCCGGGCTTTCAACGACCTGGCGTTGTCGGGGAGGGATACCGACAAAGCCTGCCTTCCCTGCCATACCACCGGGTATGGCCTGTTCAGCGGGTATGATATTGAAACAGAACAGGCGGGCGGTATAAACCTGCAGGGCGTCCAGTGCGAGGCCTGTCACGGACCCGGGACAAAGCATTCGCGTGATGGGAAATATAAAAAAGAAGCAGTCTCTTCCTGCAGGGTATGTCATACTCCGGAGAGGAGTCCCGGATTCGATTTCGATCAATATATGAAAAGTTTCGATCATTGCGCTCATTTTTCGCCTGGAGAAGACGATGATAAAAATAAATAGACTGACTCTGTGGAAAACGGCAGTATCATCAGCTCTCTTCCTTCTATGTTCTTTTTCTTTCGTGAAGGGTTCGGGGATCGATCTGCTGATTCCGGGAGTATCACTTGAATCTGTCTCTTTTGACTCTGACGCTTCGGTTGAATATATGATCATTTCTGAAGCTTATGGGGTCAATGATACTTCAAAGGTCAAGTTGTCGGTCCTTGGAACGGACAGCTGTCAGATACTTCTCGAGATCGTCTCTTCCGATTTTCCCGAAGTCGCCGAAGAAAATCTGACGATCAGGCTATATCTCGACAGCGGTATAGTAAATGCCCGTACTGCGGAAGAGGCGGGAAAGTGTATCGGCACGGTCCTGCTCAAAAAGGGAACCGGAGCTTTTGAAAAGCCTGATGACAGCGAAATAGACGAATTCGATCTTGAAAAACTGTTTTTGAAAGATGGAGGGGAGATGGAGGAAAAAGAGTTGGGAAATGAAGAGGTCGAAACTCCCGCCGGACGCTTCGAATGTTCAGTGAGGGAGTTCGCCAGAAGCGAGGAACACGACATAAGGCTCGGTGGGGTCGACGCGGTGAGATTCGAGGAAGAAACGAGCAGGCTGGCGGTTTCCGGCAGGGTCCCTTTCTGGGGAGTAGTGAGCAGCAGGGTCGAAAGAAGGAGTTTTACAAGGGTCAGGAGCGCCGATGGCAGGGGACGACCTCCAAGACCCAAGATAACTGTGACCGAATCGAGGCTGATCGGGTTTTCAATCCCGGACGCGAAGTGACTTCGGCCCGCCCGTAACTGATATATTTTCATGCCTCGAACGGGCATCGGTCCTCATGATCGGAACTTCCCTGTTTTTATTTGCCATATCCTTATTTTGTAATTATCTTTTTATATATATTGTACCGATATATGAAAGTGAGGTTGATAGTGCGGAAGACTTATGCTGGCCTGCTGTATTTCATTCTCCTGTCTTTTCTTTTAACTGCCTCCCTTTTTGCTGATTCGTTTGAGATCTATGGATTAAAACCGGCTGTAATCATTATCAAGGATGATGAATTAGCTACATACAGGACGGTGTTTGATATCGTTAAGGATGCCGGAGCCAGGGGGATGATATGCCATCCCCCCGGACTGATCTATGGCAGGTTCTCACCAGCCACTACCGGTTCTGATCTTGAGGGTCTGATGGTCGAGATTATATGGGAGGGAGATGATTTCAGCAGGGGAAGCATCGATGATGGAGCCTGGACGATAGCAGATCGCCTCCTTAACGGGGAAAAATATCAGGATCTCGCGGCACCGGCGGAAAATGCGGAACCTTTCAAGGGGATCGTCCTTCGCGTAAGCGACGATATGAGGGAAAAATTCAGTGGCGCGCCGGGGCCAAGGACCGGCTCTCCCGCCGAGATCCTCGACAGGGGAATTGACCAGAACAGCGAATTCATGATGGGTAATGTACTCATCAACGTCGTGATCCCGGAGAGCAATGGAAGTATTGAGGACTGGACGGAGACGGAAATCCATAATCTATGGGCCGATATTGACCTGGGGCTTTCTCAATATATCAATCAGACTCATTGGGTCGAACTTAATTATATTATTAATACCGATATTGCCTACCCTGTTCCCATTGCTTCCGAACCGATAATGAACAACATGGAGACCGATTATATATGGATAAACGAGTCACTCGAATATCTTTACAACCAGGGGCATTTTGACGGTTTCGGCGTCAACGAGGAAGGAAATGCGCACCTTCTTAATAACGCGACAAGAGAGAAATGGATAGATGACGGATTCCGGATCGACTGGGTCTTCACGGTATTCATGGCTGACGCCAGTTATAACGGATGCTGGCTCACTGATGAGGGGTACACGGCATATGCAATGCTTGGAGGGCCATATATGGTAGTCCCCTATCCAGCCTGCCGGTTCGGAACGGGGATCCATTTCGCCCACGTATTCATTCACGAGATGAGTCATGTGTTCTGGGCTCTCGATGAATATGTGACGATAAATCCTCTGACTGGACGGGAAACGGGTACGCCATGCACCGCGACCTCGGGCTATCTCAAGGTGGCCAACGGCAACTCATACCTGAGCCGATGCGGAGAGGGACTTTCGTGCATAATGAATAACGCCACTCTCTCCAACCCTCTGCCGATTTGCTATCATACGATGGGACAGGTCGGGTTGAGGGATATCAATGATAATAATGCTCCCGATCTATATGAGATCGCTCCCGTTCTGGAAGTGATTTCCAGGCCGGATGTCCTTAGCGATACTACGTACAGCGGAAATCATGTGGTAAGCATGAAAGCGACCAACGAAGCGATCCCGAATCAGAATCCATTCCAGAGCGCCCTTACGAGGATCAATTATGCCCCGTATATCAAGGAAGGCTGGATGCAGATAAATAACAGTATTATTCTCCCGATCCACCCGAGTGATGGAAGATGGGACCAGTCGACTGAATTTATCACGCATTTTATTGATAGTGGACTCGAACCGGGGGATAACTGGATATATTTCAGAGTGGCAAATGTGGCGGGCATCACCGCCATCGACAGTGTCTTCGTGACTTATATCGGATTGAAATACTATACGAGGAGCCTGAGGCCACGGCCTGATCATGTCGAGATAAGATGGAGTACAGCGGATGAGATCTTTGGTTCGGATTTCGAGATCTATCGGGAAGATGTCAACACCGGTATTTCCGACAGGTTGTTGATTGTTGTCGATGGAGAAGGATACGACAGCCAGGAAGGCGGATATAATCAGTACTCGTATATAGATGAGGAGATTGATCCGGGAAACTGTTACCGGTATCATATTCTGGGCAGGACGTACCAGTATGTCGCCGGTTCAGAACCGATCGAATATCAGCATGATACCGGCATATTGACGACGGTGACTCCGATAGCGGTTACGGAAGGTATCATATCACCGATAGTACCGAACCCTATGGTCGGAAGCTCGGGAAAGATATTTTTTACAATAAAGATCCCCGGTGACTTCGACAGCGATCTGACATCGCGCGGGGGATCGGGAGGAAGAGATAATCTCGATTCAGGTTCATCCGCCGACATGACCTTCCTGGATATAAAGATCTACAACGTCAAGGGCCAGAGGGTAAGGCACCTCTTTTCTCTCCCCCTTCCAGCGGGGCAGTATAAGAATATCGAATGGGACGGACTTGATGACAGGGGCGCGCCGGTCTCCAGCGGCGTTTACTTCATGAAGGTCAAGGTGGCGGGGAAGGATCAGACGAAGAAGATAGTCGTTCTGAGATAATGCTGTACGGAAAATGTGCACAGTCTGGAATCAATCAGGCCGACAGGCTTGCAAAAAAAAGCATTCCATGATATATTGTCCCATGTAGCCGCATGCCGGAAGAGGGGAAAAAGATTCATATTGACGGCTATTTCCATTAATGGTATAAACTACCATATGTTGTGCCGCAACAAGAAAAAGCTACAGTATGGTGTGGTGGTGTACGCTTCTATTCCAGGGATGGGAGGAGTTGAATGAAGCGAGAGGCTAACGAAGGGAATGTCTTAAAAAAGGGAAAGAATTACGTAAAATTCCACAGATTGCTTGCCAAGGCCGAGGCAGATGGCAGGCTTGATGGAAAGTACAGGTGCCCTGTGTGTGGAATGAGATTCCACTATGAAAAAGAGGCAGATGATTGCTGCAGGATTATATCCGACTAGGAAGATCTTTTACTTTCCCTGATCAAGATGGTGTGAGGTAAAGGTGTCACAGAGCAGGAAAACGATGAAGGAAAAAACAAGGACAATCAAACAAAAATGTTCTGTCTGCGATGATTATTTTGATATGGAAGTCATTGAGGAAGCAGCTGGCAGCGGTGTTCCCTGGCTGAAATGCCCGGGTTGTAAAGGGGTGCTTCCGTATATGGGCGATGAGGAAGGTGAGGATGACGAAGAAATACCGGCCGAGGATATAGCTCCCGAGGATTTCAGTCCCGAGGAAAAAGAGAACGCTCTTGAGTACGACAACAAGAATGAATACGAGATAGGAAATATCCTTTATCATAGATCATGGAACGACTATGGGAATGTCATTGCCAAAGAGGTCCTTCCAGGGCACAGAAAGACGATCATCGTTAACTTTGGCCATCAGGGAAAAATCCGGCTCCTGGAGGGAGAAAGTTAAAGGAATAACAATTGAGCAGGTTCTTTTTCCCTCTTTTCCTCTCGATCTCTCTTCATCTTCTCTTCGCTGCGGTTCCGACGCGTGCAGATGGGCTGTATAATGACTACCCCTCCTGGTTTTCCCCGGTTGACAGTGGCTCGGTGGTGTTTGGTCTGGGCCATGTGGAAATGCAGGGGGAATATCAGGACGCGTCGGCAGTCGCCGCGAGAATCAGTGGAATGATCAACGATAGAAGCTCGCTTCGGTTAAGCATGCTGTATCCGGTAATAAGACGCCCCGACAGATATGTCCACGGTTTTGCCGATCTTCTTGGAAGTTCATCTGTAAGGATCTTCGGCGATACCCTGAATGTAAACGGTCTCTTTCTCAGGGCTGATTTCAGGATACCGATCGGATCGAACGTTCTGAGACCTTTTTCTTTCAGATCCTCTACCGGGGGGATATATCCGGATGCAGGCGGAGGTATAGAGGTAAGGAAAGAGACAGTTCTTTTCAGGATCAGGGGATCGATCACTCATACGCTGGTCGGGCAGAAGGAAGTCGAAGGCGCTCTGACCAATACCGACTATTCGATGCTTGCCCTTCTTTTCGAATTTGATCTCAATAGCAGGATCTCGCTGCAGACATCGGTTTTTGCCAGAAAATCGATTCATGGCAGGTACAGGGAGACTTATCTCTTCGGTCTCAGCAGGAGATTTTCACAAAAGGTCAGAATCGTTTTGACGGGGGGGCTCGATTCAGGAGATGAGGATGAAAGACTTTATGATTCTATAGTCTCAATTTTCTTTTCATATGCTTTCCCGGCGGGAAAAAAGGACAGGAATGAAGAAGCTCCTCTGGTTCAGGTTCCTCCAGGTCCCTCTCCAAATCGATGACTGTCTTCTGGTCAGGCATCCGTAAACAGATCGCATAGGCCGGAATGAAAATCGGCCGGCCTCACAATCTGCCTGTCATGCTGTTTTATTTTCAGGGTACTCCGCTCAAAAATCAATTCCGATTGTGCAATATGCGAAAAAGGCCGGTTACGGTTGTTCCTTATTGTGGAAGGTAGTCATCGTAATTGCCCGGCAGCTTCTTGATATTCGGGGCACATCCTTTGCGTTTCTCCATGCAGGTGAAATTATCTCTGAGGAGTCTTCGAGGATGACCGAGAAAAGTACTTTCAAAAAAAAGATGTCAATCGCTTCCCCAGACCCCTCAGCGAAAAGCGTATTGATATCGGTCAGCGACAAGCTTGTCCAGTCTGCCCTGGTGGACCAGCTGCAGAGGTGTTATGTTGAAAAAATACATCTCTGCGACCCGGATAGCCTGCCTGACTATATAACAGCGACTTCTCCCGAGGCGATATTCGCCGGAGTCGATGAATCGGCAGTTGAAATGATCGCCGCGGCGAGAAGAGTCAGGTTCGATGGAGCGATCGTTGCGGTGGTTTCCGAAAAGAACAGGGAAGCCGCGAAAGCTGTCGCAAGGGCGGGAGCAGACGACATCATAATCATGCCCGCGCGCGAGATCAAATACGATATCATAGTAGAAAAATTATCGATCGCGAAAAAACCTCGGCAGGGGGCTGTCGATCTTTTGGAAAAATTCCTCGGACCGATAAGCCAGGGAGCTATCCTTCTTGACCGGAACAGGGAGATGATATTCCTGAATAAAAGCGCGAGGGATATCCTGAACGCTTCGTCGAAAAAAGAAGCTTTTGAATTCATAAGAAAGAGATGCCCCGAAGGATTCTTTGAAAGGATCAGAACGAAGCAATCGGCGATCGTCTATATGGATGTGAAATTACCCGATTCCAGCGGGCACAAGCTGCTCGGACTGGAGGGCAACTATCTTGAAGCAGATGAAGGATCCAATACATATCTAATACTTCTTCATGATTTTTCTGAATGGAAAAGGCTCGATCAGCTTCGATCGAGTTTTATCACATCCCTCTCGCACAGGATGAGGACTCCTCTCACGTCGATACGGAACGTGGTAAAGATCCTTACCGGCAGCGATGATCCAGCGCAGAACGACCGGAAGGAAAAACTGCTTGGCATAGGGTGGCGTAATATAGAGAAGCTGATATCGAATCTCGACGAATTGCAGAAAATATTCATGATAGAATCGGAAGAGATGAATGTCTGCAGGACAGTCTACGCGGTAAGGGATGAGATGGATAAATTGCTTGAGAACCTGCAGGACAATAACAAAGTCAAGGGGTATAAAATAAGTATTTCCGATTCGATGATATTTACCGAAGGGGGAAGGCTTGCCGATTTTGTGACCTCCGTCTCGGCTGCTTATGGAGTATGGCTGGATGAGCCCCCATTCATCGAGATAAGCTCATCGATCCATGAAGAGACTGATCTGCTTGGAAATTCCGGAAAAAAACTGAATATATATCTCAGGCCCAGGACAAACGGACGAAGCAGGTATTCAAGGGAAAGTTTCCGGGATTTTCTATCCTTCGATGAAGCGCACAGGGGACTTGTAATGGAAAGGATCGTCACCGCGCTCAATGGAAAACTCAAGATAAGCAGGGGAAACACAATTACTCTCTCGATCCCCCTCGATCCGCCGTTCGAGCGTAAAAAAGACCTGATCCATCCTCTTCACATGATGATCGAGCGAGCCGATATCTCAAACGCTCATTTCTGCCTCGTCGACATATCTCTCTCCTGCGTTGCCGCGGAGAGGCAGTATTATTCGGATCTTCTCCTGAGATGCCTTATGGCGAAGACGGGCTCGGACGGAGTGATCTCTAGAAGCGAGAAAGATTCCAATTATTCGCTCTTTCTTTCCGGTTGGGAGATAGATAAGGTAGTCTCGACGATGAGAGAGATCCGTAGCCTGATGATCGAAGTCTCCAGGGGAAGGGGCGATGAAGACTCTGTCGACCTGCATTGGGAGATTAAATTCGAAAGGAAGCCTGGAGTATCCTCGCCTGTGTTGGATGATATCGTTTTTACGACCCTCTGTTGAGCTGATTCACACAGGATAGCCATATCTGCAGCGGCGGAAGACAGCTGTTTCGTCCGGGTCTTTCCGCCGGTCATTCATAACGTATCAATGTCATTGCCGGGATAATCAGTACTGCCATCTAGACTGGAGAAAGTGTCCTCTCCTTCTTTCTTGCTGTTGATTCCTCATCGATCGATTTCATGGACAGCAGAAGAAGGCTCAGCGGTTCGGTGATCGTATGTCTTACGTTGGGAAGGTGGTTATAAAAAATAAACGATCCTGAGTTGATATCCATAAGCCTGTGAAAGGCATTCTTGCCGTCGTAGCTTTTATAACGCGAGTGCACGATCTCTCCCTTTTCAAAAAATATCTCACCTCTGAGCTTGCCGGAGGAAATCGCCAGACGTCCTGATTTAAGATTGGAATTGAGAAGTGAGACGATATCGAGCACCGGTATCAGGCTGAGGCTTCCCTGGAGGGGATAGCTTCTGATCCTTGATCTGCGCCTGATGTTGAACGACAGGAGGACGATTATGACGGCAAGCAGGGCAATGGTGATCCTGCTCCTGAGCGGGGAGAGAAATTTCCCTGGTTGTGGAAGACTGATCGATTTGATTTTATCCACTCCCTTTTCGATCGCCTCGATCGGCTCGCTGGTTTTTTCGTCTTTCCTGGAAAGGAGTGTAAGTTCTTTCAGTTTTTCGGCCGCCCAGCTGTTACCGGGGTCTTTTTCAAGAAGGTCACGTAATGCATTTTCCGCTTTTTCCCTGTTCTCGGGAGTGTAGTTTGCAAGGATCGTTCTTGCGCGCGCGAGCGCTGTCTCAGCCGAGGAAAGCGATATACGCTGATCTACCTCATCGAGTAGATTCGCTGTACTTCGGCTTGTCGGATCGCGCTGGATAGCCTGGACGAGATATTCTCTCGCTGTTTTGAGGTTGCCGAGGGCAAGATGGCATCGTCCAAGGAGAATAAGGGGGTCCGGGTCATGGGGCCTGATTCCGACATAAAGGGACAGCTTCGGCAGCGCCTTGTCGTAGTGCCCCGAATCCATGAACGCTTCAGACTCGATTTTCAGCCTGTTGACGAGAAGTTTTTCGACCTGGCTGAGTTTATCCCTTGCCCAGGCGGCATTCGGGTCCTGTTGAAGTCCGCGCAGGATCAATTCCCTGGCATATTCAAGCTGTCCCCTTTTCTCATATATCTGCGAGAGTTGCCATATCGCTGAAGTGAAACTCGGGTCATGCTGAAGAGATTGCATCAACTGCTGTTCGGCAGTCGCGTCATCTCCCCGGGCGAGGGCTTTCTGTGCTTCGACGAAGATCTTCTCCGCTTCGATCCGGCCGGGATTCTGACCATACGCGCCGGGATAATAGAATATTATCAGCAAGAGCATCAGAGCGAATATTTTCCTCGATCGATTCATCTGTTAGCCTCCCGCCGGATTATCCGCAATAAACGTTCCAAATAAGGACAAAAACCAAGTATCTATTGATTTTATAGTGACTGTTCTGATAGAATCGGCGAAAATCGCCAGGTGGTGTTCCTGGTGCGATATGGTAAATATTTTACAAAGCAGAGTTAATAGCCTGATTTAAAAGGGCTTGGGAGGTAGTAATGGATTTCGAACTGACAACGCAGCAGAAAGATATGCAGGAAGCTGCGAGAAAATTCGCCAAGGGGGAATTCACAAGGGAAATAGCCCTTAAACATGAAGAGGAACATTCGTTTCCGAGGGAGCTCTGGAAGAAGGCTGCTGAACTCGGTTTCATCGGGTTGCATTTTCCGGAGGAATGCGGAGGTCTCGGGCTTGGAGTGATCGAGAACGTCATCGTCGTCGAAGAGTTCTGCAGGAGAGATTCCGGGATCGGGACGGCAATCGCCCTTTCTGACTTTGCGTCAGAGATAATAATGCGGCATGGCTCGGAGAAACAGAAAGAGCAATATCTGCCGGCTGTGGCAGCCGGAGAGATGATATCGGCCGGAGCATTTACCGAGCCGAACCATGGAAGCGATATCACCCGCATGGATACGACGGCAGTAAAGGATGGGGACAGCTGGGTGATCAATGGCACCAAGACATTCATTACCAACGGACAGATAGCAGATTTCTATCTGACTCTCTGCCAGATAGACCAGGATATCACTCCCTCATACAAGGGGATGGCGATCATTCTTGTCCCTAAAGACACTGGCGGACTCACGACCGAGGATGTCGGTTCAAAAATGGGTATAAAGATGACTTCTACGGCCGAAGTCTCGTATGACGATGTGAAGGTTCCCCTGGAGAACATCATCGGTGTCGAAGGAAAAGGTTTTTATCAGGTCCTGGAATTCTTCGACGAGAGCCGCGTCGAGATCGCGGCGACCGCTCTCGGTATAGCCGCCGGGGCTTTCGACAGGGCCCTTGCTTATACTATGGAAAGGGAACAGTTCGGAAAGCCGATCGCCAGATTTCAGGTAAATCAGCATAAACTGGCTGATATGGCCACAGCCGTGGAATATGCCAGGCTGTTGACTTACAAAGCGGCATGGAACTTCGATCAGGGTAGAATTGATCCGAAACTGACTTCAATGGCCAAATATGTCGCGGCAAAGACGGCCGTATATGTCTCTGACGAGGCGATACAGCTTCTCGGAGGATACGGTTTCATGACGGAATACGAGGTGGAACGCTATTACAGGGACGCCAAGATCGCGGAGATCTATGAAGGGACCAAGGAGATCCAGAAGAATACGATAGCAAGCCAGATCTTCAAGGAGTTTTGATCCCCGTCCCTCAAGCGGAGAAAAGGAGATGCCTTTCAATGACTGTGAGACTAATAAATCGCGTCCCGTTACAGGTCGCGGTGCTGATCGTCCTGGTCATGGCAACGGTATTGGCCGGGTGTTCCAGGGATGACAATGGCGGAAAAGAAAGCAGCGGGGAAGCGCAGACCCCGATGGTCAAAAGGGATCCGAATAACAAATCGGACGTCATACTGAGAAGGATTGACGGTAGTACGACACGGGTAAGCGATTACGGTGGAAAATTTCTTTTTGTGACGTTTTTTGCCACATGGAATATCGATTCCCAGAAAATGATCCCGATCATGAATAACATCCAGAAGAAATATTACAAGAATGTCGACGTTATCGGAGTATCCCTGGATTCGAAAAACCCCGGGGTGTTGAAGACCTTTCTCATCCGCAATCCGGCGACTTTCGAGATCATGGTCGATGGGGAAAGAACGGCGAATGCCTTCGGTGGAGCCAGGAATCTGCCTGTGACATATATCCTGCTTCGAGATGGCACTGTAGCCACGAAACTGGAAGGATTGTACAAGGGTAAAAAATACGAGGAAGCGATTCTGGCCCTCTACAGGCAGCATCTGTGATATTTGTCTACGCGGGGATATGAGATATGCCGTTAAGTTTTTCACAAGATCAGCTCGCGATCATAAACCTTCTATTGAGAATAGCGGTAATGGCTGGCATCACCAGCCTTCTTCTGCAATTCAGGTCTGTCGTCGAGTACCTGGCCAGAGTGAAAGTCTCCCGGGGCATAGAAGTGAAACTGGTTATATTTTTCGCTGTCATTTTCTCGATGGGAATCGTGGTCCGAAAGGTATCCAGTCAGGCGGCGATGGATCTGGCTCTTGAAGGAGCGATATTTGCCGGATTGATAGGAGGAATGCGCGTAGGTTCCGCGACCGGATTCGTTATAGGCCTGACATGTTATTTTCTTGGAGAGCCGGTAGCGCTTCCTCTATATACCCTTTCGGGTTTTTTTGCTGGAATACTCTATTCCAGACTGGGCCAGATGGGGGAGATATGGAATTATTCACTCAATCCATTCCTGATAATCTACAATTTTATGGAAAAACTGTTTAGACGCAGACTTGACAGGAATTTTCTTCCTTTTATCCTCATTATTGTACTGGCCCTCCTCAGATACAGGCTGCTCGACACCTACTATGGAAGGGGGATGCTGTACGGTTATCCGGTGAGAGACTGGTTCTTCATCACGATCGACCTGACAGTCATAGTATACACTCTCGGGATATCTTTGAAGATGGCGAACAACGCGAGGATGGAAGTGATTATCAGAGAAGAGGAGAACCAGCTCGTACACGCGAAACTCTCTACTCTGAAGAGCCAGATCAACCCGCATTTTCTTTTCAATACTCTTAATTCGATTTCCGCCCTGATCAGGACTGATGCCGGGAAGGCCAGGGAGATGACGAGGAAACTCGCGTCAATATTCAGAAAATCGCTTGAAGACACTTCTGATACGCATTCCCTTAGCGAAGAGATAATGTTCATTGACGATTATCTCTCTATAGAGAAGATCCGGTTTGGCGAGGAAAAATTGAAGATAATCAAGGACCTCGAACCGGAAAGCATGAACTGCCATCTGCCTTCGATGCTTCTTCAGCCTGTTGTTGAGAATGCCATAAAACACGGCATTTCCTGCGTTACCTGCGGAGGAAGACTTCAGATCTCCTCAAGATGCGTAGAGAGTGGTATCGTCGTCGAGATCACAAATGATGGTCCTGAAGTAGACCGGTTCGATCTGTCGGTACTTATGGATCAGGGAGTGGGAATGAAGAATGTCGTAGAGAGGCTTAAGATATATTCACGTGGCGAAGGAAGCCTTTCGATAACCCCCACACCCGGAGGCGGCGCTGTAGTAAGATTGTATATACCTGATACTGCAAGGAGGAGGCAGGAGGGATGAAGATCAAAGCGCTTATAGTCGATGACGAGAAACTTGCCCGGAGCGAGATGAGGTTCCTGCTCGGCGATTATGGTGAGATCGAGGTGATCGGGGAGGCTTCCGGAGGCGGGGATGCGATATCGATCATCAGGAAGAATCAGCCGGATATCGTCTTTCTCGACATTCAGATGCCTGAGGTGGACGGATTCCAGGTGGTCAGGACTCTAATGGAAGAAAAAAAGCTCCCCCTGGTCATCTTTACGACAGCATATGATCAGTACGCGATAAAAGCTTTCGAGATTAACGCGATCGATTACCTCCTCAAACCGATCGAGAAGGAGAGGCTCTCCGGAGCTATAGAGAGGGCAAAGGCGATATTGCCCCGCAGGGAGGAATATCTCGACAGGATAAGGAAACTGACGGAGAATATCAAGGGTGGCACCCGTTTCCTGCCTCGCCTGGTAATAAAAAAAGATGATGGTATGATGGGGCTCGTGGAAGTGGAAAAAATCGCCATGCTGCACAATGAGGGGGGAAAAGTGACTGCATATACTGATGATGGGCGATATGAATCGAACTACAGCGATATAGACGAGATCGAAGTCCAGATAGACCCGAAGGTATTTACCAGACTTGGAGCGGAATATCTTGTGAATCCCGGGAAGATCGTCCAGATAATCCCATGGTCGGGCGGTAACTATATAATGACTATAGATGATTCAGAAAAGACAGAGGTCCGTCTTCAGAGGTCCCAGGCTCAACTTCTCAAGAATAAAATCGAAGGTATCTTTTAGGAGGTCAGGCGGTTTGGATCAGATTTTCGATCTTCTCGTGCTCGGGGGTGGACCAGCGGGATACCCTGCCGCTATCAGGGCTTCTCAGCTGGGAGCTTCAGTATGTCTTATCGAAAAAGAGTCGATCGGCGGAGTCTGCCTCAACCGGGGATGTATACCGACGAAAACGATGCATGCTCTGGCACACCTTATAGAATCTTCCTCGGGAGGAGATGGAAAAGGCGTGGCGGGTTCAATAAAAGCCGACGCCACGGGGCTTTTTTTAC
The DNA here is from genome assembly GCA_016932415.1 of Candidatus Krumholzibacteriota bacterium. Classification (NCBI taxonomy): domain Bacteria; phylum Candidatus Krumholzibacteriota; species Candidatus Krumholzibacteriota bacterium. The sequence continues at coordinate 191,120 of JAFGCX010000010.1, forward strand.
ATAAGGATGATGTAGTAGAGAGCCTGGTCTCAGGAGTCGAGAAGCTTCTGTCCGGCAGAAAGATAGATGTAGTGAAAGGATCGGGAAGGATCACCTCTCCGGGCGAGATAGAGGTGGAAGGAACCGGTACGGTAAAGGGCAGAAAGATCCTGATAGCAACTGGATCGACCGAGATAGAAATCCCCGGCCTGGAGTTCAACGGTAAAAATATTCTCAGCAGCACCGATCTGCTCGATCTGGGAAGGATCCCGGAGAGTATGCTGGTAATCGGAGGAGGCGTCATCGGATGCGAGTTCGCGTCGATCTTCTCCGCTTTTGGAACAAGGGTCACGGTTGTAGAGATGCTCCCTTCCCTAATTGCGACTGAAGATATCCATATAATCAGATTCTTTCAGTCTATAATGAAGAAGAAGGGTATAACTCTGAGGCTTGGCTCGATGGTCAGGGAACTCGTATCGGATGGTGGAAAAGTGACTGCCCGGCTTGTAAGCGATGAAGAACTTTCCGCCGAGGTCGCCCTGGTCTCTGTCGGAAGATCTCCGAATATTTCCGGGATAGGGTTGGGAGCTCTGGGGATAAAGACGGATAAAAAAGGAATTAAGGTTAATAACAGGATGGAATGCACGGCAGAGGGTTTTTACGCCGCGGGGGACGTGGCGGGAGGCTGGCTTCTCGCGCATGTCGCGACAAGAGAGGGGATAGTGGCCGCGGAAAACGCTCTTGGATCTTCCCGCGAGATCAATTTTGACTCTGTTCCATTCACCATCTATACCCTTCCGGAGATATCGCGCGTGGGCCTTACCGAAGCGGAAGCAAAAGCGCATGGTTTCGAGATAGCGGCGGGAAGATTTCCTTTTGCCGCAAACGGGAAAGCAAGGGGATTGAGGGAAGAGGATGGTTTTGTCAAGTGGGTTGCCTCAAGGGAGGATGGCAGGTTGCTGGGGCTTCATATTATAGGTCCTCAGGCGACTGAGCTGATATCTTTCGGGACCCTCGCGATTGAAAAAAAGATGAAAGTAGAAGATATTGCTTCGGTTATTTTCCCCCATCCGACATTGTGCGAGGCGATCGGGGAGGCGGCCGAAGCAGTCGAGGGAAAAGCAATACATCTCTTGCGGTAATCATTCCGTTTTATCAACAGTTCCCTGAGAATCAGATGATACGATTGATCTTGATAGTGATATAGCTTGAAAGAAATAGGTCAGCCGGGAGGATATTTCATGTTCAGGGGAAATTCAGGATATTCCATTTGCGTGATAGTACTTATTCTGTTTGTCATTGCCCCATTTTCGCCAGCCCGAAGCGGCAGATATGTGGAAAATATCCCGGGTGGGCCGGAGGTGATTTATCAACAACACGCAGAATCAGGAGTAGTATGCGTAACAGTCTCGGTTTCCGCCGGTGCCGTATTCGAGGCCCCTGACACGAGGGGAGTCACGCATCTTCTCGAGCATCTCTGTTTTGACGGGACAGAGCGGTTTACCCGTCAGGAGATAAGCGATTGGATCGACGATGTCGGAGGTTTTCTCAACGCCTTCACGAGAAAAGAAACAACAGTATATTTTCTTCTTGTCGACCGCTCGCATCTTGAAGAAGCGTTCGAGATACTTTCACAGATGCTGCTTCATTCGGTATTTCCGTCAGATGAATTTGAAAAAGAGAAAAAAGTCGTTCTTGAGGAATTGCGGCAGGCTAAAGACAGGCCGGGAGAACGCAGAAGCTCCATCGTAGAGAGATATCTTTACAGAGGAAGTGATCTTGCTGAACCTGTCCTTGGGTATCCTTCGACGATAGCAGAGATCAGCCGGGATCAGGTGATAGACTATTACAGAAAATATTACAATCCTTTGAGGATGCGAATCATCGTCACCGGCGGATTCGACAGGGTGAGCGCGCGAGGATGGATCAACGATTATTTTACGACGGGGAAGAGGGATCAAGCCTTCGTTAAGGCCGAAGCGGGAGGATCGAGGCAGCATGAAAAAGAGAAGGCAAAGGGAGAGGCCGGTCATTCAAACAACGGATATATCTCCAGTCCCAGGTGGAGTAACGAAGTCACGGTGAGACACGAAAACGGCCTGGAACCGGTGTTGGAAATCCTCGTGCCTGTTCCGGGAGTGGGCGAAAAGGGATTTGCAGCCGCGATACTTCTCGAAAAGATCCTTTCCGGCGATGATTCTCCACTTGTAAAATCACTGGAAAGATATTCCTTGCCCGAAGCGGAGGTCTATCTTGAGGTCCATAGTGATTTTTCAGCCCTCAGGTTTCAGTTCGATGCTTTGTCCACGACACGATCGCAGGTTGACGACCTGATCAGCGCGATATCTTACCTCTCTTCATGGAGGCCATCGAAGGGGATGGTCGAAGCGACAAAAGTCTCATTTCTTGCCGCAGATGCCGCAAACAGGGAAAAATACCATTTTTATATAATGCTCGAAGGGGAAAGAATCGCTCTTTTCGGCGACACCTATCTCTCTGCCGTGTCGGAAGGAGTGAAAATTACCGATGAGGAAGATATCGTAAGGGTCCTCAAGACATATTTCGATCCGATCTGTTTCAATGCCGTATATATCGATCAGGGTCACACCACAGTTCTATCGGGAGATAGCGGCCCGAAGCCTTTGACGAGGGTCTTTGGCAACGGAGCGGTGGCAGCCTCGGAGAGAAGGACAGATTCAGAGATCGCCGCCCTGCATATTATGGTCAGGGGAAGAAATTGCAATGAAGAAGGTTTTTACCCCGGTATTACGGTCGTCCTCAACGCCGCTCTTGAGAACTCTGTCGAGGGGAAACAGCTTTCTTCGAAGTTGAGATCGTTGGGAGGCTCCCTGAAGTGGACCGATAATCCATACGTGCCAATGGATGATTATTATCTGAACCCTTCCTGGTCATTTCTCAGGCTCGAAGCCCCTTCTGGAAATATGAATGAAGCGGCCGCACTCGTATCAGCGCACCTGCCTGGTTCGATTCTGACCGAAGATGACCTTGAAAGCGCGAAACATATTTTGCGAAAAGAACTTGCCGTGAGGTCGGGCTCAGCTTACGCGGCATTGAGCGCCGCTGTCAAAAGATCACTTTTTGGTGATCATCCATATTCCCGGTCTGTATTTCCAGACCCTGCGGACCTCGAGCGGACATCTCTTGAACAGCTCAACAGATTCAGAGAAAAGAGTATCTGCGGATCGAACCTGATAGTGACCCTGGTCTCTCCTTCAGAACCTGCTGAGGTCCTGGATAGCCTTGAATACCTTTTTTCCAGCATGCCAGCGGGCAAAGTATCTCCCTGCCCCGCAGTCGAATGGCCGGTAGTGGCGGGGACGCGGGATGAAAAGAGCGAGAAATCAGGATTGTATATCGGGGCGGGGTGGAGGCTGGACGACCCATCGATACGTGAAAAGGCCGCCGCAACGGTCGCCGCTGAGATCCTCAGCAGGAGGATGCAACTGCAGATACGCGAAACATTGGGCCTGGCTTATTCGACCGGAGCATCGGTAAAATATCTCGAGAACGCCATCCAGGTAACCGCCTCTGTCGCGACGGGGATAGAAAACCTTGAAAAGGCTACTGACGCGTTGAAGAAAGAAATAACAGGTCTTTTTGAAGACAAGGCTTCGTCTGAGGAGATAGCGATAGCGAGAAACAGGATCATATCGCGGCTTGCCAGGCGCACGCTCTCTAGCATCGATCAGGCTTTTTCAATGGCATCCGATATATTTTTATGGGATGGCACCAGTAAAAGCCTCCTTTTAGAGGAGGTCACGGACGAGGATGTCCATTCCACGGTGGGCACTCATTTTTCCATTGACAGAATGGTGATCGTGAGAATGATCCCCTCCGCGGAGGGCGATGTAAAAAAATCGCCTCCCGCGGGAATGATGAGACGATAATTATTGACCAAAATCCCCATTTTATTTATATAGGGATATGAATCGTTTTTTACAGGTAAAGGAGAGACAGAATGGCCCACACTATTAATGATGAATGCATCAGTTGCGGTGCATGCGAGGCGGAGTGCCCGGTAGAAGCGATTGAAGAAGGCGACGAAAAATACGTGATCGACGCCGATAAATGTACCGATTGCGGAGCTTGCGTCGAAGTCTGTCCTGTTGATGCGATCGACGCGGGCTGAGCCGGTCCATCAGGATCGATAGCTTTTTCTATTATTCAACGGCCATGGCCCGGATCCCGAACCAGTTGTTTCGTGGATGGTCATGGCCGATTTTTATAGCCCTTCCGGGCATTATCATCTCTTCTCTTTGCGGCCTCTTCCCTGCTGAAAAGGCAACCGCAATAATCCTGCCTGGTCAGACCCAGCGACCTGCTTTTTTCAACGCTTATTTTGAAACCGTCTTTTTTCTTGAAATCCTCGCCCAGGAAAGAGATATGGTATTTCGCGGCGGCTTTTTCCCCTTCTTCGATGATCCTTTCCTGTATCTTGTGGGGACTTACCGAGAGAGTAGAAGTAAAAAGGTCGCAACCAAGCTGAGATCCTTTTTTAGCCGTGGCATCAAGACGGATCGCGTAACATCTCCAGCAGCGCTCACTCTTTTCCCCGAGGTGCCTGAATCTCTCTATCCCGCGTTGCCACGATCCGGGATCATATTCTCCCTCAAAAAGGTGGATCCGCATCTCTGAACAGACCTTCTTCATATCATCGAGACGTTGCAGGTACTCCCCGGCCGGCTGGATATTCGGATTGTAGAAGAATGCCGATACATCATACCTGTCGGAAAGAAGAGCGAGGACATGGCTTGAGCATGAAGCGCAGCAGGCGTGAACAAGTATTTTTTTTCGGGGGTCCATCTTATGCCCGGGCGAAAGGATCAATTGGATAGATTCGATCCGCCGCTTTCTGATGTTTTCCCATCGATTACCGGATTCTCTTCGCTGGTTTTCTCAGCGAAATAATCGCCGCGCGGATCTTTGACGGGGATCCGGTTAAGCTTTGCGATCTGATATTCGACAAAGAGGAGATAATCCATCATCTTATCTTCTCTCACGGGATTAGCCGGAGGAAGTTTCAGATTGCGTGGATTGACGAACTTGCCGTTCTTTTTCACTCTGTAGTCCAGATGCGGCCCTGTAGCATAGCCAGTCGCTCCCACATAACCGATCGTCTGGCCCTGTTTTACATTTACGCCATTCTTTATTCCCCTGGCGAACCTGCTCAGGTGGAGGTAATAACTGATAAAATCACTGTTGTGACGGACCTTGATATAATTGCCGTTTGCCTTTGTCCGCGATGCCGTCATGATCGTCCCGTCCCCTGTTGACTGGACTGGTGTTCCGGCCGGAGCCGCATAATCGATCCCGAGATGGGGACGGTAAGTGTGCAGTACGGGATGAAGCCTTCGTTTGCTGTAATTGCTGCTTATCCTCGTATAGTTCAGTGGAGCTCTCAGTAGTTGTTTGCGGAGCGATTTGCCCTGGTCATCGAAGTAGTCGGCAAGCCCATCTTCATTCTCAAAAAGAAATGCGTAGTGGTTGTCTCCGCTTGTATTGAATTCGGCAGCCAGGATATTGCCGATCCTTGGTCCTTCATCGCTTCCGGGCCCTTCAAGCATCGTTTTTTCCTCGTAAATGACCCTGAAGTAATCGTTTTTCCTGATCTGACTGAAAAAATCGATATCCCACGCGTATATGTTGGCTATTGTAGCTCCAAGTTCGTTCGACAGGCCCTGTTCCATCAATGATGCGAAAAAAGAACTGGTGATTATACCGGATGCTTCCCTTATTACCACTTTGAACGGGTAATCCTTTCTGGTGGTGACGAAATCTCCATCGACCGTCACTATCTCTATATATGACTCTGTCCCCTTGAGGGAAAAAGTCAGCCTTTGAAGTTCTCCACCGTCGCCGGTGAATATTTCGTAATACTGCCCCGGTTGTATCCTGGCGAAATCATATACAGGTTTTGATGCGCGGATTATGGCGTCGATCTGGTTAGGAATGATACCGGCATCACGTAATATATTGAAGAAAAAGGAGTTTTTCGTGACCATCCCGGAAAGAGCCGGAGCCTCGGGTTCATGAAGAACAGGTTCCCGCGCGGGAAGCTCGCTGGAGGAGATCAAGGCAGCCTCGACGATCACAGGCTGATCATCGACCTGCCGCCCACTTCTGACTGTCAGATAGAATATGGCGGCAATAGTCCCAGTTATTATTAAAGCTGATATTATCCTGTTGTTTTTCATTCTCGCGATCCTTTTAATTGGCTGAAAGATATCGAAAAGACTCCTTTTTAGTCAAGGAAAAGATACAGCCCCGCATCGGGAGCGCTCGGCGCGGAAGGTCTGTAAAAGAGATTTCCGCTCATTGATCCTCCCTCTTGATATATAAGCGCATATGGAGTACCTTTTGCGCATAAGTATATTTCGGTATTATTCCTGATCGTCTTTAGGGTTTACCGGATCTGTCATCCGCCGGTGGATCACCGGTCCGAAATGGCTGCCTGTGAATCGGGATCCCCGGTACTTCTTGCGAACGGGACCTGTTTATGGATGAAAAAAAGGGTGACCTGAGGGAGAGACTCGAAGCTCTGAAAATAAAAGCTGAAAATGTCTACAACAGGTCAGGATCCAGTGGGCCGCGAATCAACGATGCTCAGAATGTTGCTTATACTCCTCCGGCAGGCGAGGAGCTATTCAATACCGTCGATCCCTCGGGACGAAGGGAGCTTGCCGCGAGGATGAGCGAAGGACTCTCCTCAGGGGGAAGGATCGAAGATCTGGTCCATGGACAGGATTGTCATGTCGAAGGGGCGGCATTTTACAGGATTATCTCTGATGCCGGTGATATCTGGAGGAACGCTCCGGCGATACACGACGAATATCTCGGAGTGCTCGCCACCGGGTCGGCTTTCCGGATAAAGGGGCTTGAGACTCTCAGCGCCATTCAGGATGTCGATCCGGGAGAGATATGCTATCTTGATATAGAGACGACCGGACTTGGTAATTCTCCTCTCTTTTTAATCGGTCTGATGTATTCTGAAGGTGAAAGATTGATCCAGGACCTGCTTTTCGCCAGGGACTATACCGAGGAAAAAACTGTCCTGATCTTTCTATCGAGGATATTGCAGAAGTTTTCAGTCCTTGTCACTTTCAACGGGATAAGATTCGATATGCCCTTTATCGCGGAAAGGATGGCATCAGAATCGATTGAGTTCGTTCCGCCAGGTGTCCATATAGATCTGTTACCTCTTTCACGACGCTTACTCGGGAAAAGGACGCCGAATCATAAATTGCAGACGCTGGAAAGATATCTTCTCGGTAAAAAGAGGACAGGAGATATTCCAGGAAGCGAGATACCGGGAGCGTATCACGATTTTGTCAGGACAGGAGAGGCCGGTCCCATAGCCGGAGTGATCCATCATAACCGCCTTGATCTGCTGTCGATGCTCGAAATTGTAACGGTTTTTCTGTCAGCGGGTGAAAAGGCGGGGATTGATTGATGGTGCCCCGCGTACGGATGGGGAGGCCGGTATCTCAAAGGGAAAGGGAAGAAATTGGATTCGGGAAAATTCTTAAAAAAGATCACGGCGGAAGACTTCTACAAAGACCAGATCGTGCACAGGCATACGATCGCGGAGCGCAAGGCGAAGTTCGGCAGACTTGAAAAGCCCCTTCCCGAACAGCTCATCTCTTTGCTCGCCAGATCAGGGATCGAGAATCTCTACACTCACCAGGTCGAAGCGGTCGAGGCGCTTCGAAGAGGTGAACACATCGTCGTCGTTACTTCGACGGCAAGCGGCAAGACCCTTTGTTATAATGTCCCTGTCATGGAAAGCATGATCGCCGACGATCAGGCCAGGGCGTTATATCTTTTTCCGACCAAAGCACTCGCCCAGGATCAGCTGAGAGTGATAAGAAGGTATGGAGGCGAGGGAGGGATAGATTTTCAGTCAGGAACGTACGATGGAGACACTCCAGGTCCTCTGAGAAGGAAGCTGCGTGACGAGGCGAGAGTACTCCTGACCAATCCGGATATGCTTCATTCCGGGATCCTGCCGAACCACGCGAAGTGGGCGCCTTTCTTTACCAGGTTGAAATATGTGGTAGTCGATGAGATCCACACCTACAGGGGGGTCTTCGGTTCTCATGTGGCCAATGTCATCGGCCGTCTTCTGAGGATATGCCAGCATTACGGAGCGGATCCCGTTTTCGCCGCTTCTTCGGCCACGATCGCCAATCCTGCCGAACACGCTGAAAAACTTCTCGGCCTGAAGGTAAAGGTCATCAGCAGGGATGGTTCTCCCCGCGGCCGAAAACAGTTCCTGATGTGGAATCCGCCGGCGATCGATGATGCGGCGATGGAACGAAGGAGTGCCAATTCGGAGGCTGCCGAGATCGTTACGAGACTTGTCCTTGATGACGTCAAGACGATAGCTTTTGTCCGGGCGAGAGTTGTCAGTGAGGTAATAACAAGGTACACGCGTGAAAAACTCGCCGGGCACAGGGCGTCGATGAAGGACCTCGTGCATCCATACCGGGGGGGATACCTGCCGGAGGAAAGGCGGGAGATAGAGAGGAGACTATTCAACGGCGAGCTGCGGGCGGTCATAAGCACAAACGCTCTTGAACTCGGAATCGATGTCGGCGAACTGCATGCTTCGGTAATAACCGGTTATCCTGGCAGCATTGCTTCGACATGGCAGCAGGCCGGAAGAGCTGGAAGAGGGGAAGAAGAATCGTTGATATTCTTTCTGCCTTACAACATGCCTCTTGATCAGTACCTCGTGCGTCATCCTGACTATTTTTTCGGCCGTTCTCCCGAAAACGCGATCATCGACCGGTCCAATCCGCATATTCTTCTCGGACAGATCAGAGCGGCGGCGTTCGAATTACCCCTTTCCGGGAAAGAAGTCGAGAAGATGGGAGAATATGCTCCCTCGATAGCCCGGCTTCTTGAAGAGGAGAAAGACCTCAACTTTGTAAAGGGAAGGTGGTACTGGCGGGGTCGGGGATATCCGAGCGCGGATGTCAACCTGAGAAATATCTCTGATAATATATATACGATAATCGATGAATCGGAAGGTAACGTCATTATAGGCACGATAGACGAAGCAAGCGCGTTCCAGCAGGTACACCCCCAGGCGATATATCTCCATGAAGCGGAGACCTATTTCGTCCGCGATCTCGATGTGGAAAAGAAAATAGCCTTCATCGAGAAGACCAATGTCGACTATTACACGCAGTCGATAACGGAGACGCAGGTCAAAGTCGATCATGAAGAGAAAAACAGTCCCTGGCGGGTCAGCAGGAAAGCGTTCGGCGATGTCTCGGTGACAGACCTGACATTCATGTTCCGCAAGATCAAATTCGGAAGCAGGGATTCGATCGGGTATGGAAAATGCGATCTCCCGCCCCAGGTGCTCGAAACGGTCGGGATGTGGATAGAACCCCCGCACGAAGTCATGGAACTTGTCAGAAAATGGGGCAGGGTGCCTTCGGAGGGCCTTCTCGGCCTGTCCAACGTTCTCCGCGAAGTGGCCCCGCTCTTCATAATGTGTGATCCGCTTGATATCGGGACTACCGTCAATTCCAGGTCGACACCGTTTCCGGCGGTCTATCTCTACGACAAATATCCGGGAGGGCTCGGATTCGCCCTGAAAGCGTACGATCTTATAGAGGAGATCATGCAGGCATCGCGCGAACTGATCGAGACCTGCGATTGCAGGAGGGGGTGTCCTTCATGCGTAGGTTCACCGATTCCTCCCTTCACTCAGCTCGATCCGGACACCGGTGGACGCGGGATGATACCAGACAGGGAATCAGCTCTGGTCATACTGCACTGTCTTCTTGAGGAGAAGCCTTACGAACCTTTGCCGCTGGAGGAAAAAGGTGGGGCGGGAGAAGTGGAACGGCCGGAGGGGAAAGCCCTTCCGGCGGAACTTGAAGCGAAGCTTCGCAAGTCGCTTTCAGGGAAAAGGCGATCGAGGTGACTGCCGCGCCTGGTTTTCAAAAAAATTTCACAATGGTTTGACTGTCCGCTTTCCGTATGTTATTGTGCCTAATATTGTGCTACCAGAGGTAGTAATCGTGAAGGGCCGCCCCGTTGGCTGCCCGGTGAAATCCTTTAACTTGGGAGGCCCCGATGAGGGTGATCAAGCGGTACCGGATACATGCGGGTACATTTGCATGGATACTCCATCGCTTGTCCGGACTTGGATTGATCTTTTACCTTCTCCTGCACATATGGGTGATCAGTCACCTTTCAGGGGGAGAGAAATCGTTCGACGGTATCATGCACGCTTTTGGAAATCCGCTCTTCAAATTGCTTGAAGTGGGACTGGTCGGTGTGATCCTGTACCATCTTTTTAACGGATTGCGGATAACGTTGGTCGATATGGGTATATTGATCGAAAGACAAAAGATGTTGTATCTGATAGCGGTTATCATCTGGCTCGTATCATGGGCTGCTATCGGTGCGGTAATGGTGACACGGATGGTACTTCCGGCACTTGGATAGAAAGGAGGAGCGTAAATGAATTATAGAGAGACGATGACTTCGGGCGGCGCTCTTCTGTGGTTTTTTCAGAGGATCACCGGTGTCTATCTCGCGGCGATATTGTTGATCCACGTGATCAATCTCCACGTTCTGATCGGCGGAGAAGTCACCTTTGCCGCGATAGCCGAGAGGGTCGCGACACCGATGTGGAAGACGTTGAACATATCATTCCTGATTATTGCCCTTTTTCATGGCCTCTACGGCATGTGGGTCGTATTCGAGGATTATATTCATAAAGGCTGGATGAGGGTCCTGGTCTACAGTGTGATAGCGGCGATCGCTGTCGTCTTTACGATCTTCGGGACTCTTACCATGATAACTTTCCAGCATGGAGGTTGATAGATTATGACAATCAAAGATCCCGAGACCATTCACGACGTCGAGGGGGTGCCAGTTCACAGTGTGCACCGTCATGACGTGGTTATTGTCGGGGCCGGCCTTGCTGGAATGAGAGCGGCAGTGGAAGCGTCCGGAGAATTCGACGTAGCTGTAATATCAAAAGTATTTCCCACAAGGTCGCACAGTGGAGCGGCCCAGGGGGGTGTGGCCGCATCGCTGGCGAATGAAGAAGAGGATCACTGGGAATGGCACATGTTCGATACGGTAAAAGGGAGCGATTATCTCGGCGATCAGGACGTGATCGAGACTCTGGTCAAGGAAGCCCCGGTAGTAGTCAGAGAGTATGAACATTTTGGAGCGGCGTTTTCCCGTACCTCCGAAGGCAGGATTGCGCAGAGGCTTTTCGGCGGTCATACCAGGGATTTCGGCCGAGGAGGCCCTGTTCAGAGAGCCTGTTACGCGGTAGACCGCACGGGGCACGTGCTTCTCCATACCCTGTACGAGATATGCGTGAGAAACCAGGTCAGGTTCTATTCGGAATTTCATGCCCTCTCCCTGATCATCGATGAAGGAATCTGCCGCGGAGTGGTCGCGTGGGATATCGTCAATGGAGGGGTACACGTCTTTCACGCTAAGACAGTCATGTTCGGTACTGGAGGATATGGCAAGGTCTTCAAGATCACCTCCAACGCTCTGGCCAATACGGGAGACGGTCTCGGCATGGTACTCAGGGCCGGCCTGCCTCTGGAGGATATGGAATTCGTACAGTTCCATCCGACCGGACTTTATCTGCAGGGTATCCTTGTCAGTGAAGCGGCGAGGGGCGAGGGTGGATACCTGATCAACGACAAGGGCGAGAGGTTCATGGAAAAATATGCTCCGGAAAAGATGGAGCTAGCGCCGAGAGACCTCGTATCACGTTCGATCCAGACAGAGATCAACGAAGGAAGGGGTATAGGCGGCGAGGCCTACGTCTACATAGATCTTCGCCACCTTGGACGCGAAAAAATAATGCGCCAGTTGCCGCAGATCCATGAGCTGGCGTGGAAGTTCCTCCATGTGGATTGCATAACAGACCCGATCCCGATTCAGCCCACCGGACACTATTCAATGGGTGGGATCCCGACTGATATAGAAGGCAGGGTCCTTCTCGACGGGAAGGATAAGCCTGTAAAAGGGTTTTTCGCCGGTGGAGAATGCGCCTGCGTAAGTGTTCACGGGGCGAACAGACTCGGGACCAATTCATTGCTCGAAGCTTCGCTCTTCGGAAGGAGATGCGGAAAGTCGATAACAAGGTTCCTGCGCGAGAACCGCGATTTTCCCGATCTGCCGGCCGGCGCGGCTGTTGAAGCGATAAAGATGGTCCAGAAGCTTCTTTCGGCAAGCGGAAGTGAAAAGACGGCTGAGATCAGAAACGACCTGCAGGTCCTGATGACCAGCAAGTGCGGTATTTTCCGTGACGAAAAACAACTCGGTGAACTGAAGGTCGAACTGAAAAAACTTGAGAAAAGATACGAAAATGTCAGCCTCGACGACAAGAGTGAAAGATTCAACACAGATCTCCTTGAAGCGCTTGAACTGGGCAATATGCTTGAATTTTCAGAGCTTATCGTAGAGGGCGCATATAATCGCAGGGAAAGCCGGGGAGCGCACAGCCGCATCGATTTTCCTGACCGCGATGACAAGGACTGGTTGAAGCACACGATCGGGTGGAAGAAAGAGGGTAAGGTCAGGTTTGATTTTAAACCGGTGACGATCACCCGTTTTCAACCGAAAGAGCGAAAATATTAAAGGAGGCCCCCGAAATGGCTATGCTTAAGTTCAAGATCAACCGGTTCAATCCGGACGATGAAAGACGGGGTCATTACGCGCAGGAATATGAGCTGGATGTCCCCAAAGGTTATACAGTCCTTGACTGTCTGAATGATATAAAGTGGAAGCAGGACGGGACGCTGAGTTTTCGACGCTCATGCAGGAGTGGTATATGCGGCTCGTGCGCGATGACGATCAACGGAGTGAACAACCTTGCCTGCGAGACGCAGGCTCTCGCTCTCAAGAGCGCTGTGATAACGATAGAACCTCTCAGGGGATACCCGGTCGTGAAGGATCTCGTAGTATCACTCGATCCTATAGTGAGAGGACTTATGGCGGTAAAACCGTACATGATAAACAAGACGCCTCCCCCGACCGACCAGGAAAGGCTTCAGAGCCCTGAGGATCGTGAAAGACTCGAAGGATTGTACGAATGCATTCTTTGCGGTTCCTGCACGTCGGCATGTCCTTCATTCTGGGCGGACAAGGAGTATATCGGCCCGCATGCCTTTCTGAAAGCTTACAGGTTTGTCGCCGACAGCAGGGATGAAGATGCCAGAGCGCATCTTGAAGCGCTGGACGACAAACACGGATTGTGGCGTTGCCATACTATATTCAACTGCGTGGAAGCATGTCCCAAGGATCTCAATCCTACAAGGGCGATAGCGGAGCTGAAAAAGGAACTTGTCAAGGGGAAGATGGGATAGCCTTCGGGTAGAATCGATCATCAGAACGTCTGTCTCTCCGGTGCCGTTCGGGAGGACAGGTCGTCACGCCTGTCAAGTAAAGGTCGAGGAAGTCTGTCCCTGAGCGAAGTCGTCCTATGTGCGTCTTTGTCTTTCAGGAGGAACGATATGGGCGGTTTTTCAAGAAGAAGTTTTATCAAGGCCTCTGCCACGCTTGGTGCGGCGGGAAGTTTTATGCCGATTAAATCATTTTTTACTGGGTTTTCCCAGGCAAGAGGAGCTGAAAAGGCGGAAGGGCCGGTAGTGATCTCCACATGGAAACATGGCGTAGCGGCGAATGAGGCGGCCTGGAAGATCCTTTCTGAAGGCGGAACGGCTCTCGATGCCGTCGAGGCGGGGGTCCGCGTACCTGAGGGCGATCCTGAAGTGACAAGCGTGGGATTTGGCGGGTATCCGGACGAAGACTGCCACGTGACTCTTGATGCCTGCATAATGGGACCCGACGGGAACTGCGGGTCGGTCGCTTTCGTGGAAGGTTACAAGCACCCGATATCGATAGCGAGAAAAGTCATGGAAGAGACTGATCATGAACTGATCGTGGGAGCCGGAGCGGAGGAGTTTGCAAGGAAACACGGATTTAAAAGTGAGGATCTTCTCACAGAAAAAGCCCGCCAGGGATGGTTGAAGTGGAAATCAGGACTGAGTGACGACGACGACTGGATCCCCCCTGTCGAAGATCATGACACGATCGGGATGGTCGCGCTGGGAAGCAGGGGAGACCTCTCGGGCGCCTGCACGACGTCAGGTCTCGCCTTCAAGATACATGGCCGTGTGGGGGACTCTCCTTTGATCGGATCGGGAATGTATGTCGACAACAAGGTCGGCGCCGCCGCCGCTACCGGCAGGGGTGAGGCTGTCATCAAGGTGTGCGGTTCTTTTCTGGTAGTGGAATTTATGAGGCAGGGCCTTTCGCCCAAAAAGGCATGTGTCAAGGCGCTCGAAAGGATCGTAGAACACCAGGGCGGCAAGACGGATTTCCAGGTCGGATTCATCGCTCTCAGCCGAAATGGAGAGTATGGTGCCGCTTCGCTGGAGGATGGTTTCGAATACGCCGTGGCGACGGCAAAAGGGAACGTTTTATACAAGGCAGAGTATATCATATAGAGTTTCGATCCGAAGATAGATCGACCAAAAGATCCAGTTGGAAGGGAGTAGATGATAATATGGGAAAGATTCCCGCGGGGAAAAGGGATGTAGTGATCTATATCGCTCTTATGGCGATGGGCTTGCTTGTGATCTCCTGCTCCGGAGAGGTGCGAAACGCCGATTCAGCAGTAGAAAGAATGATGAAGGCGTATGGAGGGGAAGAAAAGGCCCTTCGTCTTATGTCTTATTCCGGAAAGGGATTCATAAAGAAGATTCCTCATGTTTATGTCGCCGAAAGTTATCCTTTCGATATCTATCAAAAAGGACCGTTGTTTAAAAACAAGGTGATGATCGTCGAACAGGGAGTCCTCACAGATGTGCGTATCCTTGTCGCGAATAAAGATGAACTCTTCAGCTGGACCGGGCTGACAGGAAAAGGTACTGTTCCCGCCTGGGAACTCGACCTTGTCAAATACAGGTTTCCGGGGATCTTCGGCTGGGTGGCAGAGACCGGTTCGAAAGCGGAACTGCTTGACAGCGCAGGTGAGGATGGAACCTGCAAGGTCCGCTATTCGAATGGAGATGATCTGATAACTCTGGTCATCGACACCGATAGCTGGCTTCTGAAAGAATCTGTCGTCGAGAGTGTCAGCGATACATCTTTTGTCAGCAGGGATGTATACGGTGAGTACCGGAATATTGACGGTGACTGGTTTCCTGGAAGGTTTACCGGATATATGAGGGGGAAGCTTTATTACGAATATCTGCTCGTAAAAGTGGAGATCGGGATCGATATCCCCGATTCGATATTCACCATTATTCCCGAGGATACGGTCAAACTCTATAATTCGATCTCGAAATCGTACACAAAGTAGATCGCCGCGACGAACGAAGCCTGCCAGGTTGGCACATTCTGTGCTTTACCGTTTCCTGGCGCGGATGAAAGGGATTGCTGATGATCCGCGGGTGAATATTCAGGAACTATTGACAACTTGTGCGGATGGCTGCTGTGTATAGAGAAAAGACTGATTCAGGTGACTGGTCCCTTTTCGGGGCTGAAAGAAATATCCGGATAAAACTTCAGAGCCTCGTCGTTGCGACGTCTTTCCTGATGCTCGTGGCGGGTTTGCGTCCCCTTGTCGAGAGAAATATTGCCCGGTCGGAGAGAAGCCGGCTGATCTTCGCTTCAGAGCTCGCTGAGCAGGTCTATTCGACAGTCGACAGCCACCCTGATCGGTCCAGGTCCGGTATCGGCCGCATATCAGGTTTCAATCATGACCGGGGAACCGGGCAAGCCGCCCACGGCGGAAAATCTCCCGCCGGTCGTCACGCGGGGAGATTGAGTCTTCTCAGAGCAGATGTAGCCGGAGAAGGCGGGCTTGTTTTTCACGCGGAAGCTTTTCTAGTGATGAAAAAAAGCGATGACAGCGCAGCGCGAGTAGTCGTATCGATCCGTTGGGATGGTCCCGGAGGAGAGAGGGATGTCACACTGTCGCGTCCCTGTGAGAACAGATCAGTCCTGGAGCAGCTCGCTTACCTTGAAGAGTGAACTGAACTCGTACCCTGCTTCTGCGATCCGTTCGGAAGCTCCTTCTTCCCTGTCGACCAGCACCCTGATCCCGGCGATGATCCCGCCTTCAGCCACTACCGCCTCAGCCGCCTTGAGAAGCGAACCACCTGTGGTCACGACATCTTCGAGGATAAGGACCCTCATGCCTTCCCTTATATTTCCCTCGACTCTGCTTTTGGTCCCATGGCCCTTCGCTTCCTTGCGTACAAGAAGTCCTTCCTTCGCCTCGCCACGAATCGCCGAGAGGGCCAGAAGGGCTCCGATGATCGGGTCGGCCCCGATGACAGGCCCGGCAAAGGTGTCGTAGAGTTTCTGGTCAAGGGAATCGAGAAGCAGTTTCGCTGAAAGATACAGTCCTCTTGAATCGAGAGTCGTCATTTTTCCATTGATGTAATAACTGCTTTTCCTGCCTGATACAAGGGTGAAATCGCCTTTTTTTATCGAGCGGGTCATGATGATTTTCTTCAGCTCAGATCTTTCGTCCAAATCATTCCTCCATCTGAATGATACAGGGCCTGTCAGACCGATGACAGGGGTATCTATCTTGTAAAGAAGTTGAAGCCGATTGTCAACTGGAAGAAATCGGCTTCCGTTTCGCCAGTATAGGCGTAAATCACGTGAGACCTGTCCGAGCCAGAATAGATATGATGGTATTTAAAGGCCATCTCGGCGCCAAGCCCGCCTTCAGTGATCCGGTAATAAAGTTTAAGGCCGGCATAAAGTCCCGGGTCGTTCCTGGTGATCCTTCCCTCGTAGAACCCCGAGACTATTACCGCGCTCGATGTGTAGAGTCCTGCTCCCGTCTCGGTCCCGAAAACGAGACGCTGTCCCAGGTCGAAATATGACTCGAAGCACGTTGTGAGAGAATATATCTCAAGTTTAATACTTCTGTTAAGGCCTGTGTAATCAAGATCAAGTTCACGGTCGAGCGACCTGCCAAAATAGTGGGTCGAAAGGGAAAAACCGAGTCCGAACCATGAACCCAGTCCTTCTACAAAATGGATCTCAAGCTCACTTCCTTTTCCAAAACTGTGGTCAAGTTTTCCGGGGCTGAAGACGCCGCCGATCCTGATTCCGAGGGTCTCCCTGCTTTTCATGTCAGCAGAATAAAGAGAAAAGGGGAAAAGAGAGACAATGACAAAGGTGATTATGAGCTTTAAAAATATGGCTTTCATGTGACGAAGATAATAAAATAGTTACTACGGTGCGAGAAAAAACGGCTTAATCGAAAGGGATGAAACTTATCTGGTAAGGACGAGCTTGCACACGGCGAAGATCTCATCTTTGTCACAGAGAGCCCCGACGTATATCCCCGAGGCGACAGCTTTTTCCCTGCTGTCAGTCCCGTTCCAATTGATATAACCCGTTCCTGAACTCCCCGTCCGGATAACGAATGAATCGACAGTCCTGCCGGAAATATCGAATATCCTGATCTGGTAAAGCCGGTCAGCTTCTCCTCTGAACTCGATTTTTGTCGAGGGGTTGAAAGGATTGGGATAGCAACTTACCGAATAGCGCGGGGAAGGGATATCAGCCGCAGATGTCGACCCTTCAAAGCATTCAGGGTCTCTCTTGTCGCCGTCCCTGTCGAGCTCACCCGGAGCGGGCGGGTGGGGAGTAACTGGAAAGGGAGATTCCTTTATTGAGTCGATATTGATATGGCCCATCGGAGCGGATGAGTTGTCGACTATCTCGATGTAGACTTCTCTGCCCATATATCGTTCTATGTCCCATATCCTCTCATCCATCGATTCGACACCTTTGCCTGTCTCGCTGAAAAGGATAGCACCGTCATGAGATCTTTTAAGGGCGATGTAGCATTCCCCGGGGTAGCAGCCTCCTCCCACCAGCATCTTCATGGACCTTCCAGTTACAATGAAATCTTTCGACCTTATCGCCCCTGTCGGCAGGTCGCCCTGCGAGGCACCTGGAGCTGAGCCAAGGAGGGGGCCATCGAAAGATTCACTTGTTCCGATCCACCAGTTCCCCTCAAATCCGACTTCAGTCGAATCGTCACCCCGGTAGTGGTAGGCATCACCAAAAACAGGCTGTCTGTTGAAAGCAGTTCCCCAGAGTATCGTCCAGTCAGGTCCAAGGGGGTCCTCTATCGTCACTTCGGGGAGGGTTCCGGACCATGTAAGAGTATCTACGCGGATAGAATATACTATCTCATCCGATGGAAGGATATATGAGCTGTGTCTTGAGAAGAGGCTGGCTTCGTCGTTCAGCCTGAGTAGTTCGCAGGCGTGTCCGTTATCGATTATCGCCCTGAAGATGATATTCCAGCCACCGGTAAGCGTGGCCGATGACATATGCGATATTCCACCTATCTCTTCTTCGGTGAAGAAGAGGTGATAGATGCCGTTACGCTTCATAAGGAATGAAGATTCGAGTGAATGCCAATTGTTATGGAGATAGAGAGGACCGATGTCGGTGAAATCGAAATACCAGTCTGATACGGCAAGCGATATGGCGCCGAACCCCGTTTTCGTCCTGGCGGTGTTTATCAAGTAGTTGCTGCCGTCATCATCGGTGAAAAACCAGGGATCCCTGCAGTTTGACCAGGTGTCTTCACTCCACTCGGCCCATGTGGTATCAGGGTGGAAGGGTTCAAAACGCTCCGGGACGGCTTCTGTCCACTCAGTCAGGTCCAGGTTTGAAAAGGCGAGGTGTGTGGTCTGCGAGACGTTATGATTTATACCGGTATAATAGATAAGGTGATATCCCGGATAGTCCTCAAAAGGAACGACGCACGGAGCCCATATCTCGACCGTTTCCGGCCCTGCTTGAAGGACCCGGCCGAGGATCTCCCAGTGGCGGAGATCGGTCGAGATCGCGTGCCCGAAACTTTTCTCCTCGTCAGTAATATAGAAAATATGGAATGTGTCGCCCGTTTTGATAAAAGCGTGATCTTTTATCATCTTTCCATTTTCGATGAAGACGGGACCCTCGAAATCAAAAAAGATCATTTGATCCGGGTCGCCCGGATGCGTCCCCTTGAGGACCGGTTCCTCCATCTTTTCAATCGGGGTGTTTTCTTCCGGAAAGGACGCGGAAGGCAATAACGCCAGCAGCAGGGCGAGCGACAGGAATACAGCGGCAAAAGAACCTGCCGGCATGATCGAGGCCGGGACTGAAGAACTGTGAGGGAAGTATTTATAATCAGGTCTTTTCAACCTGTCTCTCCCCGGTTACGAGATCGGCAGGGAAAGATCATCTCAGCATGATCATTTTTCTGGTAAAAGCTTCCTTGCCGACTTCCAGCCTGCAGTAATAGACTCCGGAAGGGATATTCCTTCCGCTGGAGAGAGATGGATTCCACTCGAAGGTATGGTCTCCCGCGGGTTGTATTCCAAGGTCATATCTTTCAACGACTTTTCCCGATACATCATAGAACGTTATACGGACCCTGCTCCCGGAATTTACGCCCGCGATATGGAACGGAATTGAAGTCGCCGGATTGAAAGGATTTGGATAGTTCTGTCCGAGCGAGCTCGTCGATGAGGGAGTGATCGCCGATGCTTTTATCGGTCCATAACTTGCGGGGTTGTCGCTTCCGGCTTCCACTATAAAGTAATAATAGTCGATCTCCTTTTCCTCGCAGGAATCGAAATACCTGTACTCCGAAGAGGAGAATACGGGAAAATCATTACGCATACGCATCTGATAAAGATCAGGAGTCGTACCCCTGAAGATATTAAAACCGGCCTGATCGGAGCAGGATGATGTGAACCATGACAGTACGATCCCTCCTTCCACGCGTGATGCCGCGGCGGAGGAGAAATTTATACCTATCAGCGGCGTCAGGTGGACGGTTATCGAAGTGGACGATCCTGACACGGTATGGATATCAGTCACCGTCGTGTCCCTGTATCCGGGGGCTGATGCGAAGACCGAGAAGACACCTTCGGGAAGATGGGTGAAACAGAACGAATCGTCTGAAAAATCACATATCGTGCCGGATGGTGTGTTTTCCGAATCTAGAAGCGTAAGTACGAGATCGGCGGGCACTCCGAAATCGATATCCGATTCGACTATTCCATCGATAGACGCGTCTGGACGGGTCATGGAATATTCACAGGTCGTGTCGTTGAAGTGAAAAAAGTAATAACCCGGTTCTTCGAGTATCGCGGGGATGCTCGGAGGCGACCATTGATAGACGGCGATCCCCCAGCCGGAATAGCCGTAATCTTCTTCAATATCATAACCCCAGTGCATCGGCATATAAGTGTTGTCAGCGGTGAATTTGAAAAAGATCGTATCTGGCTGCCCCGGTTCGTCTATATACTTCAGTTTCCGCCAGAGATGGCTCCCGGCAGATTCCATATTATTTACCGGATCGTCAGGTTCGCACGTGATCCCGTTAAAATTCCCAACAAGCTGTATCGATTGAAAATCGGCCCCATCTGCATTGGCAAAGGGGAAGAGAAGGACGCAGAATACCAGGAAAAATTTTATGCATTGTCCAGCCACGATCATATCCTTATTCGGTGCGTATCTTAATCAAGTCAAACCCCAAAGGAATCTGATAAATTGTTACATAGATTATACCGAAAGCGGAAAAAATTGTCAATCTTAAAGATATACAAGCGATATCGGCTCTTTTCCTTTTCCTGGCAGACCTGCCCACAGGGTTTTGATTGAGTATATACACCCAGATCGCTATCCTGCTCACCGGGGCCCGCGGAAGGGGCCGGAGCCTCATGATTGTCGATAAGCGGGAACGATACTTGCAAAAAATCATCCTGGAGATGATCCTGGGCTGAAAGAGGCGTCGGAGGCTCCGCATCATCAGTGGCATCTGTATGCAGCGTAAATAGATAAGTACTTTTGGGGCCATTCGCAAGATGGAGGTCCTCGTTGCAGGATACGATTGAAAAGGAAACTTTCGAATCAAGAGAGCTGTATAAAAAAGCGCAATCGAGGATAATGAAGGGAGCTTTCGACGATGCTGAGAAGCTGATCGATGAAGCTCTGAGAATATACCCTGACAATCCCTTTTACCTGTCGGTCCGGGGGCTCTGCATAGGGATGAATGGGGATATCTTCACCGGTGAAAAACTCTGCCGGCAGGCTCTTGAGATGGCCAGTCGCAAAGATCCGATGCTCTACGTAAATATTGGAAGGCTTCTCCTGTCAGAAGGAAAACGCGCGGAAGCGCGCAAGAATTTCAAGAAAGCGTATGAGCTTGATAATACCAATTCTCCCGCCGCCCTGCAGCTTTCCAAGATGGGGGTAAGGAAGAAACCTGTCCTGAGGTTTCTCAGGAGAGACCACTTTCTGAATATACAGCTTGGAAGACTTCGACACGCTATAAACACGAGACGGGCCGGGCAACTGAAGAACATATAATCATCCCTCCGGTATTATTCGATTCACAAAAGAGGATTGAAAGAGTAGAATCTGGCTGCGTACATCCGGTACAGGCGGGAGGTCTATGGTCTTTTTCAACAAAAAAGAGCGTCTTTCGATTCTCCGTGCGGTAGTCATCGCCGCGGTCTGTCTTTCCCTGCCAGGGTGTGTCAGCCGGAAGGTAGATGATGCGGGGCATGCCGGGGAGCGGATCGATCACGAAACGGTGATCATGACGATGATAGACGCGCGGGATTACCAGGGAGTTGTAGATCTTACAGGAGAGATGATCTCGGGAGGGATCGGCAATCCGTGGCTTCTCGGGCAGAGAGCGCTTTCTCTCGGCGAGATCGGCCGGGTCGACGAAGCGATCACTCTCTTTGAAGAAATCATCGTCGAAGATTATATGAATTGTGAAAACCATCTGAATTTTGCCGTTCTTCTGATGAAAACGGGCAGGACCGGCCGTGCCATGACCGAGTTCTCCGAAGCTGGCAAGTTCTGTGGAGTAGAAAACCGCGCGGTGATAAAACGCAACCTAGCCGTCGCGAATATCAAGCTGGGAAGGGAAGAAGCAGCTCTGGCCAACGTGGAGGAAGGACTCGAAGGAGCGCCCGGGGACTCTTATCTGCTTGGACTTAAAGGAATGCTCATAGCTTCTTCGCGCCCCGCCGCCGCTGAAAGCCTTTTCTCCGTGGCGATTTCAGAGGGTGATATGAACGATGATTTCATCTATCAACTCGGGATTCTCTTCCTTACTACCGGAAGAGCGCGGGAAGCGATCCTGCCGCTTGAAAGATACTATTCCAGAAGACCTGATGACATTGAGGGAGGATTGAACTACGCCGAATCCCTTATCAGGTCCCGCAGTTTCGCTGACGCGGAGAAGGTCCTCCTCGAAATGGGCGGGGAGAACGGCGATTGGAAGATCGAAAGCAAGCTTGCCAGGATCTATTACGCGACGGAAAGGTTCAAGGAAGCGCTTGCCGTCTATGAAAATGGAGGTGATGATCCGAAGATACTCGACAGAGTCGCGATGTGTCTCCACTGGCTCGGCAGGACGGAAGAGGCGCTCGAAATAGAAGAAGGCGTCGTCAGGTCCCTTCCAGACTGGACGACGGGGATGATAAATCTCTCTGCCATGCTGGCGACTCTTGGCAGGCTGGACAGAGCCGGGCAGATACTTCAGAAAGTGCTTGAGATCGAACCGGACAATATGACCGCGGCCGTCAACCTTCGCAGGATAAAGGAATCAAGGGAAGACCCTTCCAGGGAATAAGATAAAATAAAAATTCCTTGTCTTTTTCGTAAAGATTTATATACAATACAGATCCTGGCGATACAGGTCCGAAACATTTCATTGCCTGATACCGTATTATAATTGAAGGTTTCAGGAATGGAGGTAAACAAGATGTACTGTCAACATTGCGGAAAAGAACTCGAAGAAGGCGGTACTTTCTGTGTCTATTGCGGGAAGGGATCAAGAGAGGAATCAAGATCCCGTGGGATGTACGGACATGAATTGACCAAGCTCAAGATCCCCGAGGAAACGAGGAATCCCGGGGTCGCCGCCGCGATAGGTTTCTTCCTGGGCTGGATCATGCTTGGTCCGGTAGGATATGTTTATCTCGGTCAATGGAACTGGTTCTGGCTGACTTTCGTGATCCAGATCTTCGCCGTACCCTTGACGGCAGGGGTGGCGTACGTCGTACTGCCTGTAGTATTCGCTATTCATCAATACCAGATGGCCAGGGAACTAAATGATAAATTGCTTGGGAAAAGAGTAGATGGAGCCGGAACCGGGGAGGCTGGCGGCGATCGATGGGACAAAGAGGATCAATGATCCGAAAGGGTAGATTGTGGATCGAAACCTGGCCCTCGAACTTGTCCGCGTGACGGAAGCCGCGGCACTTGCCTCAGCAAGATTCATGGGCAAAGGGGATCCTGACGGGGCCGACAGAGCCGCCGCTTCAGCCATGGAGCTCGCTATCAGCGGGGTCAAGATCACTGGAAATATAGTAATAGGGGACGACAGGGTCTCTGACCAGTCGAAGCTTCACCAGGGAGCCGTTGTCGGCAGTGGAGGGGATATGGAAGTCGACCTGTTGATCGACCCCCTCGAAAGCAGGAATTCCCTCGCTGACGGGCAGGCTAACGCGATCTCTGCTGTGGCGCTCGGACCCAGGGGCGTATTCTGTGATCTGGAATCGAGATATATGCAAAAGATAGTAGTCTGCCCTGAAGCAGCTGATGCTGTCGATCTCAGTTCCTCTGTCTATGACAACCTGGTCAGGATAGCGGCGGCGAAAAGAGTCTATGTGGAGGATCTCACCGTCTCGGTCCTGAACAGGGAGAAGCACAGGGGACTTATCGCCGAAATCAGAAAAACAGGTGCCAGAATCGAACTCTGCCGGGACGGAGACCTTGCTGCCGCCATTGCGGCGGCGATGCCTGGAACGGGAATAGATGTCTTTATGGGAATAGGGGATTCCAGACAGGGGATCATTGCCGCGGCGGCGCTTTCATGCCTTAGAGCGGGATTTCAGGTCCGCTTCGTTGACGAAGACGAACCGTTCGTTGACGGAAACGGTTCCGGAAAGATCTACAATATCTCCGACCTGGTCGAAAACGATAATATCATGTTTGCCGTTACGGGAGTCTCGAACAGCGATTTTCTCGAGGGCGTCATGTTTCGCCCGGGAGGAGCGCTTACGCACAGCCTTGTACTGAGAGGCAGATCGGGAACGATCAGATTTCTGAAGACCGAGCATTTCTTCGACAGGGATCCTGATTATACATAAAAGGGCCGGATTCTCATATGGGACAGGATCTTTTTTCACGTGACATTCGTCCACCGCTTGCCGAGAGGATGCGACCAAGGAACCTCGATGAATTTCTGGGACAGGATGAGATTATCGGTGAGGGGAAACTTCTCCGCCGCGTGATCGACAGGGGAAGACTGGAATCATCGATAATATTCTGGGGGCCGCCCGGGTGCGGAAAGACCACCCTTGCACATCTCATAGCCGGTTCGGTGGATTCCCATTTTGTTTTCTTTTCAGCCGTCACTTCGGGTATCGCCGATGTAAGAAGGATAGTGGCTGAAGCTGATCAACGGCTCAGGACGAGCGGTGTCAGGACGATTCTGTTCATCGATGAGATACACCGCTTCAACAAGGCTCAACAGGACGCTTTTCTCCCCCATATCGAAAACGGCACGATTGTCCTTATTGGGGCTACTACGGAAAATCCGAGTTTTGAAGTGATCGCTCCCCTGCTTTCAAGAAGCAGGGTATTTGTTCTCAGGCAGCTTGAAGAAAAGGATATAGTCGAGATAATGAAGCGCACGCTCACGGACAGTGAGAGGGGGTTCGGGAAAAAGAAGATCTCCGTTTCCGATCAGGATCTGTTTTATCTTTCTCATCTCGCCGCCGGAGATGCCCGTACAGCGCTCAATGCTTTCGAGATGGTGGTAGAATCGCTTGATGACGGAGGAGACCGGTTGATCCTGACGAGAGACTCGATAGAGGAGGCTGCCCAGACGAAAAGGATCTTTTATGACAAGAAGGGTGAGAGGCACTTCAATATAATATCGGCTCTTCACAAGTCTCTGAGAGGTTCGGACCCGGATGCTGGCCTTTACTGGCTTGCCAGGATGCTGGAAGCGGGAGAGGACCCTCTTTACGTCGCCAGGCGCCTTGTAAGGTTCGCTTCTGAGGATATCGGAAATGCAGATCCCCAGGCGCTGTCGATAGCGATGGCGGCGGCAGGAGCGGTCAGGTTTACCGGTATGCCTGAATGCAAGCTTGCCCTCGCCCAGGCGGTCACATATATGGCGCTGGCACCAAAAAGCAACTCTCTTTACCGGGCCTACGGCGAAGCGGCAAGCGATGTTTCTGAATATGGGGATCTTCCCGTACCGATGGCTATCAGGAATGCTCCGACATCCCTGATGAAGGAGACCGGTTATGGGGAAGGTTATAAATATCCCCATGATGATCCCGACAGTGTAGTCGATCAGGAATATTTCCCGGAAGAACTGGCGGGAAAACGCTACTACCACCCCGCTGACAGGGGATTTGAAAGGGATATGATCAAGAGGTTAGAATACTGGCAGAAGGTAAGGATGAAAAAGCGCGAGCTCGAGCGCAGCTGAACCTGATCGGCTTCGCCCGAACCGTTAAAAATTTTAACCCACCTCAATAAGTATAAACACTCATTTATCATAAACCTCCTGTTGACTTTTAAATGCAAGTATGTCATAATTCTCTATGTAAATGTATGTTCAAGCAGATTGAATATAATTCTGTACCGACTAAATATATAGGGAATTACGGGGCGCTACAGAGGAGAGCAACATGAGAAGAATACAGCCCCTGCATTTCTTCAATGCGATCGCGATAATATCGATAATCATGCTGTCTATCAGTCCCGGGGAGGCGTCCGCCCAGTGCTATGGGTCACTTGCGCTTTATCCCGGATTTTTCGAATATGACTACCTGGTAAGATATTGTGTGCATTTTGGCGATATTTCCCAGATCCCGGAAGATATAGAATGCAGTATTTCGAGAAACCGGCAGGAGGATATAGTCGAGGTCCCCATATATTGCTACAACGCTCATGAAGGCGTAAGTTATATGGAGTTCGCCCTTCAGTCCAACGATTCTATCCTCAGTTTTTCACCGCAGAACGGAATAACAGTGAACTATTCCACATATGATATCTATGAAAGCTCGTATCAGATGAACCTCACGCTCGCGGCGCCATCACTGTGTGGACCTTTCCTTGTCGGATACCTTTATATCGCCCCGGGCGCGGAAAGCGACCTCACATGGATCAATATAGTCGCCAACCGCCACACGCAAAGGATGTATACATGGGATGCCTTCAGCAGGGGCCACTATGCATTCACTCCTCATCATGGTGGCTATATCGGAGATTCCTGCCTTTTTACTTGCCAGCAGCCTCTCTGCGAAGAACCGAATATGCCGGTGACTGAACTGGTCGCGCAGGCTGGATATGCAAGTTCGGTCAAATTGACGTGGACTGCCGGTAGCGGTAACTACACGATCATCAGAGCAAGGACAGACAGGTTCCCTTCAGGGTACCTGTCCGGTCGTCTTGTCGTCGAGATGGAAACAGTCCCGGGACAGGAATATTATTTCTTCGATACAGATATACCCGACCTTGCTATTATTTACTATGTAGCGTGGTCTCTGACAATCGAAGAGGTCAGTAAGACATACCCCGCGTCACCTGCCTGCGAGGGGGAAATAGTCGAGACTTCATTTGTCGAGTGTGGGGCTACCGATACTACTTTCGTCCACCATGAGATCGCTGCAGAGAAGATGTCATGGGGCAGGATCAAGAGTCTCGGAAAAGAATAGACCGACTCTCGGATCGTAAAAATCGATAAAAAAATATAAAGTTATTGTGCCGGTTTGTCGATTCCCTGTGTGTGAACGGATATAATGTACAGGAGGTATACCGGTTTGGACAATTATTCAAATATACTGGAAAAGGAAGATATCCTGGTTGCCGAAGATGACAAGGATCTTCGGAGATTGCTGCAGTTCGATCTGGAATCGGGAGATTTCAAGGTGAGGCTTGCCGAGAATGGCCAGATCGCTCTGGATATGGTGAGGGAAAAGATACCTGATTGCATTCTGCTTGATGTCATGATGCCGGTGATGGACGGGTTCGAGGTCTGCAAGAGGCTCAAGTCGATGGACAGGACGAAAGATATACCGATTATATTCCTGACTGCCAGGGGAGCGACTGAGGACAAGGTGAAGGCGATGGGATTCAATGCGGATGATTATGTCCTCAAACCGTTCGATTTCAAGGAACTGATAGCAAGGATAAAACTGCAGATATCCAAGAATAATTCGAGAAAATACGAAGTCGGACTGATAAAGGAAAAAACCGTTCTGGCGGTCGTTGAAGAGTTGGCTGAACGCATATCGATGCCGGTCGAAAAATTAAGATCTGAATTCCTCAGGCTTGAAGAGATCATCGGAAATAATCAGAATGGGATCGATTCGCTCAGGGAATGCGAGATGGCCAGGCGGCAGATGAGGGAAGTATTCAACCAGATGCTGTCGGAAATCGACAGTTTTTATGAACCGGTAGAGGAAGGGGAGACTGTAGGGATATAAATTCTTACCCTCTCTCCGTTCACTTTTCCAATCCCGCCATGATCATCAGAGAGTATAATTCTTCAAGGCCTGAAAGGGCCAGGTCCGGTTTGCCGGGATAAATACCTTTCGTAACGGCCGTTTCGACAGTAATGACTTTTATTCCTGCAGCATGGGCGCTTATCACTCCTTTTTCAGCATCTTCGATCGCGAAGCATTCCCGTGGAGAGAGGCCGAGCGCTTCAATCGCCTTGACGTAGACTTCCGGATCAGGTTTTGTCCTTGCCACATTGTCTTTTCCAGTCACTGATGAAAAAAGATGGTCGATGCCGTTCAACGAAAGGATCGTATTGATATTGCTCTCATAAGAACCTGAAGCTATGGCGAGGATATATCCCGACCGGGCAAAGGAGCCGATTATTTTCAACGCTTCGGGGAATACGGGGATCATGCCGGACTCGCAATATTCCGAAAAGACAGGGTCCTTTTCGCGGCGGATCTCGTCAGGATCAAGATCGAGATCGTAACGGCTGATCTCACCTTCAGCTCCGCCACCGCGCGAAGTCCATTCTGTCCAGTATTCATCGATATCTATGAAATGGCCATTCGACTCAAAAACGGCGGAATATGCCCGGTAGTGCGCGGGCTCGGAATCTGCGATCACATTATCAAAATCAAATATGACAGCTTTGCTTTCTTCGAGGATCGATTTGAGGGTCTTGGCTTTGTCCAAATTCAGGCTCCTTTCAATCTGGATGATGCTGAATAAGAATTAATATCAGTGTGAAAGTCAATATTTAATTGACGTTTAGGATGTATTGTGATTAATTTCTCCGACAATATTATATTTCAGGAACCGGTCTGTTCTTTCCAGCGGGGGAATATTATGGAGGCGGAGATCTATAAAATAACTGATCTGCACTCCGAACTGCGTAAAGAGATAGAAAGACTCCCCGGACTGGAAGGATCTACCGCTCGAAAATCCAGGACGGAAGATATATTCGGGGCTTTCTCAAGTGACGGGAGTCTTCTCGGAGTAGTTACCGGGAAGAGGTTTGACGGAGATTGTCTTTTGAAGCATCTTGCCGTTAGGAGCGATTATCAGAACAAAGGTACGGGGAGTGGGTTGACCGGGAGATTTCTTTCATCCTACTCCGGGATCTGTGAAAGATGTTACGCTCTTTCTCTTCCGGAGATGAAAGGTTTTTTCGAACGTTTTGGATTTGAACAGGCCAGATCGGGTGCTCTACCCGATCATATAAGAGAGACTGAATATCTGCAGGATATCGAGATTGCCGGTATCGTTGTGATGATTCTGAAAATGCCGAAAAAATGGCCGATAGTTTAGTCGGATTATGTTATATTGACTTTCAATATAAAGACATCTCATGGTCGCGGGAAAGATTTTATGAAGACAGAAAATATTAACCGGCAATTCTCCATTTTTGCGATGAGTGACAAAGGGAAGGTGAGGGTGAGAAACGAGGATTACTTCGGGATCTTCGAGCCGGAAAGAGAGGAACTTCTTGTCGATCTTGGAGTACTCGCGGTAGTCGCTGACGGGATGGGCGGCCATTTTTCAGGTGAGCAGGCAAGTCGTCTTGCCGTGAAGGTGATGGGAGACGCGTATTTCAGAGGGGAAGGAGTACCCTCCATGGAGGCGCTTGGTCTCGCGTTCCGGGAGGCAAACAGAAAGGTCTTTGAAGAGATAGGAGAGGGAAGAAGCGGACTTGCCGGTACGACATGCACTGCTCTGGCCCTCTTTCCAGATCATTTTCATATTGCTCATGCCGGTGATTCTCGCGCGTACCTCGTGCACGGGGGGCGGATCACCCAGCTGACCGAGGACCACAGTGTCGTCGGCGAGATGTTCCGAAAGGGGTTGCTTGATGCCGAAGAAGCGAGGACGCACCCGCAGAGAAATGTTATCACAAGAGCGATAGGCCTCAGAGAGGATGTGACGCCTGACCTTTACGAATCGGTTGGATTTGTCAGAGGTGATGTCGTTCTTATCTGTTCTGACGGTTTGTTCTCAATGGTCTCTGATGAAGAGATAGAAAAAGCCGTTCTGGAAAATGATCCATCCGCCGCGTGTCAGAAGCTCGTAAACAGGGCGAACAAGGCTGGTGGAGCCGATAATATAACTCTCATCGTCGCCAGCAGTTCGAAGGGATAAAAAAGAGGGTATCTCCGATCTGTCGGGGCTATAAGGAACCGGTCGATCCCTCAAAGATCAGGTGATCTGGTCCCGGTGCTCCAGAGACCTGCCTTTGGTCGGGCAGGCCCCGCAGGGGGTCGTTCAGAAGACGACGTTTATCGCCACACCGAAAGATGTCCTGCCATCGATCCTGACCTCGAGAAGCAACTGGTATTCATCAGAGAATCTTATTTTCGCTCCGGCGTGGATCATCGTTTCGGTATCGGTGTCGTCATCGTCGCATTCGGGGCCGAGACCTTCGCATTGATCGCCATTGTGCAGGAATGAGGTATAGAGACCGATCGATCCGTAAGGCTCCACAGGAACCTGCGTCTCGGCTATAAGAGTCCCGCTGATCAGAAAGGCGAACCCGACCAGGCTGTAACCATTACTTTCCGCACGGAAGTGACCGAGCGAGAGATCGAGCGCCATATCGATCGGTACCGACGAATCATCGCCAGTAACGATGTATTTGAGATCGGCGCCGAACCCGGCGGAATTCCTTCCGCCCGACCGGTCGAATCCAAGCTGGAATCCCAGATCACTTCTGCCGCTTATCATAAACCGGGCGATTGCTCCAGTCCTGAACTGTTCGTCGGCGACTGACGCGAAGAGTCCTCCCTCTCCCTCTGAAGCGACAGTCGCGGTCGTGTACTGACCGAAAGTCTGTGCTTCCACCCTGGCAGAGGGGATCATTGAAGATAAAACGGCAAAAAATAAAAGAGAATTTCTTACAAGCTGACCAGGGGGCTTTCCGGGTAGTCTATTTATTTTCTTCAAGATAAATTTCCTCTTTCCTGTCTCGCATGATCGATCAACGAGTTTTCTTCCAGGACCGGGGAGAAAGGACTAACGAGAACCTCCCCGCTATCTGCGCCCGTGACCGATAATATATCACAGAAAAGCTGATTTACGGTACCCAAAAAAAGGTAGACCGGGGTACTGGAAAATGAAGGTCCACGGATATGAACTTATAGCATAATATGTTATAATATAATCAATTAAATAAAGAAGGGTATTTTTTTCGAGAAAATCAATAATTTGCTATTTTTTTGTTTGACGCCACAATATATTGTGTGGCAGTATGCCCTTGGCCCCAACATATTGAGATAATGTACAGGGTACCGGCAAGAAATCTAAATAATTATAAGCGATTGTAAAAACGGAGGTTAACATGTCTTCTGGTCGTCTCGCACCTCAAATATCGAACAATGCTCTCAGGGTCCTTGAAAAGAGATATCTACGAAAAAACGTGAAAGGGATAATCACTGAGACACCGGAAGAACTCTTTTCCAGGGTAGCTTCCGATATTGCGAGGGCAGAGAGACGCTACGGCGACAACGATAACAGGAAAAAATGGGAGGATGAATTTTATAATCGGATGGCGCAACTTGAGTTCCTTCCCAATTCACCGACGTTGATGAATGCCGGAGCCGAATTGCAACAGCTTTCAGCCTGTTTCGTTCTTCCGATTAACGATTCGATGGAAAGTATCTTTGAGACGATCAAGAACACGGCATTGATCCATAAAAGCGGGGGTGGAACGGGATTTTCGTTTTCGAGGATCAGGCCCAAGAATGACAGGGTGAAGACTACGAAAGGGATATCAAGCGGTCCTATCTCCTTCATGACGGTCTTTGATGCCGCGACAGAGACGGTAAAACAGGGGGGAACGAGGCGTGGAGCGAATATGGCTATCCTGCGGGTCGATCATCCCGATATCCTCGAATTTATAACCTCCAAGGAGGATAATAAGAAGCTCAACAATTTCAATATCTCTGTCGGAGTCACCGAGGAGTTCATGGAAGCGGTCAAGGCCGATAAGGATTACGAACTTCTTAATCCACATGGAGGGGATGTGATCGATTCGATACCGGCCCGCAACGTATTCAACATGATCGTTGAACTGGCCTGGAAGAACGGAGAGCCGGGAATAGTCTTTCTTGACAGGATGAACAGGAATAATCCGACTCCCCATGTCGGAGAGATAGAGAGCACCAATCCATGCGGAGAGCAGCCGCTTCTTCCCTACGAATCATGTAATCTCGGATCGATCAACCTTTCCCGGATGGTGAAAGATACCGGGGGGAGGAAAACGATCGATTTCGCGAAGCTTGGATCGACCGTAAGGGTCGCTACCAGATTTCTTGATGACGTGATCGACAGGAACAGATATCCGCTTGAAAAGATCAAGGAGATGACTCTTTCCAACAGGAAGATCGGTCTGGGAGTGATGGGATTTGCCGACATGCTGGTTCAACTCGGTATCCCTTATGATTCTGATGAGGCTCTCGAAGTTGCCGAAGAGGTCATGGGCTTCATCCAGAAGGAATCTCGCGATGTAAGTATCGAGCTGGCAGAAGAAAGAGGGGCTTTCCCGAATTTCAAGGGGAGCGTATACGATACAAAGGGAGCACCCAAGGTACGTAATTCAACGACCACGACGATAGCGCCGACTGGTACCTTAAGCATAATCGCCGGGTGTTCAAGCGGAGTCGAACCTCTCTTTGCCATTGCTTTCATAAGAAATGTGATGGACAACGATGAGCTGGTGGAAGTAAATCCGATGTTCAGGAAAATAGCTGTCGAAGAAGGATTCGATGGTGAGGAACTTATGAAAAAGATCGCCAGGGAAGGGACGGTGCAGGGGATCGAAGAGGTGCCTGAAAAATGGAGACGTATCTTTGTCACGGCGCATGACATAAAACCCGAATGGCATATCAAGATGCAGGCAGCTTTCCAGAAATATACCGATAATGCCGTATCCAAGACTGTCAACTTTCCAAAATCGGCGACGAGGAAGGATGTCGAGGAGGTCTATCTCAAGGCTTATGAGCTCGATTGCAAGGGGGTCACCATATACCGGGACGGTAGCAGGGAAGAACAGGTGCTCAATATCGGCAAGGTCAACCGGGCAGATGAATCGGGTGTCGGTGAAGCGTCGGTTGCAGAACCGTCTGCTGGCCACCTTTTGACCCCCAGGGCAAGGCCGTCTGTGACAGTCGGAAAGACGTGGAAGATGACGACCGGGTGCGGGAACCTTTATGTCACGATTAATGAAGATGAACATGGTCCCTTTGAGGTATTCACGCAAATGGGAAAAGCCGGCGGCTGCAGCGCTTCCCAGTCGGAAGCGATAAGCAGGCTTATCTCACTTTCTCTGAGGGCCGGGATCGATCCAAAATCGATCCTCAAACAACTGCATGGTATCCGCTGTCCAAATCCCGGTTGGGAGAAAGGTGGCATGATACTATCCTGCAGCGACGCGATAGCGAAGGCGCTTGAAAGGCATTTCATTGAAGAAAAACAGCAGACCGGAGAGAAAGTCAACAAGAAGACTGTGCACGCGGTCTCGCAGAAGGGCGTCGCGGGACTTTGCCCTGATTGCGGTGGAATGATGGAACATGAGGGTGGGTGCGCGGTATGCCGGGGATGCGGTTTTTCGAAATGCGGATAGTATAAGAGACCTTTAATACGGGGGGAGACCTGGCAGTTATACCCGGATGCTCGCAGCGGCAGGATTACTTGTGACGCGGGATCGGACAGGAAATCTCTCATTGTCTGTTTATTGACAGTTTTGTTTAAAGAAGAAAAGATTTTCAACCTGCATATCTTCGAAAAGATATTCGATCCCCTCGACGTATTGATCTGTTTCTCATCCGTGTCGATCGCCACGGCAGTCGACAGGTCGATCTTTGCAGGAGAGATTCAATCTCTGGCTGTTTAATAATCAAGATGGAAATAAATGTCCGATTAAGGGATATAAGACCAGCGGAGGTCATCAGATGAATCACAAAAAGAGGCTGGCGCTCGGATCGGTGATGTCGATCATAGGAGCTGCCGGCATGATACTAGGGCCGGTTTTCGGAGCGACAGATCTGACAGGTCCATGGAGTTTCATCACCGGTTTCCTGACAGGGTTGACAGGAGGTATCGGAGTCGCCCTTGCTTTATCAGGATTGATCGATTCGAGAAAATCGCGGTAGGCGCGATCTTGTTCTCGGATCGATGTA
The DNA here is from genome assembly GCA_016932415.1 of Candidatus Krumholzibacteriota bacterium. NCBI lineage: Bacteria > Candidatus Krumholzibacteriota > Candidatus Krumholzibacteriota bacterium. The sequence continues at coordinate 224,878 of JAFGCX010000010.1, forward strand.
AAAGGAATTTGCCTATGGAATTGTCATTCAATCCACTGACCCCGGAGAGATGGAATGATTTTACCGCTCTCTTTGGCGAGCGCGGCGCCTGTGGCGGATGCTGGTGCATGTTGTGGCGTCTTCCACCAAAGCAGTTCCGGGCCGGCAAGGGAGAAGGTAACAGGCTCGCTATGAAGGCGCTTGTCGATGCTGGAGAAGTACCCGGTATCCTTGCTTTTGATGGCGACCGGCCGGTAGGCTGGTGCGCGATAAGTCCGAGAGAGAGTTATTGCGCTTTGGAAAGATCACGGATCCTCAGTCCTGTCGACGACCGGCCATGCTGGTCGGTGACATGCTTCTTTATTGAAAAATCGTACAGGAAAAAAGGGGTATCGACAGAGTTGCTGAAAGCGGCGATTGAATATGCCAGGTCCCGGGGCGCGAAAATCGTCGAAGGGTATCCCGTGGAACCCTCTTCCGGTAAGGAAATACCTCCGGCGTTCGCGTGGACCGGGATCCCCGCCGCTTTCATACGGGCTGGTTTCACAGAGGTCGCAAGACGCTCGCCCGCAAGACCTGTCATGAGGGTAGAGATAGACCGGAAGGATCGATCGACCTGATACCGGTACAGGACCGGTGGAAATTGTCTGAAGAAAAGAGGAATAGAATGTCTGACAAGGTGAGGCAAAGAGGAAGGGATCTGTTCGATTCAGGGTACTGCTGAGCTGAAAGCGTTCTGCTTTCCGTGACTGAAAGCAAGGGACTCGTCTCGGAGTTGATCCCGAAGATAGCTACCGGATTCTGCGCTGGTATCTCCAGGACTGGATATCTCTGTGGAGCTCTCAGCGGGGCGATAATGGCTGTGAGTATCTTTATGGGAAGAAACTCGCCTGCGCAGTCCGCCGAGCAGTGCTATGAAGCGGTTCAGAGATTGAAAGAGATATTCAATAACAGATTCGGTTCTGTCAACTGTCTCGATCTGACCGGATGCGATCTGGCGACAGAGAGGGGCCAGCGAGCCTTCGAGGATGATGACCTGCATGAGAAGTGCAGTGACTACGTTTCTGAGGCAGCCGGGTTCGCGCTCGACCTGATAGGCGGTAACGATTGAGATGGTACGCAGGCCTGGGGAAATGGACGTTAATTCTGTCGGAGGCAGTCGTCGCAGTTCTCGTTGTTCTTTCGATATGGTCATCGGTATCAGCCTGTACGGCTTTTGTGCTGAAACGCGATGACAGTATCATTCTGGCGAAGAATCTTGACTGGCCGGTGGGGGAAGGATTTATCTGCGTCAACCGCAGGAGTGTGGACAAATCGTCATTTCCTGCAGGTAGTACGAAGCCCCTTAAGTGGAGATCGCTTTATGGAAGCGTGACCTTTAACCAGTTTGGAAAAGAATTCCCGCTCGGCGGGATGAATGAAAAAGGCCTTGTAATCGAGGAACTGAGCTATAACCTGTCAGACTATCCCGGATCAGGCAACTTTTTCCTCAACGAATTCCAGTGGATCCAGTACCATCTGGACAATTCAGGATCGGTCTCGCAGGTGCTTGAAAGCCTTGACAGGATAATTGTCTCTCCATTGCTTGTCAGGCTGCATTATTTTTTATGTGATCGAACCGGTCAGGCGGCGATCATTGAATTCATCTCTGGAGAGGTAAGGTCGTATACCGGTACCGATGCGGCGGTAGAGGTCCTTACCAATAACAGTTATGAGAATTCCCTGCGATACCTCCGGCGCCACCGCGGTTTTGGAGGAGATATCGCCATTCCCGGGGGGGCGACTTCGCCCGAGAGGTTTGTAAGGACTGTCGCTCTTTTGCGCGATGAAGAAAGATCAAAAAGCAAGGCGGCTTTATCAGCGGCTTTTTTTGTACTCGATTCGGTTCGGCAGGATGACACGAAATGGAGTATCGCATATGATATTATGGGGGGTGGGATCCATTTAAGAACCGGATGCTCACCGGCGATCCATTCTTTAAGCGTCGGCGATTTCGATTTTGAACAGGAGCCGATGATCCGATTTATAACTACTGACTGTGGGAAAAAGACTTCAAACAGGTTTAAACCTTTCACAGATCCTGAAAACAGAAGACTGCTGGAGTTTGTCTTCGAGAGATCGACAGAGGAAGGTCTTCTCGAAAAAAAAGTGGCCGAGGAGCTTCTGGGCAGGTTTCTCAGATATTGTGGAGGCAGTGGAGATCGCTGAATACACGATCACCTGTCTATCTTAAAACGAGGGACTGAAATCCGCTGCTCTCGCGCAGATTCCCTGAATGCCCCGATCGGGAAATATGATCAGGCAGATGAATGAATGATAGTAATTGAACGAACGGATATAAGCGGGTATAGTCAGTCTGATTCCTGTTCAGGCTCGTTCAAAGAGGGTTTGGCTGGTGCGCCGTCTTGTCCATAGTCGAGACGGGAGTTACTCCAGATCATTCTCCTGAAAGGAGAGCGATTTTATGAATAAAGGCAGAAGATGCTTTCTTGCCGCTGCCATAGTCTCGATATCTCTTTTTAATCTTCTCTGCTCGGGGAAGAAGCCTCAGGACCCGGGACGGTATTACAGTCCGGACAAAGAGTTCTCAATAGTTTTTCCCGATGGCTGGCAGGTCAAGGTCGAAGACTCGTTCGGCGGCTCTTTTACCGAAGCAGTGAGTCCATGGGAAAGCGATGAGGACATCTTTTCAGAATATATCGGAATAGATATAGAGGAGATGCCGCAGAAGACGGGCCTTTCAGATTTATTTGACAGCATGGTCGAGGAACAGGCAGGGGAATTCGACTATTTCGCGGAGATCGAGAGGGGGGATATCAGGATCAATGGTGAAGAGGCGAAATTTCTGATATTCGATATCGCGATGGCCGAGGGAAAGAACAGGGTGATAAGTTATACCATGGTCAGGGGCAGAAAAAGTTGCCTGATAAGTTGCGTCGCCGAGGATTTGAAGTATGACGAGTATAAAAACATGTTCGAGAGATCTGCCGCGACATTCCGTTTTGAATAGGCGTCTATCGAACAGTCCTGATCACGGGAGGGGGAACCAATCATGAACGCTGGAAGAAAAACCCTTATAACGGGAGTCCTCATCTTTCTTCTGTTCATTGCTTCAGCAAATACCTGCTACGGGGAGACTCTAACCGAAGATGAATATGAAGTGATCTCGGCACTGGTGGAATCGTATTACGGGAGCGATATCGATCTGATCCTGATAGCCGAGATGACTGAACCGTGGTGTATCGTCGTCCACCTCGGGGAGATTAAGAAAAAATGGAAGGAACTCAGCGATGAGACATTTGATTCGATTATCAGGCGTAACGCCAGCGCCGTGGTTCTTGAAAGGAAGCTGAAGATCGATGCCGATTACAGGTTGATATCGATGGAAGAATATTTCAGTATTCTCGGTGACAGTCTTTCTCAGGACTGGGATAATTTCGACAGGATCTATCCTGACACTCCGGGAGTACTTGTCCTGTCCAGGGCAGGATTCAATTCTGACCGGTCGCAGGCGCTTGTCTACTTCTGCAATGCCTACAGGTGCAGCGATGAACGTATCCTTCCGAAGACCAGGAATATAGCATTCTTTCTGAAAAAGGACGGAAAGTGGAGACTGAAAGAGACAGTAAAGGGCTTCAGGACATTTTCCGGTTTCGAAACAGGCAGGCCGTAAACTGAATAAAGCCGGTGACAGGGTATCCATTATGGAAGTCACCAGGCCGGTGTGAACTGTGCGGCGCTCTTGAGCGAAACATTCCCGGAAATCAGGCGTATAATCAGTACGAGATGATAGTTATATTCGAACTTGCTGGAGGTCTGTCATGAAAATAGAGACAAGAAAGGGCCTGATACGGAATATTCTGTTCTATTCCTCTTTCATACTGATATTCTTTTGCGTCAGGTCGTCTGTCTTTGCCAGTTATGTGGTTCCTACCGGTTCGATGCGGCCCACGATCCTTGAAGGGGATTTCTTCTATTCAAACAAGCTTGCTTACCGTTTGAAAGTGCCTTTTACCAAGACAAGCATTGTGGAATGGTCTTCGCCGGAAAGGGGAGACGTTGTCGTCTTCAAGTTCCCCGGTAGGGAAAGGTCCCTGTTCACGAAGAGGGTGATCGGCGTAGAGGGAGATATCGTCGAGTTCAGGAACGGGAGGCTCCATATAAATGGAGAGAAAATAGATCAGAGGGCCATCGGCAAAACCGGTGAGGCCGATCTGTATGAAGAGGATCTTTTTGGCAGGGTGCACAAGATCCAGCATATCCGTTCCGCGAGGCACGCGGATAATATGAAGATGAGTATTCCCGAAGGGTACGTATTCGTGATGGGCGATAACAGGGAAAACAGTTATGACAGCAGGTACTGGGGCTTGCTTCCCCTGGGGAATATTGAAGGCAAGCTCTCGGTCTGCTGGTTCTCGTTCGACAGTAAAAGGCTGATGCCACGGTTCGACAGGATCAGAGTCATGTGAAAAGACCTGTTTGTCTCCGGGAAAGACGGCCGCGAATTTTTATCCGGCCGTTTTTACGTCACTCGAGCAAGCTTATTCCATTCGAAAAAACCTTCCTTAGGCGCGGTAGCGAAGCGCGTCTGGCTGGAAAAAGACTATCGATGTTGACGGACAGTCGTTAAACGGTTAATCTTTCTTGCGTCAATCACAGGATCGGGAAGGAAATACGATAATGAATACCGGTGCGCTTAACGGTTACGCCGTCATCTCTGTCCTCTTCGGCGCCGTCTCATGTTTCTGGGGGTATCGCGCTTTCAGGGCAGTCCTGGGGATCATCGGTTTCATCACGGGGGCCTGGCTTGCCGGAGGTGTCACGGCTACCTTTACCGGGGGGATCGGGATCGTCGCCCTGATCGCCGGTGTTGCCGGAGGTCTTATCGTCGGATCGATCTTTGTCACACTGTACTATATGGGAATCTTCATAGTCGGTGCTGCCGCCGGATGGCTTTCATGTGTAATGATGGCCAGTATGGCTGGAAACGGGATGAATATAATCCTGTTTATAATCCTTGCGGCAGCAGGTGGAATACTCGCTGTCTCATTCCAGCGATTCGTCCTGACAGTCTCGACGGCTGTGATCGGAGCCTGGTACATTGTTACGGGAATATTGCTTTTCTTCAGAAGCGCGCTGGCATCAGTGGTGGTATTCAGAGTGCCTGGACAGGTAGTCCTCCCCGATATTGGATCCCGTCTCATCGTGCTTTTAAGCTGGTTTTTTCTTGCCTTATCGGGAGTCGTATTCCAGTATAGATTTTCCGGGCAAAAGAGATCCGGGAAAAAGTGATCTGCGTTACCGGTCACTCGTATCGATCAAACCGGACAAGACCGACAGGAGTAAGATGAAAAGGGAAGAAAGCGGCGATATAAGGGGAATCGAGAGATTCAGGGAAGTCGACGGCAAGGGAGGAGAGAAAGCGGTAAAGGATCTCGAAGAACTGGTTCCGGAGATCGGCCGCTATATAATAGAGTTTCCATTCGGGGATATATATTCGCGTCCAGGGCTGGATCTGAGGACGAGGGAACTGGCGGCTATAGCTTCCCTTGTCACTTCGGGTAATTGCGAACCGCAGCTTCGCCTTCATATCCATGCCGCTCTCAATGTGGGAGCTACGCGCCAGGAGGTAATAGAAGTAATACTGCAGATGGCGGTCTATACGGGATTTCCCAGGGCTTTGAACGCCCTCTATACGGCCCGTGATCTGTTTGGAAAAAGGGACCTGAAAAAAAAGAAATGATAGCGGATCGGGGATCAGGCGATCTGAAGGGAGAAATCTATGTATATGGACCTCAGCGGGATGACGGTACTCGTAACAGGAGGCAGCGGTGGGATAGGAGAAGAAATATCCGGAATGCTTGTGGATTGCGGCGCCAGGGTAGCACTGCATTATAACAGCAGCAGGAAACGGGCGGAAGAATTGATAGAAAAATTCGACAACGGGTCGATGGCGTTCCAGGCGGACCTTTCGATAAGAGGTAATGCCGAAGGGTTGTTCGGGGATGTCGTAAAAAAGATGGGAAAAGTCGAGGTCCTGGTCAATAATGCCGGTGTCATAGAGAACGCGCCGGTCTCTCTTGATACTGGAGAGTGGATCGACATATGGGAACGTACCATGGCCACGAATCTTACTTCAGCGGGAGCCTTATGTCACTGTGCTATTAACCATTTTATGAAAGGTTCAGGAGGGCGGATAATCAATATCGCTTCGAGAGCGGCTTTCCGCGGCGAAAAAGAGGATTTTCTCGCCTATGCGGCTTCAAAAGGCGGGATGGTGTCGCTGAGCAGGTCTATAGCGAGGTCTTTTGGAATGCACAATATCAAATCTTTCGTCATCGCCCCGGGGTATGTCTGGACGCCGATGACCGAAAGAATCGCCGATAAACAGGAGATAATCGATAACGAACTCGCTCTGGGCGAAATGACCGAGCCCAAAGATATCGCCCCTCTGGTAGCATTTATCTCGGCAGGCTTACTCGATCATGGTACAGGTTCGACTATCGATATAAATGCGGGCAGCTATATCAGGTGAAAGTGGTCTGTGCGGAGGAGTTCCTTGATTATTCAACAGGATCCGTCTAAGGATGGTATTCGCCGGCAGGTCCAGCGAGAGAGGAGAATATCTTGAGCGAGCAGGAATATTTTGAAGCTAAAAAAGCAGACGCTATCCTCAGGCCGACTGTCGATTCGGCTTTTTCTAACGGGTGGAACCAGACCTGGAAAAATTTTCTCGAACTTCTTCTCGTCGTCGTGATCGTCATCGCCGTGACCGGGCCGCCGATCGCGATTTTCACATCTGCCGGCAGAGGCTTTCATCCATACTGGAATCCGGTCGCGGGGTTTTACGTCTATCTTTACTCATTCCTCGTGATCGCTCCACTTAAGTACGGGGCATTTTTCGTATATCTGCAGGCGGCGAGAAGGGAAAAGTGCGACGTAGGAAGGCTTTCAGAAGGGTTCAAGAATTATCTCAATGCCATCCTGTCCCATCTGCTCGTTCAGTTCATGATCGGCGTCGGGTTAATGTTCCTGGTGATACCGGGCATATTTCTGGCGTGTAAACTGGCTTTTGTACCTTTTCTCGTAGTAGACAGGAAACTTGACGCTATCGAGGCGATCAGGCAGAGCTGGAATCTTACGAACGGTCACGGGATGGATATCTTCGTCATTTATCTCCTTTCGATCCCGATCGTGATAGCGGGGCTGCTCTGCCTTGGTGTTGGGATCATTCCCGCCGTGATCTGGACGAGGGTGACGCTGGCATCGATCTACGAGGCTGTGCTGGTCAGGGAACGGGTCTCCGAGACGGCCTGAAAAGCGCGTCCACAGGCGTAGTATAAGCGGCTCCTGAACGCTGGAAGCGTAGGTCGGCCATTTTGATCCGGCTGGAACGGGACCGGAATATTTTCCGGGGAAGAGAGAGGTATGGAAGAGGAAAATAAAGGATCGCAGCCGTTTCCCGTTTCGGTGGATGGCTGGTTCAGCAGCGGGATGAATATATTAAAGACCAGGACCGGTACCCTGCTTTCCGGTATGGCCGTGATCATATTATATTCGCTTTTCCTGCTCATGCTTGGCCGGATCCCCTCTGGAGAGACGATCGGGATAATCATTCAACTTTCCTTTGGACTGATATTGACGGCTGGATGGTTGAATTTCTGTTTGAGACTGGTCAGGGGGGAAGAGGATATCCGCACAGCTGACATATTCCGCGTCTTTTCCGATTTTCAGCCTGTCTGGCTTCTTTCGATCTCACTTTCACTGTTGATCGCTCTCGGGACTTTCCTTTTTGTCATCCCGGGCATATTTGCGATCCTGAGGCTGGGAATGAGTATATTCATAGTCGTCGACAAGAAGCTTCCGATGGCAGATTCTTTCCGATTCAGTATCGCGATGACACGCGGACATGAGGGCAAGCTTCTGATCTATTATGGCATCCTTCTGGGCCTGTACGGACTGGCAGTCTTCCCGTATCTTATAAATATGCCTTCTCTGGGGCTGTTTACATCCTCGATCTTTAACTTTCTCATAACTCCCGTGCTCGGGGTGACATACGCCTCAGCCTATGACAGTCTTCTTTATATCTACGAGGAGGAAAGGTCGACGCGATGAGATCAGCAAGAGAATCGGGATCATTGATCATGACGGTATCGGTCATCCTTCTGTTTCTTTCAGCCGCCGCAGATGCGGGGGACCCTCAAATTGACCGCTGCGTCATTGAAAAGAGTCTTTCGTCGGTAACGGCAAGCGCCTTTGCTGAAATAGCTCTTGCCTGTATTCAAAGGGAATTTCCAAATAAACCGGGCCATGTAATGAGCAATGCCGCGCAGGTGCTGGGCCCCGGCGAGCTGCACCCGGCATTCTACGGGTGTTTTGACTGGCACTCTTCCGTTCATGGACACTGGATGCTGGCCAGGATCATCAATCTTTTTCCGGAAATAGAAGAGGGCGCGAGGATCAGGGAGGCGCTTTCAGACAATCTCTCAGTCGAAAATATAGCTGCTGAAACTGAATATTTTAAAGATATAGAAAGAAAATCGTTTGAACGTACATACGGCTGGGCGTGGCTTCTCAAGCTGGCAGGAGAACTGGATCGATCAGACGACCAGGTCCTGAAGGGTCTTTCCGTCAACCTGCGGCCTCTCGCTGACCTGATAGTCGAGAGGTATACAGGGTTTCTTCCCACTCAGACATACCCGATTAGAAGAGGCGTCCATCCGAATACGGCGTTCGGGATCGCCTTTGCCATTGATTACGCGAGGATGGCAGGCAAAAAGGAATTTGAGGATCTTTTGATCGAACGGAGCAGGAGCTATTTTCTCGGGGATAGAGGATGTCCGGGCGGTTGGGAACCTGACGGAGACGATTTTTTCTCTCCCTGCCTCATCGAAGCCGATCTCATGAGAAGAGTCCTTGGCAGGGAAGAGTTCAGCGACTGGCTTGAAAGTTTTCTCCCTGGATTGAGGGACTCCGAGCCGGAGAGTCTTCTCATTCCAGCGATAGTCTCGGACAGAAGCGATCCAAAGATAGTACACCTCGACGGCCTCAATCTCAGCAGAGCCTGGTGTATGTGGGCGATAGCTTCGGCGTTGCCCGATGGCGATATCCGGGCGGAGGTACTGGAAAAATCAGCATGCCGTCACGCCGAAGCGGCTCTCGCGAATATCGCCAGCGGGAATTACGAAGGAGAACACTGGCTCGCTTCTTTCGCCGTCTACCTTCTTACGCCGGACTGATCGCGCGCGGAATGGTTTTTGTCAACCTTGTTCTTTAGATACTTCTATCCTCTCCCCGTACTCTATTCCCCGTTCTTTCAGCCCCGCGAGAATGTATCTGACGCATTCATGCGATCGCCCGATATATTCCGGAGGAGATACTCCCTTGTCCAGGTAGAGTCCCTCGGCGAGCATCCTCAGAACTACGGTGGCCGTGTAGCCGGTCGCTCTGGCCATCGAATGTATCCCTGTCTCTTCGTCACGCCTGTCGTAGAGATCGTATCTGTATCTTAACGGTTTTCCATCCTTCTTCCCGTCGATGATGACCCTCATGACGGTTATGTCGACGTCGTTCTCACCGAGTCTCCAGCTTTGGAAAAGGAGTTCTGAAGTAAGGTCAAGGGGACGGATCCGGGCTCCGGAGATCTCGATCTCATCCTTGCTGAAAAATCCTGTCTCGCGAAGAAGAAGCATTTTTTCGACATGGCCGGGATACCTCAAGGTCTTTTCCTTCATGTTTATCCCCTTGATCGTCGATGCCAGCGTTCTGAGCCCGTCGCTGTTGAACGCTTCAAGAGTACCGATACGGGGAAAATCGATCAATTCGGTCTCCGTCAGGGCTGGCCTTGAAATATGTCTGCCGTTTTCGACGATCCTTGCCGGCCTGGTATATTCCTCGATGACATCGGCGGGAGAAAAAACGGCTTTATATTCATATGGCCATTCCCTCTTTTCAGGAAGTCCTCCAACATAGATCACTACGTTTGAAGTCTCATCGAGTATGGAGTCGACGTATCCGGTCAGAATATTGCTCATTCCCGGGGCCACCCCGCAATCCATAATGGCAATGACACCCTGTTTCAGGGCCAGATCGGAAAGGAGGAAGGGATCTTCAGGAAAGAAAGCTATATCGACTATATTTCTGCCCGCTTCGATAACGGCTTTGAATGTACGGAAACCGATCTCTCCCGGGACCGCGCTGACGACAAAATCGAAAGGCGTGGCGAGGTCCTTTACCCTGATTGGATCAGAGAGGTCGCTCTCCACCGTCTCTACGGGGACTTCCGATCTGAGCCGCGCGAGGTTACCGGGATCTATATCAGCGGCGGTCACTTCGAATCGGTCGTCTTTTGCGATATCTGCTGCTATGGGACCTCCCACGAGGCCCGCGCCAAGTACCAGGACTTTCATTATATCCTCCCGTGGCCGGTTTATTACCGGTCTCTGTTGTGCCAGGATCCATGCGGGTTATATGTCAGCGGAAAGGCTTTATCTCAGAGGCCGTTGGAACGGTTCAGACAGATCACCAGGGAGTCGCGATATTTGCAGAATACGTAGTTCATGTCATAAATTAAATCATCCATGATCTTAATATACCGATGATCGCGATAAAGTCAATGAAAGAGCTTTCCTGCCTCCGGCATCATCCCCGGGAAAGCCGGTCGGGACGGGCTGATTGAGAGGTAATATTCCGATGCGCGCAATCGATACCACGGCCCCGTACTGAAAAAAACGAATCATAAAAATACTTGAAAAAGAGGCTGGAATATTGTAACAGTTGTAAATATTTAACAAGTCGAATATTTAATCACTTGGTAAAAAGGTGAGATAAAGATGTCTCCAAAAGAGGAACAAATCGAAAAGATGGCTGATCTGATCTGTCTTTTACGGCAGAAATGCGCTTTGAAGGATCTCTATTTCGTCAAGCAGGTAGGGATATCTACCGCTGAATACAACTGCCTTATGCAGTTTTTCAACCTGAAATCCATCGGCATGAAGGAGATAGGTCAGAGGCTTGGCATTACTCCCGGCGGAGTGACCCGGATCATCTCCGGCCTGGAGAAACAGGGGATCGTAATCAGGAAGATCTCATCCGAAGACAGAAGGAATATCGATGTCGACCTTACTCAGAAGGGGATGAAGATAGTCGAGGATATCAGGCAGGTCTCGCTCGATCTGCACTCCGAGATCATGGCGCAGATCAATCCGGAGCATCAGCAGTCGGTATTTTTCGCCATCGAACAATTGATCAGCGCGATAGACGTCTGGGTCAAGGGGCATAGGGAGCGATAAGGAGAGGCGTCGACTCTTACCGCCAGAGAGGCCCTTTTCAATCGCGCGCCGGTCTTCCGATTCCCGCCTGCGAGACGAGTATGCCTGACAGCATGAGCGCGCAACCGATCAGACCACGAATCGGTATCGTCTCACCGAGTACGATCCACCCACCGATAGCGGCGAATACTGTCTCAAGACTGAGGATTATCGCCGTGTGTGAAGCGGAAGTCCGCCTCTGGGCGATCACCTGGAGGGTATAAGCGATCCCGACGGAGAGGAGTCCTCCGTACAGGATGGGGATAGATGCCCGGATCAGTCCGGTCGGTTCGATCGTCTCGATCAGTGCCGCTGCCGTAAAGCTGAGAAACGAGCAGACAATGAATTGTACAAGGGCTAGAAGAAGCGAGTTGACGCGCCTCGTGGCAGATCCAATCAAAAGAACATGGACTGCCCAGAAAAAAGTACCGGCGAGCACAAGGAGATCGCCTTTGCCGATATTGAAATTACCCCTGAAGCTCAGCAGATATAGCCCTGTTGCCGCCAGCGCGATCCCTGTCCAGGTCTTCGAACCGGTCCTTTGTCCGATGAATATCCCAAGGACCGGAACGAGGACTACGTACAGTCCCGTAATAAAACCGGCTTTTCCCGCCGTGGTGCTTACCAGGCCGGTCTGCTGAAGGGAAGCCCCGCAGAAAAGGACGATACCGGCGGCGATCCCGTTTTTTAATACAGGGGATAGAGCTTTTTCCCGGTCGCCCCTTCTTGAAGATATTACGAACGGGATAAGTACGATCGAGCCCAGGGCAAAACGGACGGCGTTGAAAATATAAGGCCCTACATGATCCATCCCGGCTCTCTGGGCGACAAAAGCAAAACCCCATATGACCGACGCAAGCAGGAGAAGGACCTCAGCTCCGCGCGATTGAGTTTTCGCGATGCTTTTCCCCCTGTTGGGACCGGGTGATTCTTTTTTATCCCGTACGATACCTTGTTCCTCTTTCCCGCTTACGAATATCGGGGCTTGTCTATTTCGCGAACCTGTAGATAGATTCCTTGATCTTTCCCAGGTAATATGAGGATGGTCGCTGCCCGTAGTCCATATACCTGTAACCGTCAATCTCGAATGGTATGGCGAGTTCGATCTGAGTCCCGTTATGCCAGTCATTGAATGAATCGACGCACATGAAAGACGGAGAGATCCTTATAGCGTTTCCCATTACCTCCGAGAGATATTCACCGTCTCGCCTTTCGACCGTATTCGCGCGGTTCAGCGGCCGTATCCTTGTATCGTCGTATCCCGGGGCTATGCAGGGGATGAAGATCATATCGTTATCCCATGACCACTGGGCCAGCATCGGCCAGTTGTCCGGATCAGACGCGAAAGTCGGACCATTCGATCCACGACGGTTGTAAAAACCGTCAAAATTGCCGTTGAGAAGTAATTCCCCGTCCCCTTCTTCTTCCCACAATCCTATCACGAGGGCGTCCAATTGACTGTTTCTTATTGTCCGGCTGCCTTCGGGGGAAAGTATCTCGGCCCACTCAGATACCGGTATCAGGGAGGAAGAGGCTATATAGAACATCGGTATCTCGCCGAACCTGTCAGTCCGGTAGAAAGCTTCATGCTGGCCGTATCGTTGGAGGATATACTCGATCGCCTCTCGCGTAGCCAGAGCTGTCCTGCCTTTAAAAGGTTCTATATGGAAGCAGGCTTTTATTCCGGATTTTTCCGCCGCTCGAAGTATTCCCTCGACCGCCGCGTCCGAGAAAGAGTCTTTCCCCCACCATGAAATGCAAATCACTCCTGTCTGAGTCGCCGCTATCTGGGCCATATGATAATCTACGATCTCCGGATCGTTTGAACTGTAGCACCCGTAAGCAGGGTAGAAGGAAGAAGCAATATCGTCACCGCCCCTGTACGATACCTCTTTGCCGGTAGGAAGATACCGGGGCGAATCCCATCCGTACCAATCCGAGTCGATCTCGGGCGTACCGTACCAGCAGTAGTAGAAAATATGGATATCGCGAGACCTTCTAAGCATCGGAGGCTTGTCGACGACAGTATCTTTTCTGCCTCCGCATGAGGGGAGAATAAGGGTCAACAGGATCATAAAGAATATTATTCTGCGCATGACATTCTCCATCTTGCCAGTGGTTTGTCTTTCATCGAAGAAGAGGATAGTCGAGACGCGTATCATTGTCAATCAGGTCATCACGGAAAGAGTGGCGCAAAAGTAAAAATATCATACCGGTTCTTGACATATCTGTTTTTTCCCGTCATCGTGTACGCAGCAGTACCGACAAGTGAGATTCCGGTACTGACCGGTCCGGGAAGCGTCCGCTGATGAAAGATTGCAAGAGGAAAGGATCAAGCGTGAAGGCCCCTGTTTATCTTGATTTTAACGCAACCACTCCGATATCGTCCGAGGTGGCCGGGGCAATGCGCCCCTTTCTCGAGGAAAATTTCGGTAACCCCTCATCTTCCCACTGGTACGGCCTGCAGGCAAAAAAAGCGGTATCGAAGGCAAGGAGACAGCTTTCTCTTCTTCTGGGATGCGATCCCGGGGAGTTGATATTCACCAGCGGAGGAAGTGAGTCAAATAACCTGGCTATAAAAGGAGCTGCATCGGTTGGGAAGGAAAAGGGGGACCATATAGTAACATCTTCGGTAGAACATCCAGCGGTTCTCGAGGTATGCCGGCATCTTGAAAAGGAAGGGTTCAGAGTGACCTATCTTCCCGTCGACGGGGACGGACTCGTCAGCGTCGATGATTTCAGGGACGCCCTTATTCCCGGGACGATCCTGGCGACGATCATGCATGCCAACAACGAGGTGGGGACTGTCCAACCCATTTCCGCTCTGGCCGCCCTTGCGAGAGAGCGAGGTGTCCTTTTTCACACCGATGCTGCCCAGTCGGTTGGCAAGGTCGAGGTCGATGTGAACAGTCTCGGTGTCGACATGCTCTCGGTGGCGGGGCACAAGTTCTACGCTCCCAAGGGAGTCGGAGCGTTGTACATAAGAACGGGAGTAGAAATATCAAAATTGATTCACGGCGCCGATCATGAACGCAACCTGAGAGCGGGGACGGAAAATGTACTTGAGATCGTGGGTATAGGTCAGGCTGCTGAATCGGCAAAGGAGAATCTGAAAGAAAATCACCGTCATATGGAAAGGATGCGCGACAGGCTGCAGTCCGGTCTGAAAGAAGCTTTCGATGACATGAAGATCAACGGAAGCCTTCAATACAGGTTGCCCAATACGCTCAGCGTCTCATTTCCACTTGTCGAAGCGAATACGCTTCTTGACGAAATATCTGGTGAGGTAGCGGCGTCAGCCGGCGCCGCCTGCCACACAGGTTCTGTCGATCTCTCGACCGTCCTAGAGGCGATGAAGGTGCCACTTGAGATAGCTATGGGGACAGTGAGGTTCTCCACTGGAAGGACGACCACCCCGGCAGATATAGACATGGCTCTTGGCGTGATCATTCCCGCGGTAAAGCGGCTGAAACCGGACCGGAGCGGGGAACCTGCCAAAGCTTCCCGGGATGACGCGATCAGACTGACGAAATACACACATGGACTTGGATGCGCCTGCAAACTGAGGCCACAGGACCTGGAAAAAGTGCTTGAGCATATGCCCGCTCCAGTGGATGAAAATGTCATTGTGGGGAAAGAGCGCTCTGATGATGCCGCCGTATACAGGATCGGGAGTGATCTCGCGATCGTGCAGAGCGTTGATTTCTTTACGCCGGTGGTCGATGATCCTTTTGATTTCGGGGCTATCGCCGCGGCAAATTCGCTCAGCGATATCTACGCGATGGGAGCAAGGCCCCTGTTCGGACTCAATATCGTGGCTTTTCCCTCTAAAAGGCTCTCACTGGATATTCTTCGTCGGATCCTTGAAGGTGCCCTCGCGAAGGCGGATGAAGCGGGTATCTCGATAATCGGGGGACATACCATAGAAGACAATGAACCCAAATTTGGCCTTGCAGTCACCGGTGTGATAGACCCGAAGAATATTCTCAGCAATTCGACCGCCCGGCCCGGTGACCTGATGATCATTACAAAGCCTGTCGGGACAGGAGTGATAGCTACGGCGATGAAACGGGGAATAGCCAGGCCCGGTACAGCGGCCAAAGCGATAGAAGTGATGAGCTCGCTCAACCGCGTAGCCTCGGAAACATTATCCGGATTCAACCCGAGCGCCTGTACAGATATAACAGGGTTCGGGCTTGTCGGGCATCTCAGGGAGATGACCGTCGGAAGCGGTCTGGATGCCGTGTTGTGGAGGGACAGCGTTCCGGTCATAGAGGGGACGAGGGAACTGATACTGGACGGGATCATCCCCGGCGGGACTATGAATAATTATGCATATGCGGAAGGTCATGTCGACTGGGATGAATCGATTATTGAAGGAGACCGGCTTCTACTATGCGACGCTCAGACGTCAGGAGGGCTTCTTGTCGCGCTCGACCCTGGCCAGGCCGTCAGGGCCCTGGATCTTCTTGCCTCGAGGGGGATAGAGGCTTCAATTACGGGCCGCTTTGAAGGCGAAGGTGAAGGAAGGATACGTGTTGTTGACCGGGGTCCGGAGATCGGAAGTGAGATCTGAATGAGATTCAATACTGGTATTTTAGCCGAATATTTTTTCATAACGGTCGGCGCGGCGATAATGTCGCTGGGCGTTGCGGTCTTTCTCGTTGATGCCAAGGTAGTCCCGGGGGGAGTTACGGGGCTTTCGATGGCTGTTCATTATCTGACCGCGGGAAAGATCTCCATCGGCATCCTGATGTGGGTCATGAACCTGCCTCTCTTTATCTGGGGAGTCGCTGAACTGGGAAAGACCTTTGGATTAAGGACATTCTGGGGATTTACAGTCAACTCGTTCTGCATAGACCTCTTCAGGGGAGACATCTTTGAATCGATCAGGTTGCAGGACACCGCTACCATCAAGTACCTTATCGATAACGACTTTTTTTTCCTGATATTGATCGGAGCGGTCTTTCTCGGTGTCGGTCTGGGAATAATATTCAAATTCAAGGGTACTACTGCCGGAAGCGATATCGTGGCCGCGGTAGCGAAGAAAAAATGGAGGGCAAAACCTGGCATCGTCATAATCATCACCGATTTTTTCGTGATCTGTATCGCCGGTGCCGTACTTCAATATAAAGGCCTTTCTCCCGAAAAACCGGTCATGCTGTTGATGCTTTATTCATTCCTTCTCCTTATAATCTCTTCACAGCTTATTGATATAATCATCTTTGGGTTCGACTACGCGAAATCGGCTTTTATCATCTCCGACAAGCATGAGAAGATCGCCGAATCTATCCTGAAGAGGATGGGAAGGGGAGCGACCGCTTTTCATGGCAAGGGATTGTACAGGAATGTCGAGAGGGATATTCTCTTTACCGTCGTCAACCGGAGGGAGATATACCGCCTGGTCGGACTGGTCAAGGAAATCGATCCAGAGGCTTTTGTCATTATCAACCGGGTTCACGAAGTCCTTGGAGAGGGATTCATGGGCAGGGGAGAGATCGATACCGAGAGTCTCAAATTCCCCGTAAAGAAGCTGGATGAAGAATAGGAATCTACTCAGCCCCGGTCCTTTAGGAAAGGCGGCCTGCCTGTCCGTCTTAACGGAAGAGGATCGGGTGAAAGGAAGAGCTTGAAGAATAAATACCATCTTAAAAGGACTGACAGAGAGATAAAGGACAAGGATACTATCGAACAGCTTCTTGCCGGATGCAGGCTCGCGTTTATCTCGGTCTGCAAAGTGGGAGAGCCTTATATAGTCACGATGAATTACGGATACGACAGTGATCGGCGCGCCCTCTATTTTCACTGCGCGCTCAAAGGGCACAAGCTCGATATAATACGGGAAAACAGTTCAGCCTGCGCTTTCATCTTTCGCGATCACGGATATGTTGACGGAAAATGCGAACATAAATACCAGTCCCTCATCGTACGAGGCGATATAAGTATCGTCGAGTCTTTCGATGAAAAGAAGCATGGCATCGATATCCTTATGGACCATCAGGAATCTGATCCGGAACCGGTCAGAAAGAGAAATTTTAAAAAAGAGACTGACTATGATATCTTCAATATGCTAAGGCTTGATATAGAGGATATTACAGCAAAGGAAAGCCTTTGACCAGGCAGGGCCTGTCAGACCGTGAGACGTCTTCTCGCGTTGCCGGAACCTGTTTGCGACATCGATGGAGGTTGATCATGATATCGGAATTATTCCGCAGAAGTCGGAAATTGAAACGAAGGAAAAGCACCCTGTTTTTCTTCATCGCCCTGGCCGCCACAGCTGCTGTCCTGGCGGGATGCAGTAACGAAAAGCCGCAGGAGAGGAATAATAGGGTTTCTGACGAAGAATTTCCCTGCCCGTCGATAGAATATTCTCCGAAACGTTATATCTGCCGGTTCTCTGATGCCCCTCTTGTCATCGATGGAAAGATCGATGACCCCGCGTGGCTTCAACCATGGACCGAATGGACCCATGACTTCGCCGATATCGAGGGAGAAGAGAAAACTTTTAATGGATCAAGGACAAGAGCAAAGATGATGTGGGACGATCATTATTTTTATATCGCCATCGAGATAGTCGAGCCGGCTGTATGGGCGACAGTCACCCGGCGCGATGGTGACGTCTATATGGATAATGATGTTGAGATCTATATAGATCCCGATGGAGATACCCATGAATATTATGAACTGGGGATAAATGCTTTCGGGACTGTGCGTGATATCTTTATGGTGAAACCGTATCGGGATGGGGGGCCGGCTCTCCTTTCATGGGATATCGAAGGGCTTGAAAGCGCCGTTCACGTGGACGGGACAATAAATGATCCGGGTAACAGGGACAGGGGATGGACCGTCGAGGTAGCGATACCGTGGGCTGTCCTCGGCGAATCTGCTCATAAAAAAGTTCCTCCGGACGATGGAGATATCTGGGCAGTCAATTTATCCCGGGCGAATTATGACCTGGTCACTGAGGATGGAAAGTACGTCAAATCCACCGACGCCGAGACTGCGATGGCGGTCCCGGAGCGTCTTACCTCGTGGTCGGCGCAGGGGATATCCAATATGCACTATCCAGAGATGTGGGGACTGGTGAAGTTCAGCGTGATGACAGGGTTTCACGGATCGCAATCATTCAGACCCGGTTCTGACGAACAGGCGCGATGGCTTCTGAGAAAGATCTATTACAGTGAACGCAGCTCTTACATTCAATACGGGTCTTATACCAGCGATCTGTCAGCGCTGAAAATCGATCCGGCAGAGATATTCGGGTATATCTGGCCTCCCGCGGTCTTCGTCACTCCGCACGATTTTGAGGCTGTTTTAGTATCAGTCGATGAAGATCGAGCGATCTCCATCAGCGCCGATGGCCGGGTGAGCGAATTTGTCAAATAATGATGACAGCCTTGAGTTCCCCTCTGAAGAGGGAGATACTCGCTGTTACACGTTCTTTTTTCTTCCGGGCTTGACAACTGCTTTCTCTCTGCGGTAGAATCACTCATCAATTCTATTCTTTTTTCTTTTTCCACAGGAGGGTTAGATGTTCTACAACCCACGCAATCCTGTAAGGTGGTTGGTCGGGGGTATCATGCTCCTGGCTCTCTCGCTTATGATCGGTTGTTCCGATCAGGGCGAGAATATCAGCACACCCGTTGCTGGCACCGAACAGGGATCCATAACTCTAAGTATGGATAACCCCGCCATTCATACTGTCATGGCTATTCAGAACCGCCATACTATGGATATCATGACCGATCCCCTGGTAGTTGGAACCGCCACAGGCCTTGACAAGAATGGCGTTCCCGCTATCATGGTCTACCTTGAAAATGAAAAAGGTGGAAAAAATGTTCCTGCGTCGATCGAAGGCGTCCCCGTCGTCAAGGTCGTATCAGGCAAGATAAAGATGGTCAAAGGTGGAAGTTCTTCCACGGGCCACACAGCTCGTTATCCCCGTCCCATCCCGCTCGGAGTCTCCGGTGGGAACAGCAAGGATTTCGCCTATCCGTATTGCTGCTCAGGGACACTCGGCGCGTTGCTGCAGGACGGATCCGGAACCAAGTTCATCCTCAGCAACAAGCATGTATTCGCTGGTGATCAGGCCGCGAGCGCGAACGATCCCGATGTCGCCGAAGTAGGCCAGGAGATCAATCAGCCCGGTCTGATCGATGTCAACTGCCAGGATATCCCTGCTGATTACGTAGCGTACCTTACGACATGGTGCGAAGATAATCTCAATATCGATTGCGCGATCGCTGAGATAATCCCAGGCATGGTCGATCCGGAAGGTTCAATCTACGAGATCGGCGAGATATCGGCCACGACGATGGATGCCTACGTAGGATTGCTCGTCAAGAAGAGCGGTCGTACTTCAGGATTGACCCGCGGGACTGTCAGCGCGATCAATGGCGCATTCAACGTCGGTGGTTCGGATGAATGCGGCGGAGAATCGACAACGGAGTATTTCACCGGACAGATCGTTGTTTCCGGCAGGAAATTCCTCCTCGGCGGAGATTCCGGATCGCTACTGGTAGAAGATGTCGCTACCAATCCTCGCGCTATCGGCCTGCTTTTTGCCGGCAGCACCTCGACAGGTATAGCAAACCCGATTGATAATGTTCTCACATACTTCGGTCTCTATATGGTGGGAAACTAGTCGGTAAGCTGTAAGAAAAGATCCTTAAAGGGTCTAAAAGGCAGAGATGCCTGTTCCATTCTTCCTTCCCGGGAGGATGGGCATCTCGCTTTTTTAAAGGTCACCACCTGAATCCAGCATCCTTGAAATATTTAATGAGATCTTTCCGGTCATTGAGATTGACCTGTTCGCTCCAGAGGTCTATCGGGTTTCTGTCATCAGTCAGAACGACATGTCCATCAGTGGGGGGCATGAATCTGTTTTCCCACGCGTGAGTCATGTCGTATTCCGGGCTGAAACGCGAATCCGGTTCGGGGATCGGGTAGGAAAGCGCGAGAAGCGAATCGGAAGCGAGAAGAATGAGATTACCGAGTTTGTCAGGAGGCTCGACTATCGGCAGAGCGATGATATTGTCGAATCTTTCCGACAGGGTCGCCGCGAGAGACGATACCATTCTGCTCTTCCATCCTACGGTGAGTACGTTCATCGCTATGATGCCGCCGGGAGCAAGCCTTGAAGCAGCGAGCTCGACCGCTTCCTCTGTTACAAGATGAAAAGGGACTGTGCCGCTTCCGAAAGCGTCGAAGATGATCAGATCGTAGAGCCGGTCAGTCTCTTTCAGGAATCGCCTCCCATCGGTCTGGAAGACCTCAGCGTCGCTGGAGGAAAGTTCGAAATACTTTTCAGCGAAATCAATCACTACAGGATCTATCTCCACAGCGTCTACTTTCCATCTCCACGAGGATAGATTCTTAGCGACCGAACCGCCTCCGAGGCCGATAAGCAGGGCATCTCCTCTTTTACCGTATATATTGCGCGCTATATCAATCACATTGACATAAGGAAAAAGATTTTCTCCCGATTCGATATCGACGAAAGTATGGATGGAGCCGTCTATCAGCAGGAATCTCGCCTCTCTGTAATCGACGACGTCGATCTGCGCGTATTGGGAGTGGCCGCTTTCAACGAAAGACGCGTTGCCTGTCGCTTCCGGGGAAGAAGGGACTATGACGATAGCAACAATCGAAAGGACAAGGAGAATCGACGATATCAGGGCACTCCCCCTGTCTTTCACGCTTCCGGACATAGTTAAAATACCGGAAGTGACAAAAAGGATGGCTCCCGTTCCGAAAAGAATGTGAGTCACGGCAAAGCCCGGGATCAGTATGAATCCGGTAAGAAGGGCGGCAACGACGCTCGCCAGGGTCGACACAGAATATAGGTTCCCTGCCGACCGGCCTACCCGGTCGAGGTCCGAAGCTTTGATCTTTACGGCCGATGGTGTGATCATTCCAAGGATCATAAGTGGCGGGAAAAAAAGAATCGTTGCCGCTATAAGTACTGATAATCTTAATTCGAAAGGTTCAAGTATTGACAGGACTGGACGTTTCAGGAACGGGATCAGGAAGAGAGACAACCCGCCCAGGAAAAGCATTATTCCCAGTCCCTTCATAGTTATGGAACGGTCTGCTATCCGCCCACCGATTGAATAACCGGCCGCGAGCGCTGCCAGTGTGACAGTTATTATTGCCGACCATAGATACAGGCTGACTCCATAGTATGGGCCGAGGATCCTCGTCCCGAGAAGTTCGAGGGCCAGTATCGAGGCTCCGCTGACCGATACTGTCAAATAAAGAAGAAGATTGTCTTTTTTGCTTTCCCGGATTGAACCTTCCATGTCGCTCCTTTCCCGATCTGGTCTCATCGATAATTGTTCGTGCCGGTCTGGTGGACATACAGGGAGCAATATAAAGGAGAGATTGCGGGGATCGATCCAGTATTCTGCCCTGTTGATTGTGTTGGATCGATAGTATAACGTATCATTATGCGGTTCAAGGCCATTTTGATCTGTTACTTTTACGGGGGCTGATGGTTATTTCAGCATTATTCTTCTCGGAGCCGCCGCGATGAGAGATCCTATGACCCATGATCCACCACCCGCTTCGCGTAGTTCTGTTTCGAATATTCCCAGGCCAGCCGGAGGTATTGCAAGAAGAAGCCCGCCGGAAGTCTGGGGATCGCTTGCTATTCTCAACATACCGGCGGGAAGGTCTTCCTTATACTTGAGAAGATCGCCGGCAAAGACGAGATTCCGTCGCTCACCTCCCGAGAAGAATGACGCTCCCGACGCTATTTCCATTGCTCCCGGGAGAACGGGAAGAGCGTGAGTGTCGATCTCGGCTGACAGGCCTGAGGCGAGGATCATTTCTTTCAGATGTCCGACGAGTCCGAACCCCGAGATATCAGTCGCGCAGAGGCAACCGGCGTTTACAGCTGCCTCGGATGCCGCGCGGTTAAGACCTGCCATTACCTCGATCGCGTAATCTATATCTTTTTTCACGGCGGCGTTGTTCATCAGCGCGTTGGAGAGAAGCCCCGATCCAAGAGGCTTCGTCAGAACGAGGATATCACCAGAGTTCCCCCGGTCTTTTCTCATGAGTTTTTCGGGATCGGCTATCCCGGTGACGGAGAGGCCGAACTTTATCTCCCTGTCCGAGATTGAATGTCCGCCCAGGACGGCGACTCTGGCGGCGGCGCATATATCAGACGCTCCCTGGAGGATCGCCGTGAGGACAGATTCGGGAAGGGCAGTGTCGGGAAAAGCGACTATATTCATCGCGGTGACAGGTTTCGCGCCCATCGCGTAGATGTCGGAGAGGGAATTCGCCGCTGATATCCTTCCGAAATCATACGGGTCGTCTACTATCGGAGTAAAAAAATCGAGAGTCTGGACGAGAGCGGGCCCGCCGGGAAGTTGATAGACCCCGGCATCATCAAAGGAGTCGGCTCCGATTATGATGTTCGGATCGCTGCTTCGATCGAGATTCTTGACAATCCTGTCCAGCACCGCCGGATCGAGTTTAGACGCTCAACCCAGGCAGCTGGAAAACCCGGTCAGCTTTACTGCCGTCTTATCCATGTCAGTCATAGATTCACGTCCTTCTACATCTTATGTTTTTCCGCGTAAAGATCTATGATCCTCAATATTACTTGTACCGCTTTTTCCATTGATTCAACCGGTATATATTCAAATCTTCCGTGGTAATTATGGCCTCCCGTAAACAGGTTGGGTGTCGGAAGCCCCATATATGAGAGCTTCGATCCGTCTGTCCCTCCGCGGATGGGAGTCTTCTTCGGCTCGACGCCGACATCGATCATCGCCTGTTCGGCTGTTTCGACGATATACATTACAGGTTCTATCATTTCACGCATATTGAGATACTGTTCGGTCAATTCCGCGCTGACCGTCTCCTCGCCATATTTATGATTGAGAAATGCGGCGATCTTGAGCCCGAGATCCTGTTTTTCCCTGAATCTGGCCATATCGTGATCCCTGACGATATAGGTCATGACGGTTTTTTCGACAGTTCCCTTTATACCGGTCATGTGGAAGAACCCCTCGTATTTTTCAGTGTAGAATGGAGTCTGGTTGACGGGAAGCATCGAATTATATTCCATCGCTATCAACATCGAATTGATCATCTTGTTTTTCGCGTATCCAGGATGGACATTGCGGCCGTGAACGATCACAGTAAGCTTTGCCGCGTTGAAGTTCTCGAACTCGAGTTCGCCTATCTGTCCTCCATCGAGCGTATATGCCAGTTCAGCGCCGAATTTTTTTACGTCAAAATGGTCTGTTCCCTTTCCTACTTCCTCGTCTGGTGTAAAGGCGATCTTGATCGTGCCGTGACTAATATCGGGATTTGCCGCGAGATGTTCCAGTGCCGTCATGATTTCCGCGATCCCCGCCTTGTCGTCAGCTCCGAGGAGGGTCGTTCCATCCGTTGTGATCAGAGTCTTTCCCTTATAGTTGAGGAGTTCAGGAAAATCAGAGGGAGAAAGGATTATATTCTCCTTTTTATTCAGTATGATATCGGTACCGTCGTAATTATCGATAATTCGCGCCTTGACGCCGCTTCCCGACATGTCGGGGCTGGTATCCATATGGGCGATGAAGCCTATTACCGGGACTTTAACGTCGATATTGGCTGGAAGGGTGGCCATGACATAACAGTTCTCATCGACAGAGGCGTCTTCAAGACCCAGTTCCTTGAGCTCCTCGACAAGTTTTCTGGCCAGGTCGAACTGGACGGCAGTTGTTGGGTTTGTCTCGGAATCCTCACTGGATTTAGTGTCAATTTTTACATACTCGAGGAATCTGTCTGTTAGACCTGACATTTTGGATCCTTCCTTCCGCGGTTACGATCTGCGTTAAGAGGCCTGCCCGGCCAAAACAATACTTGATTGACCGTCCTGCAATAAATAGTATGAAAGGGCCTGACGTTTCAACACATTTATTGGTGAAAGGACACCGACGACTGATGGACAAAGAACTTTATATTCCCGACGGCAGTGTTCAGTCGGAGAGGATCGTTAAAAATTCGAAGTTCATCGCGTGCGGCCTTAACGTATCGACCCCGGAAGAAGCCAGGCGAATAATAAGGAAGACAAAGGATGATCATCCTGGATGCAACCATCTCGTCTATGCCTTCATAACGGGTGGGGGCAGGAGCGAGATAGCGGGAATGAGCGACGATGGAGAACCGAAAGGCACGGCGGGAAGACCTGTTATGGATGTCCTTAAGGGAAGCGGAATCGTAGATCTTCTTATTATGGTCGTAAGATATTTCGGTGGGACGAAACTGGGTACTGGTGGGTTGGTCAAGGCGTACGGGGATTGTGCCCGGGATGTAATATCAAGACTTCCGGTCAGGAGGCTTGTCGAACTTGTCGCTTTTACGATCGATCTGCCGTATAATCTTTTCCGGGAAATAAAGGATGCTGTCCTCGAAGCGGAAGGGGAGATCGAGAGCGAGGATTTCGGTGATATGATAAGGATAAAGGGAAAGATACCTCTTTCGAGATTCGACGATTGCCGGAAAGCAGTCGAGGATCTTTCCAGAGGCGGCCTGTCACTTGTAAAAAAAGATAACGGCGATGAAGGATGATTATTCCATGGTGCCCGGACGCGCCCTGGCAGAAGATGGAGACCGGGAAGCAGGGAAAAGGAAAAGGATCTGATGGAGAATGCGAACGAGACATTTACTATATTTCTGATCGTGGCCAACGTGATATTCTCTCTTAAGGGATTCAGCAGCCGGCGTTTTTTTGAGCAGTATCTTTTCAACGTGGAAAGGATACTTCGTGGCGGTGAATATATAAGGATTCTCACCTCCGGGTTTCTTCACGCCAATATCGGCCACCTGATGTTCAATATGATCGCTCTTTATTCGTTCAGCCTCGGTGTGGGAGCAAGGTTCGGGTTCCTCGCCTACCTGGGGATATATTTCGGATCGCTTATAGCCGGTAACCTGCTGGCACTGTACATACACAGGGATCATCCCGGGTACAGGGCGATAGGAGCTTCCGGCGCGGTAAGCGGAGTCATTTATTCGAGCATAATCATATTTCCACACGGAGGGATATCTTTTCTGCTTTTTCCAGTCTCGATCCCTTCATGGCTTTTCGGTATACTCTTCATCCTGGTATCCGTTTACGGGATACGGGCGAAGCTCGGAAATATCGGTCATGAAGCTCATCTCGGGGGTGCGATCGCCGGGATCATCATTTCCGTAGCGCTCAGGCCAAGGCTTCTCATGGCGCATCCGTTTCTTATATCGATGCTTCTGATACTTACGACAGGGTTTCTTCTGATCCTGGTCCACAGACCCGATATTCTCAGGATAAGAAAGGATTGACCGATGAGTAAAAAGATCGGACTGGCGCTCGGATCGGGAGGAGCGAGAGGATTATGCGAGATCGGAATTCTTCTGTGGCTGAAAGAGAATGATATCAAGATCTCCAGCATAGCTGGTACTTCGATGGGATCGCTTATCGGAGCCGCCACGGCGGCAGGGTATTCTCCCGAACATCTGAAAGATATCGCGCTGAAGACCAATTGGAAGGATTTTCTGAAATTCGTGCGTCTGTCGTTCACCGTCAGGAGTATCTTCGACTGGGACAAGATAGGCTCGACGCTCAGGGAAGAATTCGGAAAGAAAAGAATTGAGGACCTGCAGATACCATTCGCATGCGTGGCGGCGGATATCGATTCCGGAGTCGAGTTCGTTTTCAGGGATGGAGACATAGTCGACGCGATAAGCGCTTCAGCCTGCATACCGGGAGTCTTTCCTCCCGTCAGGGTCATGGGAAGAAATCTTGTCGATGGGGAGATAGTCAATCCCGTTCCACTCGATATTGCCCATGAGCTGGGCGCTGAACGGATCATAGGAGTCAACGCCTGCCGTTCAGTATTCAGTGAAAGATCTCCATATGAATCACGGCATATCCCTGTCGTCGAGCGACTTGATGAATGGCTGAGGGAGAACATGAAAAAAGCACCGATCATATCTTCCATCGGAGGTATCAGAAAGGTGAGCGGTGAAGAAAAAAAGAAAAGACGCAGCAGGAACCTGGTAGATGTCTTCACCGACAGCATGGCTATTGTCACTTCCAGGCTTCTGTCATTCGAAAGGTTGAACGCGGGTCCCCATTTCATGATCCGGCCGAAGGTCGGTGGATTCCAGGATTTCGATTTCGACAGGGCGGAAGAGATCATAGATGCGGGATACCGGGAGATATCATCGGTAGGCGCAGAACTGCTTGATTTTATTGAAAGTTGAAGTCATCCTTAATCGATCTGCCGTTAATGAACAATCAAGGAATGATTTGAGGGAGATGTTAAGATGGAACTCAAAAGAGGGCTTGGCCTGATAGACGTCTTCAGTATTGCGAGCGGGGCGATGATCAGTTCCGGGCTTTTTATACTTCCCGGCATTGCGTATGCCCGGGCAGGCCCATCGATGATAGTCTCGTACATCATAGCGGGACTGTTCGCCCTTACGGGCGTTCTCAGCCAGGCGGAGATCGTCTCGGCGATGCCGAAGGCTGGAGGCACATATTTTTACGTCAAGAGAGCTCTGGGGCCGGGCGCGGGCACAGTGGAAGGCCTGCTGACCTGGTTTTCGCTATCGCTGAAAAGCGCCTTTGCCCTCGTTGGTATGGCTGCCTTCACATCGATCTTCATAGATGTCGATATGAGGATCATCGCCGTTGTATTGACGGCGGTATTCGTGTTGATCAATCTCGCTGGCAGCAAAGAGGCGGGCAGAGTACAGATAGTCCTCTGTTTCTTCCTTTTTTCAGCGCTTCTTTTCTACATAATACGTGGATTCCCTTTTGTCTCTGCCGAGTTGATGCATCCATTCAATCCCGGGGGATGGGTTCCCACTTTAACGACGGCGGGGTTTATTTTCGTTTCATTCGGAGGGCTTCTCAAGGTAGCGAGCATAGCCGAAGAGGTCAGGGACCCCGGAAAAGTAATACCTCTCGGGATGATCCTTTCTCTTATAACTGTCAGCCTCCTCTATTTTTTAACAGTCTTTGTCACTGTCGGCGTTCTAAAGTCAGACCTGCTCGCTTCGTCGCTCACTCCTATCTCTGACGGAGCGGAAGTCTTTATGGGTAATAGTGGCAGGATCGTGATGGGTATCGCGGCGATACTCGCTTTTATATCGACAGCCAACGCCGGGATCATGGCCTCTTCGCGCTACCCCATGGCGCTGAGCCGGGACAGGCTGCTTCCGGAAGCATTATCGAGAGTTGGGAAGAAGACCGGTACTCCTCATATCGCGATTCTCATAACCGGATCGATCATGGTCTGCTTTATCTTTTTGAGGATAGATCTCCTCGTCAAAGCGGCTTCAGCAGTATTGATTATGACTTACATGCTTTCCTGCCTCTCCCTGATCATTCTCAGGGAGAGCAGACTTCAGAACTATCAGCCGGTCTTTCATTCGCCACTCTATCCATGGATTCAGATCGGCGGGATCGTGGGATTCATATTCATGTTGATCGGGATAGGAGGCTCCGCCCTTTTAACAAGCGGATCGATCATGGTCTGTGGACTGTTCGTGTACTGGTTCTATGGGAGGATTAGAGCTGTAAGGGAATATGCCCTTCTGCACCTGATAGAGAGGATAACGGCCCGAGAGCTGACGACAAGGACGCTTGAGACTGAACTGAAGGAGATCATCAGGGAACGCGACGATATTACGCGCGACAGGCTCGACAGGATAATAGAAAACGCGATCGTTCTTGATATCGAGGAAAAGATGGACCTCGAGACGTTTTTCTCCATCGTGGCTGATTTTCTCGCGGTGAGGCTTGACGTGGAAAAGGAAGCGTTTATCGAAAAAATGCGAGAGCGTGAAAGGGAAAGCAGCACTGTTCTGACCCCATTGCTTGCGATTCCGCATATCATCCTTGAAGGAACGGGAAAATTCGATATACTACTCGCCCGATGCAGGGGAGGAGTTGCTTTTACTGAAACAGAGAAGAACGTAAAATCGATATTCGTCCTGACTGGCACCGGGGACGAGCGCAACTTCCACCTGCGTGCTCTCGCGGGGATAGCGCAGATCGTACAGGATCCTCAATTCGAGGAAAACTGGCTCAATGCCAGAGACGGGGAGGGTCTGCGTGATCTTATCCTGCTGGGGAAAAGAAAAAGATAATGAACACCCGGTTCATGACATCGAGGTATCCTGGCAGGAAAAGTAAAAATTAAGAATATTGATCGATTGACGGAAAGGAAGTCTCGATGGACGCGAAAAAGGCTCTTGAAAGACTGATAGAGGGAAATTCAAGGTTCGCAGGCGGCAAACCGGAAGCGCCTCGAAGAGACAACCGGAGGTTGAGCGAGACAGCTCCCGGTCAGTCCCCGTTCGCCGTAATACTTACCTGCGCCGATTCAAGGGTGCCGCCCGAGATAATCTTTGATGAGGGTATAGGAGATCTCTTCGTCATCCGGGTCGCCGGAAATATCGTTGATGATCTTGTCATCGGAAGCATCGAATACGCTGCCGGGCATCTCGCCGTTCCGCTCGTCGTTGTCCTTGGCCACAGCGACTGCGGAGCTGTCAAAGCGGCTCTTTCCGGATGTGACCCGCATGGGCATACAGGCAGTTTTATCGAAGAGATCAGGACAGTGATCAGGCGCATGGAGGGAACGGACCCGGACAGTCTCGTGGAGGCGAATATTGAGAACACTGTCGCGGTACTGAGAGAAAGCGGACCAGTCCTGAAAGCTCTCCATGAAGAGGGAAACCTGCTGATCATTGGAGCCAGGTACGATCTTGTAACGGGAAAGGTGGTTTTTTTTAAATATTAGAGCGGCAAGCCCGGGCGAGGACCTCTTCCCCTCCACCTGCCCTGGCTTTCGGGAAGGTACGGCGCGCTGTTTCAATGGCGACGCGATCAGCGAAGCAGGATAAGCCTGCGGGTAGCCGAGTAGACACCTATTCTCGCGCGGCAGAGATAGACTCCGCTCGACACTTTCTTCCCCCTGTCATTTCTGCCATCCCAGGCGATATCATAGATCCCGCTAACGTGATGGCGGTTTACAAGGGATCTTATCCTCTTGCCAGAGACGTCATAGATCGTTATTTCGACATCCGAGTCTCCAGAGACCTCATATTTTATGATCGTCGATGGATTGAAAGGGTTGGGATATACCGAGCGGAGGGCTGTAGCCCCTCCAGGAACGGGGATATCGCTATCAGTCAACTGGTCGGTCGAGACCTCTATATCATCTATGAACCAGCCGGTGTAAGCCAGTTGTTCGTCGGTGGCGAAATGAAATCTTAAAAGAACCGGACCTCTCCATGCTGAGAGGTCGAATGTTTCGCTTTTCCAGCCGATACTCCCTGAATAGCACTTCTGATATGGAGCAAGAAAGATCGTGTTTGAAGAACTCGCTCTGCACGGGTAAGCGACTGTAGGGTTGATGATAGTCCATCTGTTTCCTCCGTCAGTCGATATTTCGACCACACCGGCGTCCTTAGCCCAGTATGGGTATGTAGTCCCCGCTTCCGCTCCCATCATATGCCGGAAACTCAACGATGAATTCTCATAGAGGCAGAGGGTGGGAGTCACCAGGACGGCTTCCATGAGATTAGGGTAGACGAGGCCGGTCGGGCTGCCGCATTTCCAGCTGGATGGAGAGGAGTACGATTCTTCGGCGCTGATATGCCACCCGTCATATCCGATGATCGCCGAATGCCTCCAGAACCCTTCCTCTGCGACCTCATCGGAGATACTGCTTCCGCAGATATTGGTAAAAAGCGTACAGCTCTGAAGAGGCTGATTCTCAGATTCGAGTTGCAGGAAGAGCTCGATCTCGGAAAATGGAGGAGTGAGCTCTCTGACGAATACTTCGAGCAATCCGTGGGAATCGATCGTTGCTCCGGCCGGGATATCGGAAAGGGGTTCGCTTTTCTTGGTTATTCTTAACCAGCCGTCATTCCTGCATGAAAGGGAGAGGACGGGCGAGATGATCGTGTTGATCCCGCTATTTGTCAATCTTGCCGATAGGTTGAGGTGTTCCCACGCTTCGAGGCAACCGTCCGAATCGCCATGCAGGGAATCACTCAGGGCCCAGCTGTCAAAAATGACTCCTGGAGCGTTGACGGTGATCGTCTCGACTGATTTCCACCTGAGTTCGCCGGAAAGAAGGGTGATTCCGAGATTAAAAGAATATCCATTTGGGATATTCTGATCGAGGCCGAGAGAAAGCTCGTTTTCAATCATGTAAGCGCTCATTTCCGCAAGATCGCCTATCAAAAAGGTGTCGACAGTCAGCGACGCGAATGGAGAATCGCAGGAGATGGCTATTCTGGTGCCGACTGCCGGGGACGCTCCTGCGTTGCTTACGATTATTGAAAGATCGAGGATCTCTCCCGATTCGGCGATACCATTGCCGTCGCCGCAGCTTATACCTATCGAATCATCGTCGATCGTGAACTGCGTCATTTCGAGATGAGCATCGGATGACGATGCGACCAGAACGGTATCTGAATAGAGATAGTAGTCAGGGGCGAAGACAGTGAGTATAGCCGTTCCCGCTGAATCGGGAGAGGGAGCGAGAAAAGCAGTCCCTGAAGCATCAGTAACAGTCGCACAAAATTTATCGGGATCTTTGATAAGCAATGAAACACGAGCTCCTTCGACCGGCGTGTCCCCGGCAAAGACCCGTGTGGTGAAGAGTTCGTCGTTGTTCGTAAGGATCACATCGTCATGCGTGACTGTGAGGAAGGAGGGAACACCGGTCCAGACTGTCATTGCGGGATCACCGAGCAGGCACATGCCGTACATCACGTACCTGACCGCCGCATACGGAATATAGGAGATATTATCTATCCTTGAATCGTCCAGTATCTCGCCGATCGCGCTTATCCCTTCGCCGAAAATCGCGTCGAAAAACTGGCGGTCGAAATATTGCGACGTGCCGCTCGTCGTTCCAGGCGAACTCCATCCGAGGCGGGTATTGCCGATAAAAGCGACGGCGCCCTTTTCACCGTTTATCAGCTGCTCTCCGATCGCATCATCCGGAAGGATCGATCCCGCGTCATCGCGGTTGTCGAACGCGGCGGGGTAACAGGCTTGAGAATAGCAGATAAAGGGAAGTTTTCCGGGACCTGTGTTGTCGAGAAGATCCAGATCCCAGACGGCAAGCCTCATGACCGAGAGGTTGCTGGCGTGGCCAAGATGATTGACCAGATTGACTCCGGTGTTCAGGTAAGAAAGCAGATGGGTCTGGCTCCAGCTTCCCATATCCCTGTCGTACAGGGTGTTGTTATCGAAGTGATCTGGAATGCCCGAAGTGGTGAACCCGTAATTATCGCTGCCATGGAGTATTTCGTCCTTGCAGTCGGCTCCCCACGTGTTTGTTTCACCGCTCCATAGAAGTTCTCCGACCATCAGAGAGGTGGCGCATCTTTCCGGGGATGGTGAGATCGCATATGACTCCAGCTTGGAGATGAAATTCGATACTTCCTCGAGAGTTTCGGCGGGGATCCTTCCGACGGAGACTTCGGGGATCAAATCCTCTTCTCCGGGTTCGCCGAAATAGATATCCTGGTCTGTGTTCCAGTCGCCGTCGAGACAGGCGTAATAGAGGTCTGAAGCTATGTCAGGTTCCACCTCGGTTCCGACCTTCACGTACATTCCCCTGTGGGGGATAACCGAATCGTCACCTCCCAGAAGGACGTATTCGGTCTGCCAGCCGGTCCACGCGTCGATGATGAGATTTCGAATTTTTTCCTGAAGATCGCTTCCCTGGTAATTTAGCGATATCCATTCGGTGGTGATGATCTCTGTTTTAAGCCCGGATGCCAGTTTCATCTGCGCGAGCGGTTCAAAACCCGGAGCGAGTTCCGCGCTGGTGATTATAAGATAGGAGATGTTATCGCATTCAAACATGTCGGTGTTTGCTTCAGGCAGCTTTGGTATCCTGCCCGGACCAGCATTTTCTTTGTCGATCTCTTCGAGGATCCTTCGGGTCCTATTCGTCAGCGGGCGATCGGGGCGAACGGTGGAGCGGTCGGAAGGCTCAGTCCTGATTATGACCTCGATGGCTGACGAGAAACTGATCTCGGATGTCGAAGGAATGACCCGGCAGGGAAAGATATTCACGAATGCGATACGACTGCCGGCTATTTCCTGCTCGGTGACCAACAATCCAGATTCGGAAGGGTATAGAGTCGGCAATCGGTAAATTTCTTCATTGCGGCTGATGACGATTGATGCCTGAGAGCCGAGCGGATACTGCTGCGGCATAGCCATTACTCTTCCCCTGCACTGGATGATGGAATTCGAAAGGGGATTAAAAGAGACAGACGATATCTTTTCCCCGGCGGGAAGAAGAAAACGGGCGGGATATGCGGGAAGCATCGGTTCGCCGCAATGGCCGACCGTTCTGCAGTGGTCGACCGTCACAAGCAGTCCCGAACCTGTCTCGACTATCCGAGGTTGCCCGAAGAAGACAGTCTGAGTTATTGTGTCTGACCTTGCAATGCTGGCGAGAAAAAGGAGTGCAAGGAAGATTGAACTCCGTATCAAAGGTACGTCCATTTGTTTGTCTACAGCTCGAGTTGCCGATTAATCGTATTATACCGCTTGAAGTATAGCATATTAAGGGGTGATATTGAAGTGAAATCCCGGTGCTTAAACCGGTATTTGAAAATCCTGTGGAAAGGCCTTGATGATTTCAGTATGCTGGTCGCATGGTCTTGTTTGTTTTTATAAGGCAGGAGAGTGTTTGCCGGTTTGAAAAAGGTAAGAATCACTATCAAGGGAAGAGTACAGGGTGTCGGATTCAGGTTCTTCACAAGATCGCTGGCTGGCAGCCTTGGCATCTGCGGGTTTGTGCGGAATCGCCCTGACGGTTCGGTGGAAGCCGAAGCTTCAGGCCCCGAAGATAAGATCGAAAAATTCCTTGAAAGGCTCTCTCGCGGGCCGGCTTCAGCGTCAGTCTCATCTGTCGAGATCGAAGAGATCGAGAATGATGGATCCGACCACAGGTTCGAGGTCCGTTTCTAGCCCGGTTTCAAGTATCTCAGTCTCATCTGGATGCGGGGGTGATTGCTGGAAGGAGTCTCACGGAATCTTTTCCCCGTCCCTGCCTCCGGTCTCTTCCTTCCCGGTGAAATCGAAATTTTCTCTTGCTCCGTACAATCCGCCAGACCGGATAAGGGAGGGGATCGTTCTTGCTATGATGACAATATTGAGAAAGAATGACCGGTTCTCGATATACGACAGGTCGAGTTCGATACGTTGAGGCCAGGTCAGGGAATTTCGACCATTGATCTGCGCCCAACCGGTAAGACCGGGAAGAACGCTGAGACGTTTCATCTGCCGCCTTGAATATTCCTCGACGTGCATCGGCATTCCCGGCCTCGGCCCGACCAGGCTCATGTCGCCGATAAAGATGTTTATAAGCTGGGGCAACTCGTCAAGACTTGTCTTTCTAAGAAAACGTCCTGTCTTTGTGATCCGGAAGTCATCCTCGCCGTCGATGAACAATCCAGCCCCGGTCTTTTCAGCGCCATCGATCATTGTGCGGAATTTAAAGATATTGAAAGGTCTGCCGCCAATTCCAACCCTTGTCTGGATAAAAAAGATCGGGCCGGAGTCCTCGATATTTATCGCCGCGATGATCAAAAGCAGCAGCGGAGTCAGAACGATCAACGCGCATGCCGAAACGATCATATCAAAAAGCCGGATCGTCATCTCGTGGATCTTACTGATCTGATTTCTGTCGATGTGCGCGTCCAATAAAAGCAACCCCTTCCGTCAGGACTGATAACGCCGGAATATTTTATTGTTATTGCTTATACTGATAGTTTATTCGATAATCTTGCCGGATTCTTTAGCATAATATCGACTCGATTCGTTTATCGATTTGGAACTTTTTGTCGCCGGACAGGTTAAAGAGGCTTGTAAAAAGCTTCGGGTCATAAAGGAGGTATGGAAATGAATTTTAAAAAGAGGCTTGCGGGAAATGCGTCAATTATTCTTGCGGCATTGGTGGTATTTCTTGCCGCGATTACTGTGGAAGATTTTTTCAGCGGCGGAAGAGGACCTGATGGAGTCCTCGATCGAATTTCAACACAGGCTTACGCGTTGGGCAGCGAAGTGGAGTCCTTGCCCGATGTCGTCGAAAAGGTAGTTCCTGCTGTCGTCTATATTCAGTCAAAATCTATCGTAAGGCAGCAGGAGTATGAATCACCTATGATGCAGGATCCCTTTTTCAGAAGGTTTTTCGAGGATTATCTCAGGCGGTATAACGTACCCAAGGAAAGGGAACAGCAATATCTCGGATCGGGAGTGATCGTCGACAAGGATGGATATATTCTTACTAACAATCATCTTGTGCAGAACGCCGACGAGGTGGAGGTGATTCTTCCGGACAAGAGGACTTTCGACGCGGTAATAGTCGGAAGCGATCCGAGGAGCGATGTCGCTGTTCTGAAGATCGATGCCAACGATCTCCCGGTCGTAGAGATGGGTAATTCCGAAGAATTGAGGCTTGGACAGACAGTTCTGGCTATCGGTTACCCCTATGCCGTAGGTCAGACAGTTACCAAGGGGATAATCAGCGCGTTGGGCAGGTCGCTGGAACTCGTTGATTACGAGAATTTTATCCAGACAGACGCGGCTATAAACCCGGGAAATTCCGGTGGAGCGCTGATAAATACCAGGGGTGAACTTATTGGTATCAATACGGCGATCTATTCAAGATCCGGAGGTAGCCAGGGAATAGGATTCGCGATACCGATCGAACTGGCCCACAGCATAATGGAAAACATCATCGCTCACGGACGGGTCATACGCGGGTACGTAGGGGTGGTCCCACAGGATGTCCAACCTGAGATGGCGGAATTTTTCGGTCTCAAGGATACCGAAGGTGTTCTGATATCTCATGTCGCTGAGGAAAGTCCGGCGAGCAGGGCTGGATTCGAGCGTGGCGATGTCGTGACAGAATTCGGAGGAAGGAAGATAAAGGATACGGGTGAATTCAGACGTGCAGCGGCGGAAGCGGAACCGGGAAGCGAAGTCGCGGTGGAGATCATCAGGAATGGCAAGCACAGGACTCTGAAAGTCACGATGGGAGAACATCCGTCAAATGAACCAGCCAGGGTCGAGAAGCAGATCGAGGACAGAAATCCTGTTTTTCTCGGTGTTGGACTTGAGACGCTTTCCGACAGATACAGGGAGGCAATGAATATCCCTTCGAGGATCAAGGGAGTCATAATAAGGCAAATAGACAGGAACACTCCGGCGGCTAAGGCGGGGCTTGGCACCGGTGACGTAATTGTCGAAGTCAACAAGAAGAAAATCGAGGATATCGATGATTTTCGAAAAGTCGTCGAAGATTCCGACGGCAGCAAAGTGCTACTTCTTGTTTACAGGAATGGAAGTTACTTTTATACTGCGGTAAAGGAATAGGGGCGGCGCAAGTCGCGCCCGCCCGCCGGTCTATCGATCTTTCGGCCTGGACTGGCCGGAGGAGACCGGTTTTTCAAATCGTAGAAGAATGAATTATGAGGGATGACCTGTGAGTGTATTCGCCCTGCTGCTGGTATTGATCTTATCCGCCCTGATAATCAAGGTTGGTTCAATAGCGCTACGGATGACGGGACTTGACAAGGAGACAGCCGCTTTTCAGGCGCTTTCTGCTTATACCGGAACGGGATTTACGACCTCTGAAGCTGAAAATATCGTAAATCACCGCGAGCGACGAAAGATCGTAAAGATGCTCATGATCCTTGGAAATATCGGGATCGTCTCGGGGTTGGCGATGTTATACATCTCTTTCAGGGGGGACAGTTTTTCAAATGCCCTGGCCAAACTGGGGCTTCTCGGTCTCGTCCTGATAGTCGTCCTCGCTTTTCCAGTGGCGAAAGGTCTGGACAATGTGGTCGACAGGTTTATCACGAGAAGACTGTCAAAAATGACTCACTTTTCGATGGGAGCATTCTCGGAAATAATCAAGCTTGCAAGTGGATATGGAATAGCCGAGCTGCTGATAACCGATTCTCATCTTCTTGCCGGCAAGAAACTGATGGAGACAGATCTGAGCCAGAGCAACATACTAATCCTTGCCATAAAGAGAGGGTTTCATATGATTCCCACTCCGAAGGCTGACCAGCAGATCAGGGCGGGTGACAAGTTGCTCTGCTTCGGATACCTCAAGGGGATGTCCGATCTTGTCCGCAAGGATGGAGACCCGGAGTAGAAGATCGTCGAGGTGAGAATGGTTACGGGGGCGTTTGATGCGCCCCCGTTTTTGCTGCCAGCCGTTGATCGGCGGCTGGCATTTATTTGTCCGTGACTGCCTGTGTCTTGCGTGGCGACAGGTGATCAGTCGTAGTATTCCTGTCCGAGATGCGTGATCATATCCTCTCCCTGTATATACCTCAGCGTATTTTTCAATTT
This sequence comes from Candidatus Krumholzibacteriota bacterium, assembly GCA_016932415.1. Taxonomy (NCBI): domain Bacteria; phylum Candidatus Krumholzibacteriota; species Candidatus Krumholzibacteriota bacterium. The sequence goes on from JAFGCX010000010.1 coordinate 261,568, forward strand.
CATCAGCTGTATGAACAGGTCATGCTCTGGATAGAGTCCGGGAGCATGCTGCGGAGACTTGAAATAGAAGGATAGCCACTCCTGGATCCCTTTGAACCCGATCCGGTTGGCCAGATCGAGAAAAAGTGCGAGATCGAGTACGATCGGGGCCGCGAGAATACTGTCGCGGCAGAGAAAATCGACTTTGATCTGCATCGGATAACCAAGCCATCCGAAAATATCTATATTATCCCATCCTTCCTTGTTGTCTCCTCTTGGAGGATAGTAGTTTATCCTGACCTTATGATAGAACCGGTCGTACAGATCGGGGTAGAGTTTCGGTTGAAGTATGTGTTCCAGGACTGACAGTTTGCTCTCTTCCTTCGTCTTGAATGATTCCGGATCGTCGAGTACTTCTCCATCCCTGTTGCCGAGTATATTGGTCGAGAACCAGCCGTTCAGGCCTATCATCCTTGCCTTGAATCCCGGTGCCAGGATAGTCTTCATCAGCGTCTGGCCTGTCTTGAAATCCTTTCCGCAGACAGGCACGCTGTTCTTGTCCGCGAGTTCCATCAGTGCCGGAATATCTATCGTAAGGTTGGGGGCGCCGTTGGCAAACGGGATCCCCATTGAAAGAGCGGCATAGGCGTAAACCATGCTCGGAGCGATCCGTGGATCGTTTTCCTTCATCCCTTTCTCGAACGCGCTCAGGCTCATATGGACGTCGGAAGGTTTGATAAAGATCTCAGTGCTGGCGCACCATACGATGACGACTCTCTCACATTTATTTTTTTTCTTGAACTCTTCTATGTCTGTTTTCAGCTGGTCGGCAAGATCGAACCAGTTTTTACCTTTTTTGACCCATGTCCCGGAGAGTTTTTTTACGTAATTCTGATCGAAGACCGCTTTCATCGGTTTGATACTTTCCAGGAAAGGTCTTATGGCATCGATCGTGTCGACGTTCAGGACTCCCGCTTTAACCGCCGCCTGATAGGCGTTGTCCTCGAAAATATCCCATCCCCCGAATACGATATCGCCGAGTTCGGCCAACGGGATAAAATCTTTAATCATCGGGGTCCTGTTCTCCGTCCTTTTGCCAAGCCTTATCGTACCCATCTGAGTCAGCGAGCCGATCGGTTTGGCCTGACCCTGCCTGATCGCCTCGACCCCTGCCATGAATGTCGTCGATACCGCGCCCATTCCAGGCGTAAGGATGCCGAGTCTCCCAACTGGTTTTACTGGTTTTTTCTTGACCTCCATAATTCATCCTCCTTGCTTTCGTCTGATCCGTCGATCGGTTTCCTGGTTTAATCGTCACTTGCCGGCGCCACTTATTTGGCGGCGGATACCTGACGACAAGCCGATATTACCATCTTGACATAATAAAACAAATTTATTATATTAATGATAATTATAAAAAATAATTATGGAAATAAGAACATTGAAATACTATCTGTCTCTTGCCGAAAAAGGAAGCTTTACAGAAGCGGCCAGGGATCATTTTGTCACCCAGCCGGCAGTCAGTATCCAGTTGAAAAAACTACAGGAAGAACTCGGGACGCGACTGTATGAAGTCGAGGGGCGGGAAGTGAGGTTTACTGAATCCGGACGTGTCGCCCTTGGATACGCGAAAAGGTTTACCGATCTGGAAAAAGAATTCTTCCTGGAGATGAACGATCTGGAGGGTTTGAAAAGAGGAAAGTTAAAGATAGGTACGATAGACGCGGCCAGCATATATGTCCTGCCGGGGGTGTTCTCGAAGTTCAGGGAGATTTACCCCGGAATAGAGGTAGACCTGGAGATATCATCGACACTCCCTCTTCTCGAGGGCCTCGACGGCGGCAGGCTCGATCTGGTCGTAGGTACTCTTCCCGTCAGTAAAAAAGGGGGGTTCGAAGTCTTTCCCGTATTCAGAGAGAAACTGATTTTTATAGCTTCGCCTGATCATCCCCTCGCCATGGAAAAAGAAATCAGTCCCGCCCGTATAGGGGAATATTCATTTATCTCATTTCATCAGAAGTCGGTCACGAGGAAGATGATCGAAGAGGTCTTCAGGAAGAAAAAGACAGACCTGAATATCAAAATGGCTATCGACAGCCAGGAGGCGATACGTAACCTTGTAATAGCGGGGCTGGGGATCAGTATCCTTCCTGAATGGACAGTCAGTGGCCAGATCAGTTCCGGAGCGTTGAAGGAACTGAAAGTCCGCGGGTTGGATCTGAGAAGGGAAATAGGCCTGATCCTTTCGTCAAGACGGTATATACCATCTACGGCAAGGGCTTTTCTTGGCGTTTTAAAAGATGAGATGGGAGTCGATCTTCCATCGCGGTTCATACTCCAGAAGGGAGATCCCAAATGAGAAAGAGGATAGAAGTGGCAAGGGAAGCGATACTTTCGGCAGGCGCCCTTATCAAGGAGACCTTCGGGAGGGAACTTTCCGGAGAAGTTAAGGAAAAAGACAGGAATGATTTTGTCACGGCTACCGATATGGCCAGTGAGAAGTTGATCAAGGAGACTATCAGATCGGCTTTTCCCGATTCAGGATTCTTAGCCGAAGAAAGTGTTTCTATTCGATCGGAGAGGGAAATATGGATAATAGACCCTCTCGACGGGACTACCAACTATATCCATGGATATCCATCGATAGGAGTATCGATAGCTCTCCTGGTAGAGAACAGGATCACGATCGGACTGGTCTATGACCCGTTGCGTGAAGAACTGTTCGAAGCGGTGAGGGGGGAAGGGGCGTACTGCAACAGCGTGCCGATCAGAGTATCGAGGCCTGGCGCTCTGACCGATTCGTTGCTTGGCACGGGATTTCCTTTCAAGGCTTCAGGGCATCTTGATGATTATCTCGTCCTTTTCAGGGATCTTTTTCTCAGGTGCAGGGGGATAAGGCGGTCCGGGGCAGCTGTTCTCGATCTCAGCCATGTCGCCGCCGGAAGGCTCGATGGTTTCTTCGAACTTCACCTCAAACCGTGGGATATGGCCGCCGGAGCCTTGCTGGTCTCCGAGGCAGGGGGGGATGTCAGTGATTTTTTCGGAGAACCTTTCTGTCTCTCAAGAGGAAATATCATAGCCTCATCGCCGCTCATATTCGGATATCTTGTTGAAGCGGCCTCAAGAGTATTTGACAGTGATGCTATCGCGGACCTATCAAACGATCTGTTGAGCAGTGGAATAAAGAAAGGGCCGCAGTGGTGATTACGGCCCTTTACCCCTGTTATCGATATGTGATGATGTGGATCATTCCACGAAGTAACAGTCCATCTTCCATTTGCCATGGAAGAAACCAAGCCCCTCGCCATCGGAGATCCATTCCCCTTTCAGGACTCCCTGTCTAAGACGATCCCGTCCGAGCCATTCCCCTTCGAACCATCCGAAACCGGGATCTTCGATCGACATCGTCGGAGCGAGTCCATAGTCGCCGCGAAGGATACCTCTGAACCTTCCGTTCATATTGATATACTTGCCGAAGAATTTGTGTTCTCCGGCGCTGTTTATTCCAGCGATGCCCCTGAGATATCCCGACGCGATGCCATGTTCGCTCATCCAGACGCCTCTGAAATTGCCCAGGAGGACTCCTCTGAGCTCACCTGTTTGTTCATTGAACAGCGAGTCGGGTTCGATGCTTCTCCATTTTCCGAAGAGATAACCGTTAGGACAGTCAGGCGGGATGATGTGGCTTCCGATCATGATGCCGTTGCCGCACCGGTCGACAGGTTGCATCAGCTGCAGATCGATAAGCTCTCTGAGGGTGAAGGTCCTCTCGAACGGACCAGCCTTGAAATATAGTACCGGTTCCGGAATCTCTACTTTTGAACTGTCGCATATTGTACTGTCTGCGGGACCGGGAGGCACGACGAGTTTGACCTGTATGCCGTCAATGTGAGGATAGGTCTTAGAGACCCACTCTATTGTCGATCTGTCGATCCTGGTAATATAATCGTTGGGATCGAATCTTATCGCTTTCTCGATCACGATATATCCGCCCCGGAATTTCATGCCACCGGTCCAGTCGACTCCGCAGCAATCTGCTGTCGCCGTATCGGAGGCAGTATTGGCGAGATTTCCCCAGATCGAACGCAACCTGAACACTTTCGCGTAGCGGTGCCTGATGCAGTTCGCCACAGCCTCCTCATTCTGGAGGGGATCCCCGTAGAGAGGTTCATTTCCCATAAGGGCGAACTGGTATTCTTCTCCGAAGGCGGGGGATTCGTCATCTTCCGTATAACCGCCTGTTGGAGAATTCAGATCGATCGTCGCTTCCGTCGTATTGATCTCTGTGTCCGGTGTCGAAGATGTCGAATCAAAAAAGTTGCATCCCGCCCCCATAAAGATCACCAGAACGATCAATCCAAGTATCCTGATCTTATTCATTGTCTCTCCTTCCCTTTAGGTCCTGATCAGGTCCCTGATTTAAATCTGTTGACAGATTTCCCTGGATAGATTTTCCATGCTGCCGTCAAATCTCATTCATATTTCTGTTGCAGGAGCGATGCCGAAGGCGGGAAAAAATCCATATACATTATAACAGTATGTTAAATAGATAAATACGAGGAAATTAAACCGGCTTGATATCGATCCTTTTCAAAAACTGTGTACCATATCGTCCACTCTATAGATATTATTGCTCATAAAGGTCCAATTGATCGATTTGAAAAAAAACGCTAAATTTAACGCCGGCCGGGACGAAAGTACTATTGTAATATCTTCGACGCAGGCAAAGGGAGAAGCAGCCGATGAAAGATCTGGTAATATATGGAGCGGGAGGGTTTGCCAGGGAAGTCGCTTTCCTGGTAGATGATATAAATTCTGCTTCCGGCTTGCCAGTGTACCGCCTGGTCGGGTACATCTCGGATGCGCCAGGCGATATCGGCGGCAGGGTCGGCGCGTACAGTGTGGTGGGAGATTTGAAGTGGCTTCAGAAGGGGGGGAGAAGGCTTTGCTGCGTTTTTGCGATCGGGACTCCTTCGGTGGTAAAACGGCTCAGTGATCACCTCGCCGGGAAGGATGGTCTTGAATATCCCAATCTTGTCCATCCCTCGGTAGTATGGAATAAGGACCTCATCACAATCGGCAGGGGAAATATAATAACGGCAGGTTCGATATTGATGCCGGATGTCACCGTTGGATCATTCAATATCTTTAATCTTAAGAGTTCATTCGGGCATGACGTAAAAGTGGGGGACTGCTGCGTTATCAACCCAGGCTCGAATATCTCGGGGAATGTATCGATCGGTGACAGGGTTCTTGTCGGTACCGGAGCGACTATTCTGCAGGGCCTTTCGATCGGTGATGAAGCGGTCGTGGGAGCAGGCGCCCTGGTCACGAAAGATGTCAGGGAGGGTACGACAGTCTTTGGCGTGCCAGCGAGAAGGATCATGTAATGTCAACGATATTTCCCTGATCGGTGACAGCCTCACAGATAATTTGATTATCCCTGAAACATCCCCCTTCCCGAATCCGTATCCCAGTTGACAGATGAATATACCGTTTGAAATCAGGAGGTACCGATGAAAAGATTATTGATTGTTTCCGCTGTAATAGGGCTGCTTTTTCTTCCCGCCACTCAGAATGCCGGCGCGGCGACTTTCCAAGGAGATTGCGATGACGATCCCTTCAGGGGCGAGGATATCTCGATTGATATCGAAGATGGAGTGATGATCATAGAATGCGAAGAGAATGATGACACGATAGAGATCACGGATGATCAAAAGCTCTATATCAACGGCAAACTCGTCAAGACCAACAGGAGCCAGGAGAGGTTGCTGGGAGATTATTACGATCAGTTCGAGGATATCACCGAATATGCTACCGAGATAGGGATCGAGGGAGCGAAGATCGGAGTGAAAGGGGCGGAGATCGGCCTGAAAGCGGTCGCAAATCTTGTCAAACTCGTATTGGAGGATTACGATTCCGATGATCTCGAGCGGGATATGGACAGGGAATCGGACAAGATAGAAAGAGCGGCAAAAAAACTCGAGAAGAAAGCTGAAAAACTCGAAGAAGTCGCCGAAGATTTTAAAAAGACTCACAGGAAACTGAGAAGATCGATTGAAGAGCTCGATGATCTTCATTGGTTCTAGGAAGATGGCGATCAGGGCATTAAGGCGCCTGAAAGGGAGAATTTGTAAATGGAACAACATGTGACGATTCTTGGGATCCTCAATATCGCCTGGTCGGCTATAGAGATTCTTATCGCTCTTATTGTCTTCATGGCAGTCGCCGGAGGAGGCATGCTCTCGGGTGATATAGAGGTGATGACTATCACTACGACGATAGGGTTCATCATATCGTTCATCCTTCTCATATGCGCCCTGCCCGGCCTTATTGCCGGGATAGCGCTGCTCAAACACCGTGAGTGGGGCAGGATACTCGCCATGGTAATGGGATTTATCAGGATGATCAGCGTTCCCTTCGGTACGATCCTCGGAATATATACGATCTGGGTGCTGCTTAATGAAGAGACGAAGAGATTATTCGCCACGGGTTAGTCTGGAGGCTTGTTCGCAATGTTATCGCTGTTGCTGGAAATATTCTATCTGATCCGGTACGGGATCTGAACGCGATCCGTATTGCAGGAAATAATTGAAAGGAGAGACAGGTGAAAAGCAATATAACGGTCATCGGGGCTATTCATATCGCGTGGGGTCTGCTTGGAATGCTCCTGGCGATGATAATTCAACTCACGCTGGGCGGCGCCGGTATGATAACGGGCGACTATGAAGTGCAGAGGATCCTTGCGATAGTGGCTTCCAGCCTCGCTTTTCCCCTCTTTATTCTCGGTATTCCGGCCCTTGTCGGTGGGATCGGAATACTCAGGATGCGTCCATGGGCGAGGATTCTTCTTCTGGCCTACAGTTTCATAAACCTTCTCAGCATACCTTTCGGTACCGTCCTTGGAATTTTTACGATCAAACTGCTTCTGGACAGGGATACGATCGAGGCGTTCGCTATCGAGAACGGGGCGTTGGCAGGATATGCGGGCGAAAGAAGAGCGGCCCGGTCAGAATCTGTATCCTCCACTGAAGAAGATGATGACATCGTGTCTTGAACTGTTGGCGACGGATGCTTCCAGAGGACCTATCGGAGAATCGAATCCAAGCGTAACGGCAGAGCCGAAATAAAGATCATCCTTTACAAGCAGTTCATTCCACCTGTCGACGGCATTTCCCGCGTTGCCATGCATGACCAGGTAAAGGTACCGCATCGGCTGGAACTGGAGTTCAAGACCTGCCACGACCGCGTGACGGCCTGATAACTCATACCGGTGGTATCCGTAAAGATTCATCTCACCGGGAGAATGGAAGGTAAACGGCGCCCACGCTCCCCCGGCAAAATACTGATATTGCAGAGGCAACCGGTCTCCCCTTGCCGAACCGATGTTGCAGCGTCCGCCGAGAACGATCCGATCACGCAGCGGTATCCGGAAAGAAAGCCGCCCGCTCACTCTGTTGAACGAGCGTCCGTTCTCAAGCCACGATCCGGCGATCTGGGCGTCGAGTCTCATCATGATTCCACTGCGGGGAAACCATGTGCGATCAAGATTGTCGAAATAGATCCCCGAGTCGAGAAAGATAAGCTTGTCCCATTCGACATTTGACCCGGGGGGGGCTATATCCGGCGAGATGCGAGACCATTCGGAGACGATGCTCGCCGTCGAGGAGATGTAACGCGACAGGGAAAGACCTGTTCCCGCCGAAGCGCGGATATCGTCTGCTTTCAGCCTGCTGACAAGATTGCTTCTATCGTAGATATCTATACGGTCATGGATGTAATCGGTTCCAAGATTGAAATGGAGGATATTCTTGAATCCTTTTCTAAAACTCAACATCGATCCGACCCTGAGCCTGCTTCCAATCATGATATCAAGGTCCAGCTCCGATCCCTTCGTGAGTGGATCATGGATGTCAAGGGCGATAAGCAGGGAGTGCCTTGATATAGTATCGTAATACAACCCTATATTGAGAAAATCCCTTTTATCCTCTTTGAGGTAGTAAAGGAGTGAAATACCACCGGCCGTTCTTTTCAGCCTGTACCTTACGTATTCGAAGGCTCCCGTCCCGAAGAGCCTGCGGGTAGCCCTGTCGAGTATCGAAGCGTCGACGATAGCGGGAGGTTCTATGCCGAGGGTGGATTTTATTGCTTCTTCAGATATCATTTCCTCGCCAATTATCGATATTTCGGTTATCTCTAGCGGATAGTCGGAAGTTCCCTTCATCCGGGGAGGATCATATTCCCATCGAGACATCGAATCGGCAAGCTCGTCGAGGCGCGCCGAGATCTTCCTTGCCGCATCTTCACCGGCTCTGATTATCTCGGAGGTTTTCATGAAATCGATCACGGTGAATTTCTCAAGGTCAGGCGCTATCAGGATATCACAAAGTGATCCCTCTCTCTCGAGAGCGGGACGAAGGGTCAGCAGCACTGACTGGGTTATGATTTCTATCATCGTGTCAATACTGTCGGCGGAAAGGGGTCTTAATCCCGTATTGACTCCTATGATAATATCAGCACCCATTTCTCTCAGGTCTTCCACTGGAAAATCCCTTGAAAGAAACCCGTCAACGAGCAACCGGCCGTTCATTCTGAATGGAGTGAATACCCCGGGGATCGACATGCTAGCTCTCATAGCGTCTGGAAGGAATCCCCTGTCCAGGACGACAGCTTCGCCTGTTTCTATATCTGTGGCCAGACAGCGGAATGGACGGGGAAAATCGGAAAAATCGTTGATGAGATGCGCCGGCCACGCCAGCCGCGAGAAAAGCATGTGAATACTCTGACCCGATTTGATTCCTGGAAGGAAGTCGACCTTCTTCCCCTGGACAGTGAATCTCACCTGGTATCTTTCCTCGGAATCTCTCTTATAGACGGGGATAGTAGTCCTGTCAGGTTTTTCCTTGAAGAGATCCATCCAGTCGGTCCCGGAGACCGCGTCCTCTATTTCGTCGGGTGTATAACCTATGGCGAAGAGCGCTCCAACTACCGCCCCCATCGAATTTCCTGACACGATATCTACAGGTACGCCATGCTCCTGAAGCACTCTGAGGACTCCTATATGAGCCAGTCCGAGAGCACCGCCCCCGCTCAACGCCACCCCTACTTTTGGCCGCCGTTGGGCGACCGGTTGTTCGGGAGCCGATCCTGTAACCCGCCGGGTTAAAGCGTCTTGTCCTGCTGAAAGATAAGCGGGAGAAGCGATGAGCAGTGCGAGTGATATGGTCAATATCCATCTTCGCCGTCTGTAAGTCATGCCCGGATAATCAATGATTCTTGACCGAGTTACAAGGAAAAATTACCTAGATGAATTTTTCTCTTTTTTGAAGATTAAGAAGGCCGTACAGAATTGCCAGCAGAGATCCGACAGAGAGGTATATCCTGTTCTTCAACACTGTAGCGGCATAGACAGCTTCGTTTTCCTGCGTGGAGAACGGGTTGAGGAAAAGGTTCCATTTGCTGTTTTCAAGCGGTTCGACAAATATCCAGAATGCCATGCCGATGACTATCATTATTACGGCAGTGCCGTTGCCGTTTTTGACGAGGGTGGAAAACATGAATGACAGACAGCCCAGGAAGAATATGGGAAACATGAGGTGGTAGACCATATCGATTATCGGTACTCCGACAAGGGCAACGGAACTAATGATCGTCAGGGCGGTCAGTATAAGAAAGACTATCACCCATATAAGCATCATCCTTATGCCCCAGACTTTGTAACGGTAATCGGGTATTCCAAAAAGGATCTCGATCATCCTCGAATCGACATCGTTCTGTATCCCGAAGACGCTTGGATAGAAAATCAGCAGTATCCCTGGAAAAAGAAGGAGGTTGTATATCGTTCCCGAATCGGGATCGGAATCGGAATTAAAGAAAATGATCGCCGCCACAAGAAGAAAAAAGAGAAATGAGGCTAGAAGGAAATAAACGAATTTGTTGGCGAAAATGATCTTAAGGTTGTATTTGGACAGTCTCATGACAATATCTGCTGAATTTCTTATTTTCATCTCGCACCTCCGGTTGCCAGGAGCCACAGATAGGAATCCTCAAGGGACGGACGGACCTGTTCAGCGAGCGGGTGGGGTTTTGCCTCCGAGAGGGATCTGACCCTTATCTTGCTGCCGTCGCGCATATGATGGACGATCATCATCTCTTTCCTGATCTTCTCAAGTTCTCCGGGATCGGCATCAAATTGCCATACGTGTCCTTCGGCTATTTCGACCATTCTGGACGGGTCATCGAGATATACGAGCTGCCCCTTGTTCAGTACTGCGACTTTGTTGCAGGAACTGTATATGTCCTCGATGATGTGAGTCGAGAAGATGACTACTCTTTCGCGGCTAAGTTCGACAAGCAGGTTGCGGAATCTTATCCTTTCTCTCGGATCGAGACCCGCGGTAGGTTCGTCTACGACGAGTATCCGGGGAAGATGAAGCAATACCTGCGCTATACCGATCCTCTGTTTCATCCCGCCGGAAAATGAACTTATCGCTTGATGGCGGCTTTCCTCCATATGCACCATCGCCAGGACCCTGTCGACCATTTCTTCGCGATGATCCTTGTCCGTAAGGCCTTTAAGGACCCCCTGGTAATTGAGGAATTCCCACGCTGTGAGGTTTTCATACATCCCGAATTCCTGGGGAAGGTATCCGATCAACGATTGAAGCTCTTCACGTTTTTCATTAATATCTATTCCGTTTATGTCGATCCTGCCGTAACTCTGATCGAGGATTCCGCATATGATCCTCATGAGAGTCGTCTTGCCGGCGCCGTTCGGTCCGAGAAGACCGAACATGCCTTTTCCGATCTGAAGAGATACTCCCGAAAGGGCCATGAACGATTCCTTTTTCTTCCCGATCAACGGGATCGATCTTACAAGATAGTAGAAGGCTTTTCTGAGTCCCCCAAACCGCCCCGATATCCTCGCGATATTGACCTGGTCCCTATGCAGCTTTCCGGCCGTCGAGTATACGATGAGGGCGAAATACCAGAGGAAGGCTACAAATATAAGGGCGGGGATATTTTTCCATCGTATCCAGAAAATCATAAGATTGATCAGGGGTATTCCCCAGACGATCGTCTTTTCGCACAGAATCGTCAATTTCATGGCTAGTCCCGCGCCTCTTCCGCCGGAATGAACCGTGATAAGACGGGGTAACGGTCTCCATAGCATCAGTATATAAAAATATACGGTGTGTGAGAGAAGGAATATCCAGAATGGGCTGTCGAGGTATGAATAGATGAAATAGATCATGAAGAAAAGAAGAGGTATTTTCCAGAGCATGCTGCCGCGGTCGAAAAGGTTATTTTCCTCTCCCGGTTCGTTAACTGTCCTTTTCCTGCGATTCTTTCCCTTGTTCCATTCCCTGATGAATCTTGATGGCTGGTCGTATATCTTGACGAGGTTCCTGATAGTGATCGATATCGGTTCATCTGCCGGTATGATGTTCTTCCTTGCCGTATGCAGGCTTGAGAGTACGAACCATGTCATGCCGGGTATAATGAAGATCAGGGTGGCCAGAAAGACCATCTGCCAGATAGTACCCGAGACCCTGGAATATATCGTCAGGGATCCCAGAAGGAAGGCTGCGATCTGCATTGATTTTATTTTCCAGTGGAGAGACCGTGTCCAGGAGAGGACCGATTCGAGTCCCGAAAATACTACCGGAATGAATATCAGTGTAAAAAGGGTGCTGAGCGTCAATCCTCCGATAACGGTTATGGCGAAAGGAGCGCCGATCAGAGTGATCTCGTCCGCTTTTCCCATAGCCAGCGGGATCATCGCCGCTATTGTCGTTATGGCCGTGATAAGTATCGGCCTTGTCCTGGCCCTCCCCGCGACCATAAGCGCCCTTGATCTGCCGTAACCTCTGCGCATGAGTATAAGAGAGTAGTCGATAAGGATGATACCGTTGTTTACCACGACTCCAAGCAGGATCAGGAACCCGGTAAGGGTATAGGCGTTCAGCAGAGATGTCCCGGTCGCGATAAGAAGCCAGAACGATCCTATCGCGGCAAGCGGGATCGTAAACATCATCACGACCGGAGTAGACAGGGATTCGAATACCGACGCGAGGATCATATAGATAAGTATGAAAGCTACAAGGATAAGAAATTTGAATTCGCTGTAGTCATTTTCTTCATGCACGACTTCGATGGCAAGTCCGGCAGGTATGACAAGGGATGAGACCAGTTCATCTATTTCGAGCCGCGACGCTTCGAGAAGACTTTTTGAACTGTTGACGTCGGAATTGAACTGGAAGGTGATCTCTACCTGTTTTTCCTGATTGACCCTGCTGATCGTAGGCATGCCATGGGAGTATATAATTCTGCTGAGATTCTCCAGGTCGACCTGGTTTCCCGCCTGGCCGCTGATCTGAAGCGCGCGAAGGTCCTCGATATCGCTTTCTTCCTGGTTTTTCTTGCTGATCATTATATCATAGGTGTCCGTCCCCTGTCTGAACTGCATGCGTGATGAATATTCGTTCTGGAAGGAAGTGAGTTCCGAAGCTATCGAGGCCAGGGTTATTCCGTAATAACTCATTACCCGGGTGTCGAACAGAAGGTGTATCTCCGGCCTGCTTTCTGAAATATTCATTCCGGCCGATGAGATGGTGGAAAGATTGTCGAGATAATATTCGATATTCCCGGCAAAATCCTGCATAACCTCAATATCGTTTCCCTTTATTACGATCTTTTCCTGCTGGGAGCCTATTCCGAACATCCTTTGCATCGCCTGGCCCATACCGCCTCCGCTGCCCCTGAACCGTCTGCTTGACTGGGGAGGGTCGAAACCGATGCTGCCTGACTGGACCTTGTCGAAACGGTTTCGGATATCCTCCTTTATTTCCTGCATATCCCTGCCGGCTATCTCTTTGAAATCGTCTTTAAGGTTGATCGTTATGACAGCTTCTTCAGCGCGGATATCGCTGATCATTTCTTTTTTCTCTTCGAGAGATTCGAATCGTTGTTCAAGATCCGCGACAGTAAGGTCAGTCGTCTCCAGGGTGGAGCCCTCGGGCATCGTGATGTAGACGTTAAAACTCTCAGACTCCGCTTCCTCGGTGACATTGAGGCTTATTCCGAAGCAGATGATCACGCTGGCGAAGAAGATCACTACAGCGCCGATGATGGTCCGCAGTGGAAAACGAAGGCACGATTTCAGGAGAACATTGTATATTTCCAGGAGCCTTGTTCCGCCCTTTCCAGATTGGAAATCAGCAGAGTCTGCCGTCTTTCTTCTCGTCAGGAAAAAATGGGTTACCATCGGAACGAGGAGAAGAGCCAGCACGAGCGAGACGAGAAGAGTCGAGATGATCGACACGCCGATATGCTTCCCGATAAGCTGGATAAGGAAGTTCGAAGAGAAGATAAACGGGACGAAGACGATCACTGTCGTGATCGTCGCGGCAAATATCGAACGCCATACTTCTTTTACTCCCTGGATCACGGCGAAATCGGTCTCTTTTCCCGCGGATTTCAACCGGTAGATGTTTTCAAGCACTACTATGCTGTTATCGAGAAGCATCCCCACAGCCAGCGCCATCCCGACTAGGGTGAGGCTGTTGACCGAGATCCCGGCGGCGTAGAAAAAATTGAAAGCGGTGAAGACCGATATCGGTATCGCCAGGGCGATTATCAGTACAAGCCTGAGATTCCTCAGGAAGACCCACAGGATCGAGATCGCTATAAGCCCTCCGATGATAGCGAGCCTGATGATCAGGTCGATATTCTTTTCCATTATCTCGGCCGTGTCGTTCTGGATTATCATTTCGATATCACGCGTGGCAAAGTTCTCGTTGAGCCTTGAGATGACATCCCGAGTCCTGTGCGAAAGATCTATAAGGTTGACCTGCGCGTCACGCACCAGATTGATCGTCACGGCATCCTTGCCGTTCACCCTCGATATCGATTCCTGTTCCTTGACGCCGAAATACACGTCGGCGATGTCCTTCAAAAGAACAGGGCCGTCTCGTAGCACGGTGATATTCTCTATGTCTCTGATATCCCTGTATTCGGCGACAACATTGACAAAATATTTGCTGCCCCCCTCTTTGACCTGTCCGACGAATGTGCTGGTAGCGCTGTTCTGCCTGATAAGCGAGCTTATTCTCGAAGGAGTTATTCCGTAGGCTTCGCAGGTCTCATCGTCGAGGATGATCTCCACCGATTTTTCAAGTCCCCCAGAGACATCAGCGTTGGAGATCCCGTCGATCGATTCGAGTTCTTTTTTTATTTCAGTGTCGACGATCTTCCTGACCCTGTCGAGTCCTCCTCCTCCGCGGACCTGGAGGTTCATGAACTGGTTCGATATCTGTTCAGTATCGACCTTGAATACCTGGACCGCGTAATTTTCCGGCAGGGAGGAGGAAGCGCTGGATATTTTTTCCTGTAACTTCAGGTAGGCGTATTTGATACTTGTGCCCTTGTTATAATATACCATGATCATCCCCGACCGGGGATATATAGTCGATTCGATCCTGTCGATATCCTCAAGAGTTCCGATCGCTCCTTCAAGAGGGATGATCGCGTCCCTCTCCATATCGCCTGGATCAGTCTCCTGGTAGCTGTATACCTGGGCTATAAGGAAGGGCAGTTCCGCGTCGGGAAAGAGCTCGACGGGAAGCAGCCTGTACGAGACGAAGCCGAGCATCGTCAGCGCTATGAAGAACATGCTGATAAGAATCTTCCTGTTGATTATCAGGTTGCCCGTCATGATCTGACCCGATCCAGTACGGAATATACACAAGGTATCACCAGAAGAGTGAGAATCGTGGATGTGATCAGTCCACCGATGACCGCCAGAGCCATCGGGGATCTGAGCGCGGCACCCTCGCCGAATCCGAGGGTCATTGGAAGAAGGGCGAGGATCGTAGTGGCGCTAGTCATGATTATCGGCCTGATCCTTCTGCGCCCCGCCTCGATTATTGCTTCTTTTCCTCCTACACCTTCCTTGCGAAGCCGGGTTATCGCGTCGACCAGTATTATGGAGTCGTTCACAGCGATTCCCACGAGCATGATCATCCCGATATATGCCATGATGTTGAGACTCTTGCCGAGAATGAAGAAGATAAGTACCGCCCCGACTCCCGCCAGGGGTATGGTCAGCAGGATCGAGAATGGATGGATGAGCGATTCGAACTGAGCTGCCATGACCATGTAAACGAGTACTATTGAAAGGATCAGAGCGAATTTGAGATCGTTGAATTCCGATTGCCTTTTTTCCTCTTCTCCGGTTATCTCTATCTTGTACTCCGCAGGGAGTTCGATTCCCCCGATGTTATTCCTGATATCGGCGATCAGGTGGTCGAACGGCCGGCCCTTTCGCTGGTGGGCCGTGACGAACGCCGTACGGGCCTGGTTCCGCCTGTTTATCTCTTTGGGAGCATAGCTGTATCTGATATCAGCTATCTCGCTCAGCCGGATCTTTCCGTCACCGCCGTCGAGAGAGACAGACGAAAGTTCACCAAGCCCTATATCCGGAGTGCGGATAGTGATATCTTTCTTTTCCCCTCCATGGTCCCAGTAGCCGGCTTCTTTTCCGGAAAGGAGGCCCTCGAGCTGGGAACTGACCGAACTTACTCCGATGTCACTCATTCCCGCTCTCAACCTGTCGACGACTACTTCGACTTCCGGTCTCCCTTTCTCGAGGCTCGTCTCGATATTGTACAGGTCAGCGATATCGCCAAGTCTCATTTTTACGGTTTCGGTCAACTCCTCGAGGATCGCTATGTCGTCTCCCTCTATCTCTATTACTACCGGGGCTGATTCGGCTCCGAGAGTGGCGAGCAGGGCGGTCTGATCCATCAGGATCTCCGATTCTATGTCGGGCAACGCGGCGATCTCCCTGCCGAGACCGGCAATCACCTTCTCATATTCCATGCCGCTTTCTTCGGCAAGAATGATCTTGATCGAGGCTGTGTTCTCATCCTGAAACACAGATTCTTCACTGCCACTTATGCCGGCGACCGGACCTATCGTACTGAAAAGAGTCTTGACGTTCTCACCGAGGAACTGACGGATCATGTTTTCGACGCCCCTTACTGTTCCGACCGTCCTCTCGAGCTCGGTCCCTTCGGGAAGGTTCAACTTAATCGAGAACTCATTCATCCCGCTTCTCGGAATGAATTCGCTGCCGACAGAGGGGAGCAGCAGCCAGGCGGTCGCTACGAGCAGCGCCGCTGCGCCGATCACGATCCACCTGTGCCTGAGTGCTGAATCGAGAAGGTCGCCATACCATTGGAACCTGACCGATTTTTCATTTTCTTTGCCGGCGCGGGGCCTTATGAATCTGCTGCACAGCATCGGGATCACAAAGATCGCCACGACAAGGGAAGATATCAGGGAAAAAGCCACGGTCCATGCCTGGTCCTTGAAAAGTTCCCCAGAGGCGCCATGCAGGTATACTATCGGCAGGAAAACGACGATCGTAGTTATCGTCGAAGCTGTGATCGCTCCTCCGACCTGTGAAGCGCCGGTTATCGAGGCTTCCCGGACACTCATTCCCGATTCCATGTTCCGGACTATGTTTTCCAGGACCACTATCGCGTTGTCGACAAGCATCCCGGCTCCGAGGGCCAGCCCTCCGAGAGTCATGATATTGAGAGTGAGCCCGTTGAAGTACATCAGGTTGAATGTCGCGACGACGGATATCGGGATCGCCATGCTCACGATAAGGGTAGTCCCAAGCCGCCTCAGGAAGATATATAGTATCAGTATGGCGAGGAATATTCCTATCATCGCGGTCTGTTTGACCTCATCGATCGCGCCCGTTATATATGATCCCTGATCCTGAATAACGACGATCTCATAACCCGGGAGGGCGTTGCCAAGTTTTTCGACCATTTCGTGGAGAGTCTTTGAAGCCTCGACAGTATTGAATTTCATCTCCTTGTAGATTGAAAGCCCCAGGCATCTTTTCCCGTTATAAAGGACGACAGATCTCGGGTCCTTGTTAGTGAAGTCGATCGTTGCCACGTCTTTGAGGTAGACAGGCGTCTTTTCGCTTGATGGGGTCATTTCACCCGCTGCGGCACCTTCCCCGGCCCCGGCGGTCTTCCAGGTCAGAATAATATTTTCTATATCCTCTATACTCTCGAAGACGCTGACACCCTTGATAAGGTATCTCAGTCCCATCTCCGTGATCGAACCTCCCGACGCAGTCTGGTTATAGCTCATGATCCTGCTGGAAAGAATGTCGGGAGTAAGCCCGTACGCTTCGAGAAGATAGCTGTCAGTCATGATCACTACTTCTTTTTCTTCTTCTCCCGATATCTCCACGCCGGCGACGCCTTCCAGCCTGGTAAGTTCGTTGCGTATGTAGTTTTCAGCTACTTTTCTGAGCTCATCCATATCGTCGATTTCGGGATGCATCAATCCGATCGTCATTACAGGTTCGGAATTCGGGTCGTGCTGGGTTATGGTGATCTCTTCGACGTCGTTGTTCTGGCTGAAATCGGAAACGCTTTTCTGCAGGTCCAGAAAAGCTTCATCCATATCGGTGTCCCAGGAATACTCGACCGTTATCCTTGCCGATCCTACCCTGATCGCCGACGAGACGCCGACGACTCCCCTGCTTCGGCTCGCCAGTGATTCTATCTGTTCGACGTAATCCTTTTCGATCTCCTCGGGAGGGGCTTCCTGCGCCTTCAGCTCTATGTATATGCGTGGATTGTTCAGGTCGGGGAAAAGGTCTACTCCGAGCCTGTCGAACGAGATGATTCCGAGCAGGAGGATTCCGAGAACGAACATCATGACTGTGACAGGATGATTGACTGAAAAATCGGATATTTTTCTCATTTCAGGTCTTTCTGAGTGAATATTATCGTATTACTTTGACCTTCGACCGGTTGCGAAGGGTCTCGAAACCTTTTATTACAAGGCGGTCGTCCTTTTTAAGGCCTTCGAGCACCTCGATCTCGTCGGGATTTTCAAGGCCGGTTATTATCATCCTTTCCTGCGCGGCCCCTTTTTCGACTATGAAGACTGTCTTGCCTCTCTGTTTTACCAGGATTATCTCTTTCGGGATGACTATAGTCGAGTCGTGCATCGCGACTATGATCTCCGCCTTGACGAACATCCCCGGCCGCAGAAGGAGGTCATCATTTCTCACATCGATCGACGCTCTGAAAGACCTCGTTTCGGGGTCGAGGGTGGGGGAGACCTGCGTCACCTTTCCGCTCAGAGTATCGTCGGGGATCGCGTAGTTCATTATCCGTACGCTATACCCTGCCTCTATCTTTCCGAGGTCCTTTCCGGGGAGGGAGACCTCGAGGTAGAGGTCCGAATAATCCATTATCTGAACCATGATATTTCCGGCCTCGATCATCGTGCCGGAGGTATAATATGGAAGAGTGGTGATGATCCCGTCGAATGGAGCGGTTATGTCAAGTTTCGATTGCTGGATGAGCGCGTTATCGTAATCGTATCGCGCGTCCATATAAGTCCGCTCCGAATTTTTGAGCTCAGTCAGGGTCACTCCGCCTTTCTCGTAAAGCGATTTCTGTTTTTCGAAATCAAGACGGGATGTCTCAAGGTTCAGTTTTCTGGAATCGATCCGTATAGAGTTCTGTTCCTCGATGTTTTCCAGATGGATTATTACCTGGCCCTTCCTTACCGGATCTCCCAGGGACAGCTGGCGACCGGTGACCGGGTTGGTGAGCAGATGGTAGTCGCCTCTTTTTTCCGATTTAAGGGTAGCTTCTCTCGAGGAGTTCACCGTCCCCGTCGCTATACTGAACTGTTCGATAGATTTGAGTCTGATCTCTTCGACTGAGACGGGAGTCGATATCTCAGTCTCGACGCTATCGTCGTCTTTTCCGCATGATGAAAAGAGCAGGAAAGGTATAAGTATCAGGATTGTCTTCTTCACTTCGGGCTCCTTGCTTGAAACCGTTTTCAGTCTGTGACCAGCGATTTGTTCAGTTCGAAATCCCACAGGGACTGGATCTTCATGTCCAGAATGTACTGTTTGTATTTGATCAGGGCGGAGACTTCGTTAAGCCTCGTTTCGGACAACTGGGTCTGAAACTGGTTCAACTGATAACTGGAAAGGTCTCCGTTCCGGTATTTTTCAAGGTTGATCTCGTAGGTCAGCTGCGAACGCCGCACGTTCTGCCTTGCGATATCTATCTGTATCATCTGATTCTCGAGGTTCCTGTAAGCCTGGCGGATCGAGATCAGGATATTATCCTTTTCCTGTTCGAGCGAAAGTCTGTTCGATTCCAGGGAGGCCTGCGAAGCTCTCATCTCCGCCTTCTTTTCGCCCCAGTCCCAGATCGGCATCTCGAACATCACGGAGACCTGCTGGTTCTTGTCCGGAGCGTCATACAGCTCCCTGAACACTTCATTTGTCCCTATCGATCCGTACGACAGGGAGATGTTTCCCAAAAACTCGTTTTTCGTCCCTGCCCGCACCAGGGCGTTTTCAGCGTTCTCAATCGCGATCTGTCTCTGCCTCAGTTCCGCCCTGTGGCGGAGTCCGTTTGCTATAGCGGTCTGAAGATCGACAGCTATATTTTTGTACGTGATGTCGGCGGATATTTCGATATCGTCGTCGAGAGGGATCCCGAGGAGCTGTTTGAACAGGTCATGGGCGTCTTCAAGACTGACTTTCTGGTTCTGCAGGGAGGATCTTGCGTTAGCCATATTAAGCTCGGCCTGGTAAAGTTCCTCGAGACTCGCGATCCCGGCGTCGACCTTGTTTTTGCTTATCTCATAACTGACTTCGTTGTTCTTGTACTCCTCGACCGCGATCTCAAGGCGCATCTTGGTCTCGTACACCGCGTAGAAACGCTCCATTACCGATTTTTCTATCGCCAGTTTTTCAAGGGCGTAAGCGAGCTGTGAATTCTCCAGTTCGAGTTCAAGGGTCCTGAGGTCCATTTTTGTCCGGTTATACGTAAAGATCGGCTGCTGAAACTGGATATAGAGGTTGTTCGAATATGTTTCACTCGACTCATCGGTGTATTCGCTGTAGGAATCTTTCCATGAAAAGCGGTTAATAAGCGACAGGGTGCCGTCCGTCCACTTGACCGGCTGGTCGATCCTGAACGTTCCGTAAGACTCCATTGTCTCCTGCCTGTACCATGTCGAGAAGATGTCGTTGAACTGGTTCGAGTTGGAGTAGTTGATCGGAGCTATCGACAGGCTGAATCTTGACTTCAGCCTCGCGTTCGCCGCCCTGAGATTCGCTTCGCTTCTTTCAAGGCTTATCCTTGAATGCCTGATCCTCGGACTCTGTTTCATGGCGATTTCCAGAGCATCAGTTAGCGTCAGTACCTGTTGAGCCATCAGACCAGCCCCTGGATCGGTCATCAGAAACATTATGGCGAGAAAAAATGTCCCGGCGATCGCCGGGTTTCTTTTAAACATGATCACCTTTCTAGCGTTTTACCCATTTTACAGCGTCGGCGATTATAAACCGTCCATTGTCAGATTTATCGGTCAGTTCGACTGTCGCGGCCCCCTGAGAAATGTAATAGGATCCGAGGAAATTCCATCCGTCTTCCGATCCGTCAAGTTCCAACTGGGTCTCATCGACTCCATCGTCATGATGGATCATAAAATTGTTACTTCCGTATTCGACCGTATCGTTATGCCGCCCCCACGGAGGCCTGATCCTGGAAATGTAAACATAAATATCGTAGTACCCGCTCTCTCCGAGCTCGGCGTTCCAGGAGACTTTCTTCGTTCCTTTTCCCACATTGGTAAAGTGAGCGGATCGGATATATTTCCCGTAGAATTTCGAATCGGTAGAGATCAGCCATCTTCCCGACGAGCGCCATGAGATCATGCCCACATATTTTTCCTCATCGGAGGGACCGATATCGGGAAGCAGTCTTCTAAGAAGACTTTTTTTCGAGGTCTTGTCGAATTTGAACCCAGGGTCCTCGTTGTCGATGATTATCTCTCCCGGTTCTCCGAGGGAGACTGTCTCGACGCCTTTTTTCTCGCCACTGAAAGGAAGGACTTTCTTTTTAAGCTCAAAATCTTCAAGTCCGACAGTTATGACTGATGGTATGTTTTTGGAAATAAGAGTGTTGATCTCGATATTGCCGGGTTGGTAGTCGAGGACGAATCCAAGTTCCCTTGTCTCCCCGGCTTCGAGCCCGATGAACTCTTCCAGTTCATCATCGCGTTCGCTCCTCGGTATCCTGGGACCGAAGAAACCGCCCCGTCCCTGTCCCATCCTTCTTTTCAAGGTTATCCTGAGCAGTCCCCTGACCGGCTCCGGATTACTTATCCGGGCCTTGACCTGGTATCTTTCCCTGTCGCCGTCAAGCACCTTGTATGAATCGATGTTGCCGATCAGGAAACCGGGGAGTTGCCGGCTTTCGTACCAGTCATCGATCTGCGGCGCGAAATCGAAACCGAATCGCTCCCTGATCCTGTCGATAATCTGATCATCGGTCATCGATCCGAAACGGTTCTCTGTTATCAGACCCGAAAGAAAATCGTTGAACTCCTCCTTTCCCAGGATACTTTCCAGGAGGAGAAAGAGATAATCCCCTTTTGCCTTGATCGCGAAATGCGCCAGGTCGCGTTTATCCCTGTCAGACATGATCTGTTGCAGAGTCTTTTCTCCCAGAGCGAGATTTATCCTTTCGTCGGGGGAGAGTCCCGTTATGAATCGTACAAATGAAGAGGGAGTCCCTTCCATCTTGCCGGCGTAATATGCTTCGAGCGCCATATTGAGGACAGGCCATCTTTCAGATCTGATATTGGTCGTGAAGGTAAGGAAGTTGGGAAAGACGTTGTAGCTGGGAGCGAACGCGAATGGATTTTCATTGTCCCCGAAAGAAAAGAATCCGGAACTGCCGGTCAGGGTGGAATTGACGAAACGGGTCAGGTTGTCCGCCTGCTTTTCCGCGGGAGATGTCGTCTCGTTGCTTCTTTCCCTGCGTCTTTCCATCCTTCGCTGGATCCTTCTGAAATCAATAGCCCTGAAAGAGAGGCCTTTCTCGGGAAGAAGGACCAGTTCCGGCTGCACGATCTCCTGAGCGACAGACCACAGGTGCCGGTAGCTGAAAAAATGGGCCGGTACTTCTATCATGGAGAACTGCTCGAAGGGGTAATCCAGCCCGAGTTCGTTTTCGGTCTCCTGTCGAAAATCGCGTATCATCACTCCCAGCGTATCTCCGATCTCGTTGAAATATTCCGAGAAGAAATCGTGCCCCTTCTTTATGTAGATCGAATACTTTATCGAGTCGACGTTTACCGATATGGGGGAATAATCTCCGATCACCAGCGTCATCGCCGGGATCGGGGACAAGGTTCGGAATGACCATTTGCCGGATGAACGATCCTTGCAGAATCCCTGGGAGACCGCGATCAGGTCCTCCCGCGTCTTTACGTCGAGCTTGAAATATATGAAATCCTTCCGTGATATCTCGGGATGCGAAGGGCTGTACCCCGCTCCCGGAGTAGGATACCAGAGCGATTCGGGTGTCAGCAGAAGGAAATCATCGGTCATGTATGAATATCTCTTGCCCGGGCTCACCGGGCCGGCGTTGTCTATCCGGGCTATCTTTTCCCTGTCTTTTTCGAGGATATCTGCATAGCAGGCATCTTCATCGATCGTCCCCCGGTATTCGACTGTGAAGGTGTCAGTAGCTCCCGGAACAAGGGGGGCGGCGGGTGAGATGACAAGCAGTTGGATATTCCTGGAGAATTCGATTTCTCCGCTCAACCCCCGGACCGATTCGACTTTAAGCCCGGGATTGAGCCTGAAGATATATTCGTCTATCACTGATTCGGTCTGGTTCTCGATCTTCAGCGACGCCGTGGCCGAGATCTTTCCTCCAAGATGTTCCATATCTATCCTGCAGATCCTGGGAGTGACGACCGGTCTGTCTACCATCTCGTCTCCGATAGCGGCGATCCGTTCCCGCATCGAGACACCGGCGCTGATATCATTTATATACAGGAAAGCGAGAACAAGAGCGACTGCGAGAAAAGCGACCGCGCTTATCCTTGAGACTGCCGTCATCATCCTAGATTGGGGAAGACGCTTTATCATCAGGATCGTCACGCTTATGAATGAAAGGCCGAGAAAGAAGTAGATCGAGCGGTGCATTATCAGGCGGCAGGTGTCGCTGAATCCGGTGAAGTCCGAGTATAGAAGAGGCATGTTGTACGCCATGTAATCGAAGAGATGGTGAAATTTTTGAGAGAGATAGAAAAGAGTCAGGGCGATATACCCCAGTACCAGTATGAATGTGATCGCCTGGTTTCTGATAAGCACCATCATAAGAAAGGAGAGTCCCAGGATGAAGACCAGGGTCGGCAGGCTGATGATCAGCGGATAGATAAGGTATGATCCCCACATTATGCCTGTATCGCCCAGGATCAGATGCATCGCCAGTGTAACGAGAAGGACGACGAAATTCAGGCAGAGGAAGATCATCAGTATCCCCGTGGTCTTCCCTATGACGTAATCGCCGTTTGTCATCGATCTCATATAGACGACTTCGGTGGTATCAAGCTTCTTGTCTCTTTTGAGAAAGTCGGATGCGAGAAAAACCGCTATGACGGCCTGGACCGTGTTGAGAAGGAGGATGACTACATATGGGACAGTCGAGGGGATCGCTCTCATGCCCCAAGGTAGCGACGTGACGGGAGAGAGGACCGCGAAAGTCCAGAAACCGAGAAACCCTATCGCGATCATCGAAAAGATCCTGAAAAACCAGCTTCGGAACAGTGTCTTGACCTCGATCCTGGCGACAGCCCAGATATTGTAAAGAGAGATCATCGCTTCAGCCTTTCTTTTACGCGGGAAGCGCGCGGCGCGTCGTCGCGGGGCGCGCGAATGTCACGGATCGTCAGTTATTCTTCGTAGTGTTATGCTCCATGAAATAAACATACGCGTGTTCGAGATTCGGATCGATCTCCGTTCCGGGATAACCGTCGAGCTCTTTTCCCACCACGTCGACTTCCCATCCGTTGGTGGAAGGAAAGGTCGAGATCACCGAATATCTGCTTTTAATATCCTCGAGTTCGCTTTCTACAGCTTCGATCCGCCATACGTGCCCCCTGGTCATCGTTATCAGTTCAGTGGGAGCTCCGCGAAAAACGACCCTGCCTCCGTCGAGAAGGGCCATGTTATGGCATGTGCTTGAGATATCTCCGACAATATGGGTCGACAGGATGATAGTCACGTTCCGGTGGCCCATATCGGCTATCAGGTTCCTGAACCTTATTCTCTCTTCCGGATCGAGACCCGTCGTCGGTTCGTCGACTACTATGATCTTTGGATCTCCTATCAGGGCCTGCGCTATACCGAGCCTGCGCTTCATTCCACCCGAGAGTTTGTTTGCCTGCCGGTCCCTGACATCGAAGAGTCCTACCTGTTCGAGCATCTCATCTACCGCCCGGGTCCTTGTGGCCTTATTCTTCAGTCCGGCCAGGCTCGCCACGTAATCGAGGAATTCCCATGTCTTGAGTTTTGAAAAGAATCTGAAATCCTGCGGAAGATAACCGAGCATGCTTCTGATCTCCCGCCTGTTTCTGAGGATGTCGAGACTGCCGAAACTGATATTTCCCGATGAGGCTTTCATCAGTGTCACGAGAATCCGGATCAGAGTGGTCTTTCCAGCGCCATTAGGTCCGAGCAGGCCGAACATTCCACTCCCTATCTCCAGATTCACGTCGTCCAGCGCCCGTTTCCCTCCCTTGTAGACCATGTTCAGTCCGTTTATGGAGATATTCATCCTGTCCTTTCTTTCTGCGTGGCGGTGACGATCAGGGATCGAACAACTAGCATACGTCGAGTCGGTGTTTATAGTTTCAGTCGCTCTTTACCCTGACGCGGTTTCGTCATTATTTCCTGAAAAGCGAAGAAAGATATCCATCGCCTTCATCGCGCGGTCGATCTTTCTGAAAACAGGGATACCCGCATCTTCCATCATCGCTACCGCGGCATCATATATCCTACCCTCATTCATGCATACGATCACCGGTTTCGCCGTTGAATTGAATAGTCTGATCAGGGTATTGGGATGCGAGCTTTCCCTGGTGATATCCTCATCGTGACCGGGCCCCGCTTCGAGGTTCTCCTGGGTAGCTGTCGCGGCGACGTTCGATATGATTATACAGTCGGTGTTCGCGTCGTCTATTATAGCCCGGACGCATTTTCCGAACTCCGCTGTCGTCACAGCGGGAGTAGTGTCGGTCGGATTATGGATATCGATTATGCCGGCAGGGAGATGCTTCCCCAGGTTCGTCCTGGTCGAGGGAGTGAACTGAGCGAGTACCATCGATCCGAGCCTGTCGGCGGCGACTGAGCATTCATAACCTGCGTCGCTGCATATCCCTACCCTGTTGCCGCCCGGATTCCTTGTCCCAAGCAGAGTGAGGACCTTTACCGCATCTTCAATATCTTCGAGAGTATCGGCCTGATAGACACCTTCTTCGGCGAGGAGCCTGTCGAAGATTTCGTGGTCCGTCGCCATTGCCGCCGTATGGGACGCGGCAGCGGCGGCCCCTTCCGCCGTACGTCCCGTCTTGTAGACTATGATCTTTTTTCCTGAACGGATGATCTCTCTTGAGACATCAAGAAATCTTTTTCCCCCGCCCGGCTTGAACCCCTCGAGGTAGAGGCAGAAAAGATCGGTTCCGGGATCGTCCTTGAGGTTTATCATGTAATCGGTGATCGTCAGGTCGATCTGGTTTCCGACCGACACCATGTAGCGTGGCGAAAAGACCGCCGACAGAGTGCTGATAAGAGTGACAAGCCAGGCGCCGCTCTGGCTCAGTACAGCGGTGGAGCGTCCGAATCTTCCATCGAAAGATATCTTGTACCCGGGAAGAAAGAAGGTGTTGTATCCTCCCGGTCTCGATATTATGCCCATGCAGTTGGGGCCGTTGACGACGGTGCCGCCCCCTTTGCCTCTCCGGCTGTCAGATATCGCTTTCCTGATCTTTCTGTCCAGCTCTTTTCCTTCTTCGAGTTCGCCGAATCCCCCCGATATAAGTATGATCGATTCGGTTATGCCCGAACTGATCAGCTCTTCGAGGAGAGCCGCGGCCGCATCGCCCGCCGGGATCGTAAATATCGTCATGTCGATTTTTTCCGGAAGCTCGCCGAGACTTCTGAACGCTCTGCACCCGTCTATCATCGATTCCTCAGGATGGAGGAGTACGATATCATCTTTTCCTATGGAGCTTCCATCAGACCGAAGATTTGCGAGTATCGTTCTCCCCATATTCATCCTGGTCGCCGAAGCCCCTATTATAAGGATTTTTTCAGGCCTTAAAAGCCGGTCGATCTTCTTCTGGGGCGGGAACAGATCATCTGACCGGCGTCTCGATATCTTTGCCAGGGCGTCAAGGGGTACGAGCTTGCCATCGACGGTTATCTGAAGTGGATTGATCTCAAGTTCCTCGATCGTACCGTAGAAGAGCTCAGAGGGGGGAGAGAACGATTCGGCGAGTGAGGCCATGACTGTGAGGGCTTCTTCTATCTTTCCGGTGTCGATGATCGCTCTTGGAGAGATTCTTGTCGAGCCCGAGATGATCGGGTAGAAAAGGGTCTTCTCAAGATACTTCCCGTTATCGGCAGATTCGAGAACGCGTGACGCCGATCTGATGAAGAGTCCTTTTTCATTTTTCAATCCGTCCTGATAGACTTCCGTGCCTGTGCCACCCAGGCCCATTACGATCACGGGGCCGAAAGATCTGTCCTGCCTGAGCGAAAGCAGAAGCTGCCAGGGGATCGATTCATCTATATCGAGCAGTTCCGCGATAAGCATTCCCGACAGTTCAGCGCCGAGTCTGC
This sequence comes from Candidatus Krumholzibacteriota bacterium, assembly GCA_016932415.1. Classification (NCBI taxonomy): domain Bacteria; phylum Candidatus Krumholzibacteriota; species Candidatus Krumholzibacteriota bacterium. Next base: position 288,323 of record JAFGCX010000010.1, read on the forward strand.
CCGCGATATTCGAGAAATCATCAAATACCCTGCCCAGTTCCTTTACATCCTTTTCGACAATTGCAATCCCGCCATGCTCTGAACGGTGGGGGATCTGCGGCGATAGCAACTTGCAGATGACCCTGTCTCCCGGTATCGAGGCGAGATCAGCGGTCAGTATCCCGTTTTTTTCTTCAATATTGAGAAATTCGGGAGTATCGAACCCGATAAGCCGGAATATCCGGTATGCTTTATCCTCGAGCAGATGACCCCGGCCCTTATCAAGTTCAACCGAGATTATCTCCCTGACCTTCTCTACCACTGACCTGTCAGTGATCGGGGGCATCGTTTTTATCCTTTTTGTTGTCGATGCACAGGGCGCTTTTCCGGACAAGCCGCTTGTACTTACCGCAATAAAGAGCGGTAAAGGTACGGCACGCTCCACCGAGGTGTTCTTCCTCGGGGAAAGAACAGTAAGGACAATCGGGAGCGCACCATCTCAGAGCGTCCTTGTGGTTCAGCATCTCTTCCTTTGCATCTAAAGAAAAATTCGTTTCTTCCGAGATACAGGTGTAAGGTATTATATTCAAACAGGCCTCTCTTGTCGAATATTAATGAAGAGGTCTTTCGAATCGATTTGCCGACCGGGGAGTCCTTTGCCTTGATGATAGACAGGAAACATATCGAAAAAGAGATCGATGTCCAGGAAAAGATAGTGTCCGGTCTTAAAAAAGAGATATTCGGTTCGGATAAGTCATCCAGTTCAAGTTATATACGCGAGTTTCAGTCTGAGTTCGCCGGTTACAGAAAGATCGTCGGCACTGATGAGATTATCTCAAGGGCCCTTGCCAGCGATATAGTCTACTTCGGCGATTACCACCCTCTCGATGACAGCCAGGAGTGGGTCCTTTTTCTTGTCAGGGAAATGAAAAAAAAGGGAGCCGATGTAGTCCTTGCCCTCGAGATGCTCTATGAATATCAGCAGGAATCGCTCGACAGGTGGATGAAGGGAAAATACAGCGAAAAGGAATTCCTCAGGGTGATCAATTACGATTCGGAGTGGGGGTTCGACTGGGAGAGTTACAGGCGGATATTCGAGATGGCGAAAGAACCCTTCGTCCCTCTTTTCGGGATTGATTATGAACCCCGGGACCAGCTGAGATTCATAAAACGGCGCGACAGGATGATGGCGCGCAAGATACTATCGATAAGACAGTTTTTCCCTGGCCATACTGTAGTCGTAATGGCCGGCGAATCGCACCTCGCTTCATCTCACCTGCCCGACGAGTTGAGGAAGATCTCTGAGGGGAAGCTCAGGGAACTGGTAATAGTACAGAATATTGACGATATATACTGGGATCTTCTTCGCGAAGGACGCGAGGAAGCCACCGCGGTGATGGTCGCAAGGAACAGGTATTGCGTCTTTACCGCCTCCCCGCTTGTCAAGTACCAGTCGTACAGGGATATAATAGAGAAGTGGAGCGATCAGCCGGTCTCCGAAGCTGTGTCGGGTTCGCTGAAAGAGATGGTCGATAATATTTCCGCGATCCTGCTGGGAAAGGGAGAAGCTCTCGAGGTGGAGATCTCCCGGGACTGGGTCGAACCGGTAGAATCGGTCTTTCCCGAGATCCACTTCAGAAAGACTTATAAATCCTTTTCGACTCTTCTCAGGTCGAAAAAGGTCAGCCTTGGAGGACTTCTTGCCGTCAAGCAGGATCTGCGAAGGACCGGTCTGAGCTATTTTCCCGCCTTGAATATATTTTTAATGCTTCATTTCAACCGGATGAGCGCCGCCGTCGAGGCATCGAGGTTTGTCGTCTACGCTATGAGGGGCGAACTGGGAATGTCAGGCAGGATAAGGAGGAGTATAGAGGACAGGTTCTACGCTTTCGTCATAGAGGAGGCTCTTGCCTGGGCTGGCGCGAGGATCATCAATCCAAGGATCGGCGCGGCCTCAGCCGACGATCTTCTCGGCAGGATAGATGAGGCGGGAGAGGTCTCACGGCCGTTGGACGGTTTTTCCATCGGACAGACGCGGGATATCGCGGCGATGTTGAAATACCATTTCAAATGGGAGAGGGAATGGAAGAAGGGGAGCAGGGTCACCTGCAAGCTTGGTGAGATCCACAGGCTCGAGATAAGAAAAAGGCTTTTTATAATCAAGACTCTTGGAAGGACTCTCGGTGATGCGATCCATAAGGGTTATCGCGAGGGGAAGATAAGGCGCAGGGAACTTCTAAGACTTTTCAGGGATAATTTTTCACATAAAGGATCAGGGATCAAGACCTACATGCGATGGGTCGAAAAAACTTCTCCTCAAAGGGATTTTCGATCAGGCGGGAAAGAGGCCGGGTAGCAGTTTTCCGGTTTTTTTTCGTTTTTGTTTGAATTTTTTCCCCGTAACCCCCAAAATCACCGCAATCCTGGCTCTGATCAAGCTTGGCGCCTGCTGTGCCCGGAGCCTGGACTCGGGGAGCAGCGTTCCACTGCGCGGCGCGATCACCCGTTGGCGCGCGTACTGGTCCGTGTGTGAAGTGATCATATAATGAGGGAGAGAGAAATGGAAGATGCCAGGGACCTTGTCGATCAGACAGTTCTTGTAAGGCTTGATTCGACAGAGGGGCTTGAATTTACCGGCATTGAAAAGGACTGCCCCTTTTTCTGCAAGGTGTCGGCAGTCGATGAGATCGGCATCTGGGTCGAGAACAGGAAATTCGTCACCATAGAACTCAAAGATTCCGGCGGTAAGTGCATACCCGTGAATAAACAGAAGGAAGAGATCAATACGGTGAATTTTCTTCTTCCTTGGCGAAAGGTCCTGACTGTAGTAAAATTTCCCGATATCGACCCCGAAAAATTGGAAAATGAGACAGTCGGATCGCTCGACGGAAGCGACAGAAGAATAGGTTTTCTGAAATAGGTTTTTTCTTTAATACAGGACAGGGATCATATTGAGATCTTCTATCGCAAAGATGATCAGGATCCAGGTGCAGAGGATGCGTCCGGGATCGCTAGTCATAATAAGCTTCCTGATCGCCGCGTTTAGTGGAGCGCTACTTCTGGCGATGCCGATATCATCGACTGGAGATTCCCTTCCTGTTGTCGACGCTCTATTTACATCTACTTCAGCTATATGCGTCACCGGGCTCATCGTCGTCGATACGGGCAGTCAGTTCACCATTTTCGGGAAAGGTGTCATCCTGCTGTTGATCCAGCTTGGAGGACTCGGTGTAATGACTTTTTCGGTTTTTCTCTTCCTTTTTCTCGGCAAGAGCCTGGGGATCCGCGAGAGATGGATAGTGACTGAGACTTTCACTCCGGCCCCGATACGCGACGTGCGAAAACTGATCAGTTCGATATTTATCTTCACCTTCATAGCAGAGGGGCTGGGAGCGCTTTCACTTTTTCTCTTCTGGTATAACGATCTCGGATTTTCCCATGCCGTTCGAAAAGCAGTCTTTCATTCCGTTTCTGCTTTCTGCAACGCCGGGTTTTCGACATACAGGACCAGTTTCATCGATTTCAGGACGAGCGCGTGGCTGAATACGACGATAATACTTCTGATAATAGCCGGTGGCCTCGGTTTTCCAGTGATCTACGAATTCAGGAACAGGATAAGGTACCGCAGGGAGCACAGGCGGGTCCCGGTCTCATTGCACACCAAGATGGTACTTTCGACGACGGCAGTGCTTATTTTGACGGGATGGGTCCTGATATTCATTTTCGAAATGGGCGGGGAACTCTCGTCACTTTCCATCAAGGGAAAGCTTTTCGCGGCTCTTTTTCAATCGGTGACGGCAAGAACGGCCGGTTTCAACACTCTTGATATCCCCCTTATGGGACCGGCGGCTCTTTTCGTGATCGTGATGCTGATGTTCGCGGGAGCCAGCCCCGGATCGTGCGGGGGAGGGATCAAGACGACATCCGTCGCGGTCTTCTTTGCGATCCTGAAGGACAAATTCCGGGGGCGCCATGTGATAAGCATGTTCAGGCGGACGATCCCGGATGATATGATTGCGAGGACGCTTTCGATTTTTTTCCTCGCGGTACTGGTCGTTACGGCCGGGCTGATACTGCTTCTGGTGACGGAGATGGATTCGATGAGATCGGGGAGTGAATTTTTCCTCGCCTATCTGTTTGAAGCAGTATCGGCTTTCGCGACTGTGGGCCTTTCCATGGGGATAACCTCAGCATTGACGGCGGGTGGAAAGATCGTACTGATAGTACTGATGCTACTGGGAAGAGTCGGACTTCTCACGGTAGCTTACGTAATAACAAGACAGGAACACGGCAGGCTATTCAAATATGTGGAAGAAAGGGTTATGATCGGATGACCGGCCCGGTCACCGGGGCGAGGAAAGGATCGGAAATGGCTGGAAAATATACAGTGATAGGATTGGGGAATTTTGGCTTCCACGTGACAAGAACGCTGTTCGAGGATGGCCAGGACGTCATGGGTCTTGATATCGATGAAGAGAGGGTGATGGCAATAAGGCCATATTCCACCCAGGCTATTGTCGGTGACGCGACCCAGAAGGAGATGATAAAGACGCTCGGCCTCGAGGAGATGGATGCCGTGGTCGTCGGTATGGGAGGAAGGACCGAGGCCGCGACCCTGATCACGCTGTATCTCAGGGAGATCGGCGTCAAACGTATCATCGTAAAGGCGACGAATCAGGATCACGGAAAGATCCTGACAGCTGTCGGAGCTACCGATATCATCCATCCGGAGAAGGATATAGCGATAAAGATCGCGAAAAACCTCTCTTCGCCCGATATCCTCGATTTCTTTCCGATGTCGGAGGATTATATGATAGCCGAGATCGCTCCGGTCAACAGTTTCGTAGGCAAGTCTCTCGCCGAACTGCAATTAAGATCGAAATTCAATATCAATATTATAGGCATTAAAGAACTCGTGCCTGAGAACTTCGTCCTCGTACCGGCAGCCGATTTCGTGATAAAACACAGCGATATACTTCTTGTCACCGGCAAGCGGACTGATATTAAAAAGCTGGAAGAGATGAGGGAATGACAGCGGTGGAGGCGCTGAAGAGGTCCCGAGCGCGAAAGAGGAGGGGAGAGAGTCGACTTTGAGACAATTCATCGATTGAGGAGGACAGATGAGAAAATCTACGACAGCTGTGATGATCTTTCTTCTGGCGGGAATCCTCTGGCCGCAGGCGATAAGGGCCGGTATGGGCGTCAGGGTCACGGGTGGTTTTACACATATTTCATACGGTGATTTCAACGACTGGATCGACGGGATGAACACTGATATGGCGGGGATCGCCGAAATGGATAATATCACCTGGATCCCCGAATTCGGCGCTGAATACTACTATTCGATCCTTCCTTCACTCGATGCCGGTATCGGGGTCTCGATGATGTCGGCAGGGTGGAATTTCGATTTCATGTACGGAGAGAACGGGATAGAGCTCGATCATACGGTAAAAGCATATCCGGTGACGGCGACGGTCTATTTCAAACCGCCGGTCCCGTTCGTAAGCATGAAACCATACTGCTACGCTGGCGCGGGTCTCTATTATTCGAAGATCACCTTCAGTCACAGGAGGACTCCTTCCGATCCTGTAGCCGGGTATGATGCCGAACTGACAGACCGCGGATTCGGGACTCATCTCGGTCTCGGGATCGAGTTCCCGGTAATGCCGGCTGTGACTTTTGATCTCGGTTTCAAGATCAGATGGGCCGATCTGAAAGGGTTTGAGGGGACAGCTGAGAATCTTGAAGGGGACAGGAAGGATGTATTTCTCGGCAACGATGACGAAGAGGGATTCGGGCCTGCCGATATCTCGGAAAAGGACAATATAAGTGAAGGTTCTGTCGACCTTGGCGGATATTCGTTTTACGTGGGAGTAACTATCGGATTCTGATGGCGATGTTGAGGGACCGCCATTCTGGCAAGACTGAAAGCGAGAGAGAATGGATATCAGGAGATTTCCAAGGACCTTCTGGGCGGCCAACACTATCGAACTTTTCGAGAGGCTCGCCTATTACGGGATGAACGTGATCCTTGTCCTCTACCTCACCAGGAGAGTAGGTTTCAGCGTCGAGTATTCCGCTTCGATAACCGGGATATTCATAGCATCTCTCTATCTGCTCCCAATACCGACGGGGGCGATTTCCGACAAGATCGGTTTTAAAAACGGCCTCTTCATCGCTTTTTCCGTCCTGGCTCTCGGGTACGCGATACTGGGGCTGATTCCGTCAAAGATGACCGTGCTGATCGCCCTCTCCCTGATCGCGGTGGGAGGCGCTTTCGTCAAACCGGTCATCTCCGGTACGATCAAGAAGACATCTCCCGGCGACCTGTCGAGGATCGGGTTCTCGATATTTTATATGGTTGTCAATATTGGCGGATTCACGGGGAAGATCGTCGCCAAGACGCTTCGCCAGGATCTTGGAAGGTGGATAGCCGCTTCGGACTACGCGAGGCTTAAAGACTGGGTGTACGCCAATGTGCCGCCGTTTGAAATATCTGCCAGCCTCGCCGACAGAGCGGCGTCGCAGAATCCGCCGATGACTCCCGAGGCATTCCTCGATCTGTTGAAATGGCAGGGGTTCGGGATGCAGGTCATATGCCTGTTCTCGGTAGCGATGGCCCTGGTCGCTCTTGCTCTCGTGGCTTTCGCCTACCGTGAACCGGACAGGACCGGCGAACCGGTCCGCTCGGTCTCGGAGACTTTCAGGGATATGTTCAGGTTATTCCTCGATCTCAAATTCGTTTCTTTTATCATCATATTCGCCGGTTTCGACCTGATGTTCTGGCAGCTTTACCTCTCGGTCCCGACCTACATTGTCACGCATATATCGGAGACCGCCCCGATGGAATATATAGTAGCGATCAACCCCGGGATGATAATAGTCTTCCAGATGATCGTCGCGGCGCTTGTCGCAAGGATGAAGCCGATCGGAACCATGGCTCTCGGAATGGCGATCTCGGTGGCTGGGATGATACTGCTGGGATTGTTGCCGACCCTCTGGGGCGCTGTCATAGCGATTGCCGTTTTCGCTCTGGGGGAGATGACCTTCGCTCCGAGATTTCTCGACTACGTCTCGACCCTGGCGCCGAAAGGAAAGATCGGACTCTATCTCGGTTTTGCGTATATGCGCTCTTTTATCGCCAATATGCTCGGCGGACCGCTCTCCGGTTACCTTCTGGGAAAATACTGTCCGGCAGAAGGCGCGAGAGAGCCGTACAAGATGTGGTTCACATTCGCCTTCATAGGAATATTAGCTTTGATAGCGCTATCTGTCTATAACAGGGTCGTCGGCGATCAGACCGGAAAGGAGGAGACAGCCACCGCATGACCCTTACCTCTCCCGATTTTATCGTGCTGGCACTGTATATCGTCCTGGTATTCGGCGTCGGCATTCTCCTCTCAAGCCGCGCATCGCGAAATACTGAAGAGTTCTTCGTTTCGGGACGGTCTCTCCCCTGGTGGATAATAGGTACATCGATGGTCGCTACCACTTTTGCCGCAGATACTCCTCTCGTCGTATCGGGACTGGTGGCAAAAGGCGGGATCTACATGAACTGGATATGGTGGTATTGGGGAATAGCGTCGACGGTAACGGTATTCCTTTTTGCCAGGCTCTGGAAAAGGGCTGGAGTGACTACCGATGTCGAGCTGATCGAACTGAGATATGATGGAAAGCCGGCCGCCGCGCTCCGGTTCTACAGGGCAGGCTGGTTCGGATTCTTTCAGAACGTTCTCGTCATCGCGTGGGTGATGAAAGCGATGGCGAAGATCCTTCTCGTAGTCGCCGGCTGGGACTCGGGGACTGTCATTTTCGGCCTCAGCGCCGAGGTCCTGACTGTCCTGATCCTCTTTTTCATTGTAGTGGCCTATACTGCGATATCGGGCCTGTGGGGTGTGGTGATGACAGACCTTCTTCAGTTCGCGCTGGCGATGGGAGGGTCTGTATATCTCGCCGTTATCTCTTTCAGGAAACTGGGAGGGATAGCGGGCATAACTGAAAGACTGGCAGCTTCGGGAGCCGATCCCGGCAGGATCTTTCAGATCATTCCCGAACGCTCTCCCATCCTCGCGGCGAATCCTTTCACGGAATTCCTCATACTGATACTTGTCGTATGGTGGGCATCGTATTCCGTTGACGGCGGAGGTTATCTCTCTCAGCGGATCTTCGCCGCGAAAAACGAAAGGCACGCCGTATTCGGGTACCTCTGGTTCTGCGTCGCTCATACCGCTCTGCGGCCATGGCCGTGGATAGTCGTGGGGCTCTGTGCCCTCGCCTGGTTCGGCCCGGTCGATGATCCGGAGAGATATTATCCGATGATGATGAAGGAGATGCTGAGGCCCGGGATATTCGGCCTTGTCATAGCGTCTTTTTTTGCCGCTTTCATGTCCACGATAGATACGCAGCTCAACTGGGGTTCTTCCCTTATCGTCAACGATATCCTTCGCAGGTTTCTGTGGAAAGGAAAAAGTGAGAGGGAATATGTCAGGGCGGCTCGTCTTTCAATCATCTTTCTCGCCCTTCTGGGCGCTCTGGCCTCTTTCGCCGTTAATGATATCTCCCTCGCGTGGAAGCTTGTAGTCTCGGTGACAGCCGGTATAGGATCGGTCTACATAGCAAGATGGTACTGGTGGAGAGTCAACGCCTGGTCGGAGATAGCGGCGATGGCGACGGCGATGGCAACGACATTCATCTTCGCTCTCCTGGGGCGCCGCCCTGGTCTCGAAGGGGCCGCGTGGCTTGCTTTTCCATACTCGACCGCCCTTACGGCGGGGCTTTCCATCGTCGTATGGATAGGCGCCACCTTTCTGACCAGGCCGGTCGGTGAAAAGAACCTTGCCCGGTTCTATGGGAAGGTAAGGCCGGGAGGTGTAGGATGGAAAAAGATATACACATCGCCGCTCAATGGTTTCGAAGGAAAAAGGCTGTCGATCAAGGGAGGGTTACGGAGCCTGTCCAACATACTCGCCGGCCTCGTCATGACCTTCGGGACTCTCATCGGGACAGGCCGGCTTATCCTTGGCCATACCGGGTCCGCGATAATCCTTTTTATCTGCGTCGCTGCTTCGGCGTCGGTACTCTTCTTCACGATGAGAAAAAGCATCGGTCCGGCAACCGGAATAGGAGACGAAGTAGATGCAGGTACGCGATCAATACCTGCCTGGAAGGGGAAGTGATAAGATGATATCCGGCATCCGTTGCAGCGCGGGCCGAGCCTTGCTCCTTATCCTGGCCGCTATGACAGTGTCAGTATCGCCCCGTTATTCTAAAGCTCATGGTGCTGGAGCCGGCAATGGAGGAGATCGATCTGCAGGTACTGATCCGCCGAGGATCGATGCTGCGGTGAGGAAAGAGGTGATCGATAAAGTCGCCCTGTATATGAAGGACTTCTATGTTTTTTCCTCCACTGGGGAGATGATGGCTGCGCGTATCAGGATGCTCGACAGGGAGGGAAGGTACGACGCCTTTGATGATGTAAGGGAGTTCTGCGATGAGGTCACCTCTGATCTGAGGGATATCTGTCATGACAGGCATGTATTCGTCTTCCACAGCCCCGAAGAGGCGAAGGAAGTGGCGGCGAGGAAAGGACTTCTGCCTGACGACGAGATCGAGAAGATCGAACTGGCGCACCTCGAAAGGGACAGGCAGGCGAATTTCGGCTTCCAGGCAATCGATATCCTTGACGGGAACCTCGGTTACATAAAGCTGAATTATTTCTCCCGGGCCGATGAAGCCTGCGAGAAGGTGGTAGGAGCTATCGGGCGCCTTGGCGCGACCGACGCTATAATAATAGATCTGCGTGATAACCGAGGTGGAGGTGGAGGAGTCGGTGCCGTACTTTCATCATATTTTTTCTCGTCACGCAAGGTCCAGCTTACCGGGATCTATTACCGCCGCACCGATTCGATTGAACAGTCGTGGACTCTTCCATACCTTCCAGGCAAACGGCTCCCCGAAATCGACCTCTATATACTGACCGGTCCGAAGACCTTCTCCGCGGCAGAGGATTTCAGCTATACGATGAAGCATCTCGGCAGGGCGACAATAGTGGGTGAGAGGACTAAGGGAGGCGCCCACCCTGTCGACGTGATGATCGTAAAGGATGCGATCCTCGTGCAGATATCAATAGGGAATTCGGTCAATCCGATTACTGGTACAAACTGGGAAGGAACAGGAGTTATTCCCGACATAGAAGTCCCGGAAGGCGAAGCTCTTGACAGAGCAATCCTCGTTGCCTTAAAGAAGGTCCTTGACCGGACCGGAGCGGGCAGGAAGAAAGAAAACCTCAGGTCGCTTATCAGATGGATGGAGCAGGAAGCTCTACTCCGAACAGATCCTTAATATCTCGATTATCATCTTCAGCGCCTTCTCCATATCTTCGACCCTGATATGCTCGTCTGTAGAATGTTCGAGCTGCGCCCCGATGCCGATGACAGCCATTTCGATCCCCATATTATTGTAGATCGAAGCGTCGGTGAAACCGGTGATGAAGGTCGTTTTCGCGTCCACGCCCACCGTCTTGAGCGCTTTTTTCGATATCTCGACAGTCAATGAATCGTCGGGGATATCGACCGCCTTGCAGAGGTTGTCCACTATGATATCTGCACTCGCCCCTGACCGTTCGATCTCTTCATGTATGATCCCTACCATCTCGTCGGCGAGTTTCTGGCCTTTGTCATGGTCGAGGCTCCTGCATTCGGCAAGGAAGGATGCGCTGTCGGGGACGCCATTTCTGATCAGGCCGCCTTTTATCACGCCGACGTTCGCCGTCGTTCCGGCGTCGAGCCTTCCGAGTCTCAGAGCGGCAATAGCCCTTGCAGCCGCCTGGATGGCGTTGATACCCTTTTCCGGCTCCATCCCGGCGTGCGCAGCCTTGCCCCTGATATTGACGTCGATGGCAAAATACGAAGGTCCGCCGATCACGATAGTGTCGAGAGTGTCGTTATCGAGAAGAAACCCCATTCTGGCGCTTATCAGCGAAAAATCGAGATTTTTCACGCCGAGAAGACCGACTTCCTCCTGGCGGCTGATCGCGACTTCTACCGGCGGATGGATCCTGGCTACTCTCAGAGCTTCGATCATCTCGGCGATCCCCGCCTTGTCGTCGGCGCCGAGAATAGTATCCCCCTCGGAACGTATCACTCCATCTTTGAGGACCGGTTTGATGTCTTTGCCGGGCATTACCGTGTCGGCGTGGCAGGAAAGCAGGATCGGATCCTTTCCCGTGCAGCCTTTTTCGGGAAATTTCGCCACGAGGTTGCCGTACGCGTCCTTTGTCGCTTCGGCTCCCATACTTTTGAATTCTTTATAGAGGTAATCCATCATCTCAGCTTCATTACCCGATTCGCTTTCTATCTGTACCATCTCCATGAACTGCTTTATCATTCTTTCCGACATCGCGCATCCTCCTCATCGGCCTGACGTGTAGATGACTTCATAAGACGCAGATTCTACACGATCATCACCCGGTTGACAATTATTATCGGCGCCACGCTGCCGGGCGGGGAATCTATATTATTGTCAACTTTGCTCTTGACTTGCGGCGGGCCGTTTGTTATTTATCAAGGTCTGTTTTGGAATTACAGGAGGTCAGGAATAGTGTACGCAGTCATTGATCTGGCTGGCAAACAATTTACAGTGAAACCTGAAGATAATATCAAGGTTCCGCTTCTTGATGTCGAAGTGGGAAGTACTATACA